>CAYWLC010000049.1:0-19698 GCA_964458895.1 uncultured Luteolibacter sp. | reverse complement strand
CGGCCGCGTCGATATCGTGGAAAACCGCTTCGTCGGCATGAAATCCCGCGGCATCTATGAAACCCCCGGTGGAACCATTCTGCTAGCCGCCCACCGCGACCTTGAAACCCTCGTCGTCGATCGCGAGGCGATGCACATCCGTGACTCGCTCATCCCGAAATACGCGCAACTCGTGTACAACGGCTTCTGGTTCGCGCCCGAACGCGAGGCCATCCAGGCGCTCGTCAGCGAAACCCAGAAAACCGTCTCCGGCGAGGTCCGCCTCAAACTCTACAAGGGCAACGTCATGCAGGCCGGCCGCCGCTCGCCGCACAGCATGTATTCCGAAGCCGTCGCCACCATGGAAGGCGGCCAGGAACAAGCCTACAACCAGGACGACGCCACCGGCTTCATCGCCCTCAATGCCCTGCGCCTCAAAGCCAGCGCAAGACAGGTGAAGTGAGCGCTTCGTTCAAAATTCTAAATCCTTTTGGGACTGATGCTATCAGATTCGATTGACGATTGATGATTGATAATTGTTGATTTTTGAAGTGAGCTTGATTGAGCGACTGCGCCAACAAGCACACATCAACAATCGGAATTCATCAATCGTCAATCAATGCCTCACGCGAAGGCGCGAAGGATCCAATGAATTAAGACCGGGAAGTTTCAAGAGGATAGATTGGAGGCGGGACGCCGCAGCTACGATGCGCCTGGATCTAGCAGAAGATTCAATTCTTTTCCTGCTTTCCTGCTTTCCTCATTCAAAATTCTTCTCTTGGCTAGCTTGGCGTCTTGGCGTTTCGATTCCACTCTTCACTTCAACAATCAAAAATCAACAATCATCAATCGTCAATCGAATCCCTCTTCCCTCTCACAGCTTCTTCCCCGTCAGCCGCTCATACGCCTCAAGGTATTTCTCCGACGTCTTCGCAATAATATCCAGCGGCAGCTTGGGGCCAGGCGGTGTCTTATCCCAATCGAGCGTTTCTAGATAATCGCGCACGAATTGTTTATCGAAGCTCGCCTGGCCACGGCCCGGGGCATAGACGTCCGCTGGCCAGAAGCGCGAAGAATCGGGTGTTAGAACCTCGTCAATCAGAATCAGCTCTCCCTCAAACATGCCAAACTCAAACTTCGTATCCGCGATGATGATGCCGCGCTCCCTGGCATAATCGCGCGCGGATTGATAAATCATCAGGCTCAGGTCGCGCGCCTTGTTGGCGGTCTCCAGCCCGATGATTTCCACCGCTTTCTCAAACGAAATGTTCTCGTCATGACCCACGTCCGCCTTGGTGGACGGAGTGAACAAGGGTTCAGGCAGCTCACTGGATTCTAACAAACCCTCGGGAAGCTGGATCCCGCAGACCGTCCCGGATTTCTTGTATTCCTTCCACCCGCTGCCTGCCAGGTAGCCGCGCACGATGCACTCGACGGCCAGCGGCTTGGCTTTTTTCACAATCATGCTGCGTCGGGCGAGCTGCGCGGTGAACGGCTGCAGGTTTTCCGGCAGTGAATCGTCCGCACCTGCCAATAGATGATTCGGCACCAGGTCCTTGAATTTTTCGAACCAGAAATGCGAGATCTGCGTCAGCACCTCGCCCTTGCGCGGGATGCCGTCGGGCATGACCACGTCGAAGGCCGACAGGCGGTCGCTTGCCACCATCAGCAGGCGGTCACCGAGGTCGAACACGTCGCGCACCTTGCCGGAGCGGATTTTTTCAAGGCCGGGAAGATCGAGATGTAAAATGGGGTCGTTCATAGGGGTGGAGAAATAAAGACTGGAGTTGTCGGTGCAAAGACTAAATTTCGGCTCACTGAGATCTTCACATGGATGCCGCGCAGCGTGTAGGTGAACTCGCCGTTGGCGGGAATATGCAGCACATTGTCGTCACCCACCAGTGACTTGAGATAATCCGGCCATGCCTCCAACTGGGTGGTCTTCTTGAATTGATCCAGTGTGATCGGCGCGTTCCACTTCTTCGCTGTTAGAAAATGCACATCTACAAGCGAGCGAGCCACAAGATTCACGCCGCAGCCAATGGGATCTCGACGTCACTCGGCACCCAAAGCTTCGGCTTGAATGCACCGATGCTGCGAACACCGATCCACGAAGGAATTGGAGACCCGGCCATCCTGTGCGCCCAGTCACTGAGCCAGACCTCGATGGTGATCACGACGCTCTTCAATCACGCTGAATGTCTCATCGAGATGAACCTCTTTGCTGAGCTTGTAAGCAGGATCGAGATGACCTTCGACAACGGGTGGGGCAGTGGGTCAGTGGAGAACTGGGGCTAGGGCGCAAAACTCGGCAGGATTTCCGCAAGAATCCCGGTGTGATCCGAAAGCCTGAGTCCGGCGTCAGATTCTTTCGGGAGCCATCGTTTGAGTGAGAATTGCAGGCCGGGCGAAGTGGCGAAGTGATCGATGAGGAGTTTGCCGTCCGGGCCGGTGAGTTCCGCAGTGCGGATGGAGAGCGGAAGAGCGAAGGTTTGCAACAAGGCTTGGAAGGCAGGCTCGGGTTGCCAGCCTTGGGGGATGGTCTGGTTGAAATCGCCGAGGATGCAAAGCGGGATGTTAGATGCGAGGTGCCGATCGAGGATCGGTCGGAGGAGATGGAGGTAGGTAAGATGGTCTTCCCACAGCTTACGGTCCTTGCGTCCGTTAGAGACATGGGACGCATGCCAGGGGATGCAGACACCGACGAAGCGGATGCCGTGGGACACGCCGGAAACAAAGCGCCCGCCGGGAAGATCCGGATGGCCGATGGGATCCGGATCGGACCATGGCTCGCTGCTCCAGAGGGCGACCTTGCGCCGGTCCGCGGGTCCCGGATAGCCGAAACTGCCTTCCGGCAATAGTCCGTGGCCGTCCTTGGGAAGCATGCCGAGGGTGAGCTCCGTGAGGCACATCACGGATGGAGCCTGCGAGGCGATCAGCCGGGAGATTTCCGTGCCGTGCGCGGAGCGGTTGCTGGCCCATTCAAGGTTCCAGGTGAGGACGTTCATGGGGTGGGGAGGGGAAGAATTGACGATTGTTGATTGTTGATTTTAGATTTTTGATTGGAAGAGGAAGACTCCTGCGTCGCTGCGCTATGAAGCAAGCGTTTTCTCCTCATCCGCATCAACGGACGAGACGTCCGTTCCCCTTAATCCTGCCGCCACTTCGCGCTAGTCCGGCACTGGATGTTGTGAAATCCTCCGCCTCTTCATGGCTGCCACAACCACCTCCCGCGAACCCCCATGGAAAGCCGGCTTGCGTGGTGCCCGTGCCAATCTGCTGCCGGGCCTGATACTTCAGGCCACCGCCTTGATCGTCGTCCTGGCATATTACCATCACGCTCCGTCCCGGGCAGCCTTCGAACAACTCACGACCTTCCGGGCGCACGCGGGCTTCGCCTTCGGCATGGCCACCACCGGCTTTTTCGGCGGCCTCCTGCCGTTCCTGTACTTGCGGTTCATTGCCGGTGGACGCTGCCCGTACCGTTGGCGGCAGGGACTGTGGTTGACGGCGTTCTGGGGCTACAAAGGACTGGAGGTCGAACTCTTGTATCGGCTCCTGGCGCACGTGGTCGGCACAGGGCATGACGCCGCAACCATCGTGATCAAGTCGATCCTGGACCAGGCGGTCTATTGTCCGATTCTTGCCATTCCGCCGACAGTGGTGTTCTATCAGTTGATAGCGCCGGAGATCCGCTTCCGCGCGGTGCTGGCTGATTTCCGAACTCCCGGCTGGTACGCCCGCAGCGTGCTGCCGACGCTGCTCGCCAATGCCGGCGTGTGGACTCCCACCGTGGCGATCATCTACTCACTGCCCACGCCCTTGCAGCTGCCCCTCCAGAATCTTGTCCTGATGTTCTTCACACTGCTCTTGGCCCATCTCAACGCCCGGAGGTGAGGTCAATGAGGGGGGGGATGGGTTATTAGTTATTGGTAATAAGTTATTGGGGATGAGGAAGAAAACCGCAACCGCATCAACGGACGAGACGTCCGTTCCACGTCCGTTCCCCCCTTATTTGACACAAGCCCCGCCTCCTTCACTCCGCGCCTCTCTCTGCGACCTCTGCGCCTCAGCGTTTCGATCTCACCCCATCCGCATCAACGTAGGAACTATCCATGCGCGCTATCCTACGGACACACGATTTCAGGATCACCCGGGCGGTGAAACGAAAGGAAGTTAGAGAGGTTGAGCGTGTGGAATCTCTCGGCCTTGGCCTTGCGGGCCGCCACCAGGTGCATTTCCCTGCTTCCTTCTTGCCAAAGCGGACAGCACCTCCCTAGTTTCCGCAGTCATCGAACCGTGCCCGGAGCCCCATTGGATGGGCTAGGCATGGGGCCTGCCACTTAATCCCCTGAAATTGCCACCACCCATGAGTCTGTTCCGCAAAAAGCCCATCGAAGACATTGTCGCAGCCGCCGAAGGCGGCGAGGGCGATGCCTCCCCCACCCTCAAACGCACGCTCGGTGCCTGGCAGTTGGTCCTGCTCGGCATCGGCGTGGTGATCGGCGCGGGGCTGTTTTCTCTAACAGGAAAAGTGGCCGCCGACAACGCGGGGCCGGGCGTGGTTTTTTCCTTCGTGATCAGCGGGGTGGCCTGCGCCTTCGCCGGATTATGTTATGCGGAGTTCGCCTCCTCGGTGCCGGTGGCGGGCAGCGCGTATTCCTATTCCTACGCCACCATGGGTGAGTTTCTGGCATGGATCATCGGCTGGGACCTGGTGATGGAATATGCCATTGGCGCGGGCACGGTGGCAGTGAGTTGGTCGGCGTATTTCGTGAAATTCTGCAAACAGCTCGGCTTCGATTTTCCCATACAATACGCGTTGTCCCCGTTCAAGGAGGAGATTCTGCCCAACGGACAACACATCCACGGTATCGCCAATCTGCCTGCGGCCGTGATCGTGGTGCTGGTGTCTCTGCTACTGATCCGCGGAACCCGGGAAAGCGCATGGTTCAACGCGGTGATGGTGGTCTTGAAGGTGACCATCGTCTTGCTGGTGATCTGCATCGGTTGGGCATTCATGAATCCGGCAAACCACTCGCCCATGATCCCGGCGCGCGTCTCCGAAGTCGTGGATGGCAGCACGATCTATCATTTCGGCTGGCAGGGTGTCCTGACCGGTGCGGGTTTGATCTTCTTTGCTTACATCGGGTTCGATGCGGTATCCACCGCCGCCCAGGAAGCCAAAAACCCGCAGCGCGACCTGCCGATCGGCATTCTCGGATCGCTCTTCATCTGCACCATCCTCTACATCCTTTTCTCATGGGTCATCACGGGGTTGGCAAACTACACCGAATTCCGCGGCGTGGTGGACAAACTCGCACCGGTAGCCACCGCGCTGGGCCACCTGCCGCCGCGGTTCGGTTGGCTGCAACAACTCATCGTGCCCGCGATTCTGGCAGGTTTCTCCTCGGTCATCATGGTGTTGCTCATGGGCCAGAGCCGCGTGTTCATCACCATGTCCCAGGACGGCCTGCTGCCCAAGATGTTCTCCGACATTCATCCGGTCCGCCACACCCCGTGGAAATCCAACGCCCTGTTCGCCGTGGTCGTCGGCACGGCGGTGGCCATCCTGCCGGGAAACCTGTTTGGTGAGATGTGCAGCATCGGCACACTGCTGGCATTTGTGTTAGTATGTGTGGGCGTGATCGTGCTGCGTTACACCAATCCCGGCCTGCCGCGCAAATTCCGCTGCCCGTGGGTGCCCGTGGTCCCGGCCACCGGCGCATTGCTCTGCCTGGGAATGATGGCATTTCTGGACAAGGGGACATGGTGGAGGTTGGCCATCTGGATGGCCGTCGGTCTGGTCATCTATTTCGGCTATAGCCGCAGTCATAGCAAATTGAGGAAAGATCCGTGATCTAACGGATTGTTTCCCTCGACTTATCATCACGTTAGAGCAACGATTCCAGCGCATCCGGGATCGGCACCGTCTGGCGTTTGCGATCCAGAAAATAGCTCACTTCCGCATAACCCGCGGCACGGAGCAGATGCAGGGCATCGACATAGCCGTCGCCGACGCGCTGCGCGACGTGGGCGTCCGATCCGATGACCACGGGAATGCCGCGCTGCCGCATCATTTCTAACTGTTCAGGTGACGGATTCATCTCGCTCAGCGCTTTCTGGACACCGCTGGTGTTGAGTTCCATCGCCACGCCGGTGGCGGCGATGCGGTCGAGGGCCCGACCGATGACCGGGCGCAGGCGTTCAAAATCCCACTCGGCGGGCGATTCGTTCTTGATGAGGTCCGGATGCGAGAGCGTGTCGAAGAGCCCGCTCTCGGCGGAAAGCGCGAGATGATCAAAGTAGAGTTTCTGATAGAGAAGGACATCACCGGTATAATACCGCCTGCGGTATTCAGATAGTTGATAGTGGATGGAGCCCAGCACGTGACTGAGTGGCACCCGGGCGTGGAGTTCCTGCAACCATGGCTCCACTCCCGGAAAATAATCGCTTTCCAATCCGAGCCGCACATCGAGGCGGCCCTCGAATTTCTTGCGGGTGGCCGCGATCATCGCCACATAATCGTGGTATTGCGCGGGAGCCATGCGGACCCGGGCGGATATTCCATCCGGCAGGGGGCAATGGCAGGTGAAAGTGATGCCTTTGAACCCGCGGGCCAGCGCGACATCGGCATATTCGTCGGGCGATCCGAACGCGTGTTTGCAAAGTGGCGTGTGGCAGTGGGACTCGTAAAGCAGCGGCATCGACATCTGCGGCAAGTCTAAACACGCAAGCCAAAACTGCAAAGCACCGGTTTTGCAAACGTCGCGATCAAGATTGACTGACCGGGGCAAACTCAACGAACTTGCGCCCAGCCACCCACCCATTTCCCATGCCCTCTCCCACCCCTGACTGGTTTGCCCCCTTGCTATCCCTGCTCGGCGGGGAAAAAGTCACCACCGCTGCGGAAATCCTCGTCGCCCATTCCGGGGACAAGTGGTCCGCCAGCCATGCGCCGGAGGCCGTGGTGTTCGCGGAAAGCACGGCGGACGTCGCGGCCGTTCTAACATTCGCGCACCCGCACGGGATCCCTGTGACCACACGCGGTGCGGGCATCGGCTATGTCGGCGGCTGCGTGCCTGTCCATGGCGGCATCGCGCTTTCGGTCATGCGCATGAACCGCATCCTCGAGCTCTGCCCGGCCGACGGCGCGATCGTGGTGCAGCCCGGTGTCATCACGCGCGACATCCAGGAGGCCGCGCGCGCGCTGGGCTGGGAATACCCGCCGGATCCCGCATCGCTCAAGGAATGTTCGATCGGCGGCAACATCGCCACCAATGCCGGCGGTCCGCGGTGTTTGAAATACGGGGTGACCCGGAGTTATGTGTTAGGTCTTGAGGTCGTGCTGGCCGACGGGCGGGTGCTGCGCACCGGCGGCAGATTGCACAAAAACAAAACCGGCTTTGATCTGGTTGGGCTGTTCACCGGGTCGGAAGGAATGTTAGGCGTCATCACCGAGGCCACGTTGCGGCTCATTCCGAAACCCGCATGCCGCTCAATGCTGGCCGCCATTTTTCCCAGGTTTCCGATGGCTGCCGCCGCCGTCCAGGCCATCCTCAACGCCGGCCACCTGCCGTCGGCCCTTGAAATCACCGACACCTTCACGCTCAACGCCGCGCGCAACAGCCTGGGCCCCGAGGTCTTCCCGCCCGGCGACGCCCACCTCATCGTCGAAATCGACGGACGCACATCCGCTGTGGCTGCAGAACTCGAGGAACTCCATCGGTTGTTAGAATCGCTGGGAGCCACCTTCATCGAGAGCGCGCCGGACGAGGCGTCCTGCGAGCGCATCTGGAAACTGCGCCGCGAATTCTCCAACGCACTGCGTGATACCGGCCTGCACAAACTCAACGAGGACGTGGTGGTCCCGCGGTCCAAACTCGTCGAACTCGTCGAATTCGCGGGGTGCCTGCAGCAACAAACCGGTATCCCGGTCGCCTGCTTCGGCCATGCCGGGGACGGCAACATCCACACCAATCTGATGGTCGGCAACTACGCCGATCCGTCGGTGCGCGAGCGCGCCGACCACGCGCTCGACCTGCTCTTCCAATGGGTGCTCGCCAACGGCGGCGCAATCACCGGCGAGCACGGCGTCGGCCTCGCCAAAAGACGCTGGATCCGCGAGGCCCTTGGCGAGGTCTCCTTCGACCTCCACCAATCGCTCAAACACGCGCTCGATCCCGCTAACATCCTCAATCCCGGCAAAGGCACGGATTTTTAGAACCCTGTCGGGGCCGGTTCGCCGCAAGTCGATGGTCATAAGCGACGACACCAGTTTCCTGTTTTCCTCTACGGAAGAAACTCCTCCACATCGCCGCCGCGCGCATCATGGGGGCCACCCATTTCCTGACGTTCAACACCCATCAAAAACGCCTCGCCAAGGCGGTCGGGTTGAAACTGCCGCCTCAAAAACGATGTTATTTCACCACGAAATGCCGCGGCAGTTCGCGGTGGTTCTCGGCGTCGATGAACAGATTGGCTAACAGATAGGGCTTCATCGCCCGCCGCACGCGCAGTTCCAAGGTCTCCCCCGCGAGGCCGTAGTCCATGCGCAGGGCGTCGCGCCGCTCCTGGGTGAGTTTCGGGTTGAGCTTCAGACTCACCGTATCGAGGGTCTCCCAATCCTTGTCCTCGGGCACCTGTTCCACCACCTCGGCCGGCCACTCGGCCGCACTCATCCGCCCTAACACAAAATCCCGCCACTCCCCGCGCTCCGCGCACCACGCCCGCACATGCCAGCGGTGGCCGTCCCATGCCAGCGCCCCCGGCACCAGGCGACGCCACTCGGATTTCCCGGAGTTGAGCGAGGCATAGCGCACCCTGAGCCACTTTTTTTCTAACAAGGCAACCAGCGCCCGCCGCGCCACCGCAGGGTCCACCTTGCGTTCGGGAAGTGTTAGAACCGCCAGCCGGACATCCCCCGCATCGGGTTGCCCCCTCCCCCACCCGGTCAACACCCCGCTCCCGCCCAAGAACACCCGCACCGCCTCCTCCAGTGAGGCCTCGTGCAAACGGCAGACCATCTCCGGCACCGACTCATAGCGCTTGCGACTCGTGTGATAGATCATCGCCCCGGGATTCAACTCCGCATACCGCTGCAAATCCCCCGACGCCTGCGCCGCCGAAATCCCGAACCCCTCCGTCAAATCCCCCCGCCCCACCCACCCGCGCCACCACAACAAAAACTCCACCCGGCGCAGCCTCTCGCGCGCCGCCCAGTTCTCTTCATTGCTCGTGTTGGCCATCGTTTCTTGGTTTTTTATTTCGGTAATCTTAACCAATATTTTCCCCGTGTCACTTGTTTTTATCGTATGTCGTCTTTTTTTATTGACTCGAGTAATACGTTTTGCCATTCTTTTCGCACGCACAAGCAACACCGATCCCCGATTCCAAACCCAAGCCCCCACCCCATCTCATGAAAACCAAGCTCACCGAAATCCTGTTCCTCCTCGACCGTTCCGGCTCCATGGCCTCCATGACGGAAGCCGCCATCGCCGGTTTCAACAACTTCCTGCGCGAGCAGTCCGCCGAACCCGATCCCGCCCACCTCACCCTGGTCCTCTTCGACGACCAATACGAAACGCCCTGCAACTCGGTGCCCCTGCCCGAAATCCTGCCGCTCGACACCACCACCTTCGTCCCGCGCGGCGCGACCGCCCTGCTCGATGCCATCGGGCGCGGCATCGATGAACTCGGCCTGCGCCTCGCCGCCCTGCCGGAGGAACAACGCCCCGGGGCGGTCATTGTCGCCATTCTAACAGACGGCCAGGAGAACGCCTCCGTTCAGTTCACCATCCACGACATCCAGCAACGCATCCACCATCAGACCGACACCTACAAGTGGCACTTCCTCTTTCTCGGTGCCAACCAGGATGCCATCGCCAGCGCCGCCCGCCTCGGCATCAGCCATCACAACTCCGCCACCTATCAGGCGGACGCCACCGGCCAGCAGGCGTCCGCCGCCAGCCTCTCGCGCAAGACCAAGGCCCTGCGCAAGTTTTCCCTCTGCCCGGAACATCTAACACCCGAAGAGCAGGTTGACCTCAAGGCCCCCATGTCCTCCATCCTGCACGAGGAAGATGAAAAACGCCGGAAGAAATGAGCGCAATCTCTGGCCTCTCCCGCTCCGCCAGGGTTACGTCGGACGAGTGCAAAACCGCGTCATGACTCCCCCTCCCCCCCATCGGTCATTTGGTGGGTCCGGCGGAACCTTGGCGGAGCGGGAGAGGGTGAGATTTGAGATTTGAGATTTGAAATCTCAGATCTCTCAAATCTCAAATCAACCGCCCCCTTACATCGTCGGCTCCTTGACGAGGAATTATCGCATCACCCGATCCCCGATGCAGCCCCCCACGATCACTGACCACCAGAAGACAACATTCTTCAGGAATTCCTGTTTGACCCCGCCCATCTGAATTGACTATCTGTTTGTAAAGCGCCCGCATCATCCCATCCACCGTGCCCGCCTACGCACATACTCACCCAGATTACCCGAATGAATCCTCACGGTGGGAACCGCTTTTCACCCCATTCGGTGATGGTCTGGATCAATGCCAGCGCGAGGAATGTGGAAAATGCCGGGGTCTTGATCCCTATCACGGCCACCTCAACAAAGTCGCCTTCTGGACGGCGAAATTCGCATCCGAAATGTTCGCTCCAGATACCAGCGAAGCCAAATCCGCACACGATTGGGGCTACCTCGCCGGACTCTGGCATGATCTGGGAAAGTTCTCTGTTAGATGGCAACACTACCTCCAATCCAAAGCCGATCCTCACATCGCTGAGGTTTCTGGACAAATCGATCACTCCACCGCCGGAGCTCAACACGCAACAAAAGCACATGTCATACTCGGTCATCTTCTCGGCTACCCCATAGCTGGTCATCATTCGGGACTGCTAGACGGCATGTCGAATAATTCATGCCAAGCCTCGCGTCTCCAAAAGACAGACCTGCCGGATTGGCAGATCGCTCCTGCGGAAATTAAGTCCCAGCCCATCCCACCTCTACCCGCTTTTCTTCCACAAGAGCGCTTCTCCCTGAGCTTCTTCACCCGGATGCTCTTCTCCTGTCTCGTCGATGCGGATTTCCTCGCCACCGAGGCCTTCATGAATCCCTCACAGGCGCAATCACGGAACAGAATCCCTAAAAACTCACTTGCAGCGATTTCAAGTCTCATCAATAGAAGGATCGATCAATTCGGAGCGCCTGCCGCAGGAGACGAGGTGAATATCCAGCGCCGTGCCGTCGTGGATGATTGCCGCGCCGCCGCCACGCAAGCTCCCGGTATTTTCTCTCTTACCGTCCCTACCGGTGGCGGAAAAACCCTCTCCTCTCTCAGCTTTGCATTGCGTCACGCCCTCGCCCATGGCCAGCAGCGTGTGATTTATGTGGTGCCATTCACATCCATCATCGAGCAAAACGCCGAGGTCATCCGGGAAATCCTCACCCCGCTCGAAACCGAATCGTTCAACCCTCTGATCGAGCATCATTCCTCTCTCTCCCCGGACAAGGAAAGCACTCAATCCCGCCTCGCCACGGAAAACTGGGACGCGCCGATCATCATCACCACGGCAGTCCAGTTCTACGAGTCCCTCTTCGCAGCGAAAACCACACGCTGCCGGAAACTCCACAACATCGCGAACTCCGTCGTCATCCTCGACGAAGCGCAATCCCTGCCCGTCGATTTTCTATCACCCTGCCTGCGCGTCATTCAGGAACTCGCGGATCACTATCACACCAGCGTCATCCTCTGCACCGCCACCCAGCCAGCCGTTCACCATGATCCCTCCGAGTTTCCCATCGGCCTAAAAAAAATCCGGGAAATCATCGCTGACACTGCCACCCTCTTCTCCGCACTCAAGCGTGTGAAACTGGAAACTCTCGGCGACCTTCCAGATGCGTCGCTCGTGCAGCGGCTTGCAGGCCACTTGCAAGCCCTCTGCATCGTCAATCGCCGCAAACACGCCCAGCAGCTATTTCAACAACTCGGAGAAGCAGAGGAAAATCACCACCTATCCGCTCTGATGTGCCCGGAGCACCGCAGCGTGATCCTTTCGAAAATCCGCAACCGACTCCACAAAGGCCTGCCCGTGCGTGTCATCTCCACCCAACTCATCGAAGCTGGCGTCGATGTCGATTTTCCTGTCGTGTATCGCGCCCTTTCCGGCCTCGATTCGATCGCCCAGGCAGCCGGGCGCTGCAACCGCAATGGAAAACTCCAAACTCCCGGCCACACTTACATTTTCACACCAGAAGACCAAAGCGGCGAAACCTATTTCCGCGAAACCGCCCAGGTCGCGCACCAACTTCTCTATATCTATCCCGATCTACTCGGCCAGGACGCCATCCGCCACTATTTCGATCTCTACTACTACCAGCAAAAGTCCCGCTGGGATTCAAAGGGCATTTTCGACCACTTCCGACTCGATGGAAACATGAAATCATTTCCGTTTCACTTCGACTTCGCCACCGTCGCCGAAAAATTCCGCCTCATCGAAGATTGGCAGGTTCCCGTCATCATCCCCTACGACGAAAAAGCCCGCGCACTCATCGCCGAACTTCGGAATCCATCCATCCCACTCCACAGAAAACTCCTCCGCGCACTCCAACGCTACACCGTCCAAATCCCACCCCGCCTTCGCGACGAGAACATCCGCTCGTTCGAAGTCCTCCGCGACGGCGAGTTCCACGCTCTCATTTCCACCGATCTCAACTACTCAAAGCACTTCGGCCTCACCTTCGATGAAGGCCACTGCAATTCACAAAAGCTCATTTGCTAACCATCCATGAACTACGGCATCACCCTTAAAGTATCCGGCGATTACGCCCTCTTCTCACGTCCCGAAATGAAGGTCGAGCGCGTCTCTTACGATATAATGACCCCGTCCGCCGCCCGCGGTGTGTTAGAAGCCATCTACTGGAAACCGCAAATCCGCTGGATCATCGACGAAATCCACGTCCTCAATCCCATTCGTTTCACCAACATCAGGCGCAACGAAATTTCCTCCAAGATTCCGGTCAAAGGTGCCACCGGCGTGAATGCCGCCATGCTCAACCCGGAAGTCCGCCCTTCCATGGATGTCGCGGAAAACCGCCAACAACGCGCCTCCCTCCTCCTAAAAGACGTCGCCTACCTCATCAAGGCCTACGTCTTGGTCCTCGACCCGCGAATGGAAAAAGGAGATTCACCCTCACCCGAACCAGAAGCCGTCGGCAAACATCTCGAAATGTTCAAGCGCCGCGCACGCAAGGGGCAGGCATTCCAACAGCCCTACTTCGGCTGTCGTGAGTTTCCAGTCCGCTTCGAACTCGTCGAAAACGAAAGCGATCTGCCCGATCCCTGTCCCGCTCACGCCGGTGAAAAAGACCTCGGCTTCATGCTCCACGATATCGAGTTCCAGCAGGACAGCGCCACCAAAAAGGTCAAATCCACCACTCCGCACTTTTTCCGCGCCACCATGCGAGACGGCATCATCAAAGTGCCTCAACTCCCATTCCCCGCAAAAGCATGATCCTGCAATCTCTCAACGAACTCTACACCCGCCTCGCCGAAGATCCCGCCTACGAGATCGCGCCGCCGGGGTTCTCGCCGCAAAAGATTGGATTTCGCATCGTTCTTAAGCCCGACGGGACGCTCTTCTCTATCGAAGACGCGCGCCAACCCGATGAGAAAGGCAAACTGCAAAACGTGGTCATGTTGGTTCCGGGCGAAGGTAAACCATCTGGCTCTGGGCTGAATCCATGCACTCTCTGGGACAATACAGCTTACCTGTTAGGATATAAGAAGCCGGATAAAGACGAAAAGAAAGCCGCAAAGGAAGCAGCAAGAGCAATCGAGTCATTCGAAGCAGCCCGAAAACATCATATCGCGCTGGAGCAGACGATCAATGATCCCGCCTTCACGGCAGCATGTCGGTTCTTTGAGAACTGGACTCCTGAACGAGTCATCGAGTTTCCCATCGTGGCGGAAGTTGGGACGGGCTTTGGCATTTTCCAAATTCAGGGAGAAAAGAAACCCATCCATGAATTCAAGCGCGTCTTGGAATGGTGGCGGAGCACTTTGGACGCTGAGGATTCGGGAAACTCCGAAACCGCTCAATGTCTTCTTTCTGGGGAAATTGATTCAATCGCCCGCCTTCATCCCAAAATCAAAGGAATCACCGGCGCTCAATCATCCGGAGCATCCCTCGTCTCTTTCAACGCTCCCGCCTATGAGTCCTACGGCAAAACTCAGAGCTTCAACGCCCCCGTCGGGGAAACCGCCGCCTTCCAATACGGCACCGCGCTGAATTCCCTGCTCACCGGGCCGATGTCGCAAAAACACCGCATTCGCATCGGTGACACCACCACCGTATTCTGGACCGATCAACCCTCCGTCATGGAAGACTGTTTCGCAGGCCTCTTTTCCGGAGGATCGCAAGCCACGGTGGAGGTTCAGGACGTATCCAAGCGTGCTCAACTCCAGCGGCTGCTAGAAGCCATCCGCTCCGGCAGCGGCTATCAGGATTTTGGGGAAGCGGAAACACCCTTTCACATACTGGGGCTCGCCCCAAACGCCGCCCGTGTCTCCATTCGCTTCTATCATCGCTCCACCGTCGCTGATCTTCTCGCCAAGCTCCACGATCACCAACACTGCATGGAAATCGTCCGCCAGTTCACTGAGCAAACCGGAAACCGTTTCCCTGATCCCGAGTTCCCTGCCGTCTGGCAGATTCTCCGCGAAACAGCCCGTGTGGCCGATGAAATTCCGCCCCTGCTCGGCGGCGCACTCGTCCGCGCCATCATCGAGGGCATACCTTATCCCGAAGGACTCTTCTCAGCCATCATCCGCCGCATCCATGCGGACCGAACCATCAATTATCTCCGTGCCGCCACTCTCAAAGCGGTTCTCGCTCGCAATCATAAACTAACCATACCGACCATGTTGGACACAGAAAATACAGACCCAGCCTACCTCCTCGGCCGTTTATTCTCGGCCCTTGAGAAAACCCAGGAAGACGCCCTCGGAAACGTCAATGCCGGCATCCGCGACCGCTATTACAGCGCAGCATCCGCCACTCCCGCCAGCGTCTTCCCACGCCTGCTCCGCACGTATCAACACTGGCTCTCAAAGCTGAACGGCGGCGCGAAGATCAACCGAGAGCGACTCGTTCAGGACATTGTCTCTTCCATCGAAACCACCGGCTTCCCAAATCAACTCACACTCAAAAAACAAGGAATCTTCGCAATTGGCTACTATCACCAACGCAAGGACTTCTTCACCAGGAAGGAAGCCACACCAACCACCGAACCCGTGATTGAAACCGTCTAATCATTCTCACAACTACAAATCAAAATAAGAACCATGAAAAACCGCTACGACTTCCTCTTCATTTTCGACTGCCAAGACGCCAATCCCAACGGCGATCCCGACGCAGGAAACCTCCCACGCATCGACGTGGAAACCGGCCAAGGCCTCGTCACTGACGTCTGCCTCAAGCGCAAGATTCGCAACTTTGTTGCACTCACGGCGAACGGTGCCGCTGGCAAACGCATTTATTTCACCGACGGTTCCGTCCTCAACGATCTCCAGCAGGAGGCACACAATGCGGTCGGCATTCCAACAGTAGAATCCAAGTCTCCAAAGAATGGCAAAAAAGACAAAGCCACCGAATGGATGTGTGAGAACTATTATGATGTCAGAACTTTCGGGGCCGTCATGTCCACTGAGATCAATTGCGGTCAAGTCCGCGGTCCGGTTCAACTTTCCTTCGCCCGATCCATCGATCCCATTGTGTCAAGCGAACACGCCATCACCCGCTCCTCTGTGACCAACAAGAAGGATGCAGAAAAAGAGCGCACCATGGGCCGCAAGTTCACCATCCCATACGGTCTCTACAAAGCCCAAGGCTTCGTGAACCCCTTCCTCGCTACCCAAACCGGCTTCACTGGCGAAGGAGAAGACAGCGACCTCGAACTCCTCTTCCAGTCCCTCGAAAACGCATTCCAGTTCGATCAATCAGCTGCTCGTCCCGCTGGCAGCATGAATCCCCGTGCCCTCATTGTTTTCAAACACGACAACCAACTCGGTAAAGCGCCCAGCCACAAACTCTTCGAAACCGTCACGCTCAAACTCAAGGATGGAATCGAAGTGCCCCGCTCCTTTGCCGACTACGAACTCAAGATCGACGAATCTGCCATTCCTGAGGGCGTCACCCTCATCCGCCGCATCTAACCATGGACCCAGATCTTGATCCCATCGATGGCCTACCGAGCCGTGCTGCATTGGCGCAGGAGGTGCTGCTCTACCGTAACTCACTATCATCATGCACGTCACCCCTGACCTCACGCCCGCCGCGATGCGGCGGTGGGCGATTCCCCGCGATCTTGGCACGGCTGGAGGGGAATTGAGATTTCAGATTTCAGATTTGAAAAGGGAAAGCCACGACGGCGGCAAGGTCTGCCGCGTGATCGAGACCGGTGAGACCATGGGACGTGCCAAGGAATTCCCCTGACATCTTTCCTCCCCCGTCCGCCATCTTCTCTTCCTCTACTCTTGTGTCTTGCGTCTTCCAGTCTTGCGTCTTTCACCATGTTTACCGATGATCAACTCCTGCCGCTCTCCGCATTGCAGCACTGGCTGTATTGCCCGCGGCAGTGCGCCCTGATCCATCTGGAACAGGCGTGGGCGGAGAACAAGTTCACCGCAGATGGACGGGTGATGCATGAGAACGCGCATGAAGGGACGGATGAGACCAAGGCCGGCGTTAGAATCACGCGCGGGATGCCGGTGCGCTCGATGGTGTTAGGTATTTCCGGCCAGTGCGATGTGGTGGAGTTCCGAGCCGCCGGGGACGGCGATTTGAAATTTGAGATTTCAGATTTGAGAGGAAGAGATGATGCATCCGCCACTGAGCGGACCGAAGGTAATTTCAAATCTCAAATTTCAGATCTCAAATGCACGCAAAGCGTGCCGACGGACTGCTATCTCAAATCTCAAATTTCAAATCTCAACTGCACCGCGCAAGCGGTGCCGGTGGAATACAAGCGGGGCAAGCCGAAGGCACATCGGGCGGATGAGGTGCAGTTGTGTGCGCAGGCGATGTGCCTAGAGGAGATGCTGGGAATCCGGATAGATAGCGGGGCCTTGTATTACGGGGAAAAGCGGCGGCGGACCGAAGTCCGCTTTGATGAGGACTTGCGGGCGCTGGTGGCGGCAACCGCAGCGGCCTTTCATGTGATGATCAACTCCCGCAGGACGCCACAGGCCGAATACGAACCACGGAAATGCGATGCCTGCTCGCTCATCGACTTCTGCCAACCGCTGTCCATGCGTTTCAAGAAAGGCGCGGCGGCGTGGTTCTCCGCAAATCTCAAATTATAAATTTCAAATCTGAAATCTCCAATCCACAACAAGATGACATACCAACGATTCGAAGATGTGCCGGTGTGGCAGGATGCGATCCGGCTTGCCGAAGGCTGCGAGGATTTCCTGATCGCCGCGAAGGAGAAGATCACGTTTTCCAAGCGTGACCAGTTGGACCGATGTTCGCTCTCGGTTTCTAACAACATCGCGGAAGGTTTTGAACGTGGCACGACCAACGAACTACTGGCTTTCCTCTACATCGCACGAGGTTCCGCTGGCGAGGTGAGGTCGATGCTCTGTTATTTCGAGCGGCGGCCCGCGCTATTCAATTTCAAATCTCAAATTTCAGATTTGAGATTGGCCGCGGAATCCTGTTCCAGGCAGATCCGGGCCTGGGCGGATTCGTTGCAGAACTCTGACATCAAGGGACCGCGTCATTTGAATGACCGGAGCCGTGAGGAATGGAGGAAAGGCGAGGAGGCGAAAAAATCACGGAGCCGCTTCGATGCGATGACCCGCGAGGGAATGAAGACGTTTCCGCCCGACCATCCCCTGCGCATGGAGTGGGAGAGGAAGAACGGTCCCCTCTGAGGATTTTAAATCTCAAATTTCAGATTTCAGATTTCAAATTGTGAAGCAACATCTCAATACCTTGTTTGTCACGTTGGAGGGGGCCTATCTGCACAAAGACGGAGCAGCCGTGGAAATCCGCCATGAAGGGGAGAGCAAACTGCGCGTGCCGCTGCACAATCTGGATGGCATCGCGTGTTTCGGTTGGGACATCTCCTGCTCCGCCTCTCTCATGGCGGCCTGCGCCGAAGCCAAGGTCTCGCTGTCGTTTCACAACCCCTATGGGAAATTCCTCGCCTGCTCTAACGGATTCACCTCCGGCAACATCCTGCTCCGCCGCGAACAATACCGCCGCGCCGATCACGAACCCGCCTCGCTCGCCATCGCCGCCAACATGATCGCCGCCAAACTCGCCAACACCCGCCTCGTTCTCATGCGCGCCGCGCGCGACCACGGCGAAAAATCCGCCGACCGCGCGTTTCATCTAACACAATCTGCGGATTTCATCGCCGCGCGCCTCGGACTGGTTTCCCGCGCCACCTCGCTCGACACCCTGCGCGGAATCGAAGGAGACTCAGCCGCCGCCTATTTCGCGGTCTTCCCCCACCTCCTCACCAACCACGACCCCGCCATCCAAATCTCAGGCCGTTCCCGCAGGCCGCCATTGGATCCGGTGAACGCCCTGCTTTCCTTCCTCTACGCGCTGCTCATGCACGATTGCCGCAGTGCCCTGGAAAGCTGCGGACTCGACCCCCAATGCGGCTTCCTCCACCGCGACCGCCCGGGCAGACCCTCGCTGGCTCTCGATCTGATGGAGGAATTCCGCGCCTTCCTCGCCGACCGCACCGCTCTATCACTTTTCAACCGCCAACAAATCACGGGCAAGGATTTCGATATCAAGGAGAACGGGGCCGTCCTGCTCAAGAATGACTCGCGCAAAAAAGTCCTCACCGCCTGGCAGGAGCGCAAACAAGACGAAATCAACCACCCCTTCCTCGACGAAAAAACCACCATCGGCCTGCTCCCTCATCTCCAGGCACGACTGTTAGCACGACATCTCCGCAGCGACATCGACGCCTACCCCGCGTTTCTCGCGCGCTGACACAAGCGGCAGCGCATTTCAGATTTCAAATTTCAGATTTCAGGACATGTATCTCCTCGTCACCTACGATGTTTCCACCACCACGCCTGCCGGAAAATCCCGCCTGAGGCGGACGGCCAAGGCCTGCCTCGACTACGGCCAACGCGTGCAGAACTCCGTTTTCGAATGCAAAGTGGACCCTGCCCAGCTCGTCACCTTGAAAGCACGCCTGCTCGACATCATCAAACCCGAAACCGACAGCCTGCGGTTCTATCATCTCGGTTCCAACTGGCATCACCGGGTCGAGCATCACGGAGCCAAACAAGGATATGATGTTGAGGGACCGCTGATTCTCTGATTCCATTCGCCGATGCCAAGCCATCGCCCGCCAGGCACCCGCGCGAACCCCAAGCGGTTTCAATAAGACCGAGAGGTTCGCGCGAAGCTCTTTGCCTACGGCTTCCGCTCTTTGATAAATACTGTTAGATATTCCGCAACTTAATCGACTACAAGTCGAGCGGGTTCGCGAATCGCTCTGTTCTTTACTTACTGCGAACATGCTTCCAGACTACCGCCGTCGCCCCCCGCGCGGGGGGCGCGGATTGAAACGTGAAGACTTGCTTCTGGACGTGATCCGGAGTGGTCGCCGCCCGCGCGGGGGGCGCGGATTGAAACCTAACATTTGCACTCGTCCTTGCTGTCGTGGATCGTCGCCCCCCG
>CAYWLC010000048.1:0-20049 GCA_964458895.1 uncultured Luteolibacter sp. | reverse complement strand
CCGCCATGATGACGATCACCCCCGAGAAGAGCCGGTCGTTCACCCTCCCGATGATGATTTCTAACATCGCCAGCGGCATCATTTCCATGGAATTCGGCCTGATGGGTCCTAACATGTCCATCGTCACCGCCTGCGCCACTTCCAACCACAACATCGGTGAAGCCTGGCGCATCATCAAGTTCGGCGACGCCGACGCGTTTGTCTGCGGCGGTGCGGAAGCCACTATTCTTGCGATGGGTCTCTGCGGCTTCGGCAACATGAAGGCACTCAGCACCCGCAACGATGACCCCGAACGCGCGTGCCGCCCGTTTGACATCGACCGCGACGGCTTCGTCATGGGCGAGGGCTCAGGTGTTATTCTGATAGAAGAACTCGAGCATGCCAGAAAACGCGGTGCCACCATTTATGCCGAACTCATCGGCTACGGCGTCAGCGCGGATGCCTATCACCTCAGCGCCCCGTCACCGGACGGCTCCGGCCCGGCATACGCCATCCAAATGGCCCTGCGCCACGGCAAAAAAAACCCGAGCGATGTCAACTATCTCAATGCCCACGCCACCTCCACCGGTCTCGGCGACATCGCGGAAACCAAGGCCATCAAGCTCGCCTTCGGTGACCACGTGAAAAACGGCCTCATGGTCAGCTCCACCAAGTCGATGACCGGCCACATGTTAGGAGCCGCGGGCGGAATCGAACTCATCGCCAGCATCATGGCCATCAAGCATGGCATCGTGCCGCCCACCATCAATGTTGACAACCAGGACCCCGAGTGCGATCTGGACTGCGTGCCCAACGTCGCCCGCGAGGTGGACGTCAAGGTGGCCATCAGCAACAGCTTCGGCTTCGGTGGCCACAACGCCTCGGTCCTCGTCAGCAAGTTCGAGTGACGCGATGGACGCCCCGCTCCACCGCCATGCCTGCGAGGTCGCCTTCGGCGATACCGACGCCAGCGGCTGGATGCATTTCCCTAACATCTTCCGCCACGTCGAGGCGGCCGAACACGCGTTCCTCAAATCGCGCGGCGTGCTGGTGTTCGACCGCGCGCTGGGCGGCTGGCCGCGCGTGAAGGTCTCCTGCGAGTTCAAACACCCGCTGCTGGCCGGAGACGCTATCGTTGTTTTGTTAGGCATTTCCCGGATCGGCACATCCTCGGTGACGTGGGATTTCGAGGTTCTAACAGAATCCTGGGTGGTGGCCGCCGCCGGCAGCATCACCACCGTGCGCGTCAACCACGAGGGCCGCCCGCAGCCCATCACCGCAGACGAACGCCGCGCGCTGGGGCGCAACGGAGTGTTGTCCGTCTAGTCGTGTGAATGTTTATACGGCACAAATGAACACCATTCATTGAGGCGGAGGGGGGTGAGGCCCTGCTTCCAAGCGGTCCTGGCGAAGGAAGGGCAGTGTCGCGATGCCGCCACGGGATTGCGGCCGGAAACCGCGCCGATCCCGGCATTGGGGCAAAATTTTCACACAATCGCGGGCGCGTGGGGTGGTTTTGGCTTTACGAGTGGCGCGGATCGTTTCAAACACGGCAACTGCCGCGCGGAATCCCTGCGGGCAAATTTGCCTAACACCACTCAATTATCCATCATGGACATCCAAATCGCCACCCTCTGCGACTTCGCGGCCGACTATAACGGCAAGCTCGTCATCACCGGAACCTTCGACACCTTGGCGGCCCGCGCCGTGCCTGTCGTGCATCCGTCCTGCGCGCTGGCCATGCGTTTCTGCTTCACCCCGGATGACGCCGGTCGCCACAAACTTTCGATCAACATCATCAATGAGGATGGCGAGTCGCTCGACCCCAACAACATGCCGATCGAGCCGGAATTCGAAGTGGCCCTGCCCAAGAACGTGCCATTCCTCACCCGCAACATCGTGATGAACCTGCAAGGCCTGCGGTTCCCGGATGCCGGCATTTATTCGATCGATATCGGCTGCGACAGCGAGATTCTCGTGCGTTTGCCCTTGCGCGTCGTCCAGGTCACTCAAGGGGCCAACGGCGAACAACAAATGGCCTGAGTTTCCGAGCCTAGGCATAGGGCTTGCTTTGAGGGGGGAAATCACTAGGCTTCCGCCACGTTCATGAAGTGCCACACGCTCACCGCCGCAGGCTTATTGCTTTCCGCGCCCTTATTAGCCGCCGCTGCGGCGGTGGAAGCCGTGCCGCCGCCCAGGCCCATGGACATTCTCGACGTCCTGGCCAAGGGCGGCATGATGATGTATCCGCTGCTGGTGCTTTCGCTGCTGGCCGTGCTGCTCATCCTCATTTTTCTGCTCACGATCCGCCGCAACGCCGTGGTCAGCGACCGCTTCATGGACAATGCCGAGACTTTGTTGCGCAAACGCGACTACCTCGGCCTGATCGCCTACAGCCACCGCCACAACGAATGCATGGCGCGCATCACCCAGAAAACCCTGGAGTTCGTATCTAACAACCCGGGCGTCACTTTCGAAAACGTGCGCGAGGTTGCCCAGACCGAGGGCTCCCGCCAGGCAAGCATCCTCACGTCGCGCATCACCTATTTGTCTGAAATCGGCGCGATCGCCCCGATGGTGGGATTGTTAGGAACGGTGATCGGCATGATCAAGGCCTTCATCGAGATTTCCCAGGGCGAAGTCCAGGGGGTCCGCCAAATGGGCCTTGCCCAAGGGGTTTCCGAGGCTCTGATCGCCACCGCCTGCGGCCTTGCCATCAGCATTTTGGCCTTTGCGTTCTATTCGGTATTCCGCGGCAGGGTGCAAAAATACATCGCCGAGTTGGAGGCCGCCGCCACTCATCTCGTCGCCATGCTCCACGTCCAGTTTGATCGCCACACGACCCATCGGGTGCGCGAGGATCATCCCATGCCCATACCCTCCCCGCTCGGCGGCGGTCGGCAGGATGTCCAGGGGATCTAACACCATTCTTCACCGCGGATGAAATTCACCAGTCGTCAGCCGCCGCCGATTGCCATGCAGTTGGCGCCGATGATTGACATCCTGTTATTGCTGCTGAGTTTTTTCATTATCAGTTGGCAGTTCAGCAAATCGGAAACCGAGCTCAAGGTTTCGGTGCCAACCGCCCAGGAAGGCTCGGAACACGACCGCCAGCGCGGCGAAATCATCATCAACGTGCTGCCCGACGGCGCGATCCGTGTCGAGGGGGCCTCGGTGGATTTGCACCAACTCCACGAAAAACTCGCGGCCATCGCCAAACAATTTGAAAACCAGCCGGTGCGCATCCGCGGGGACGGCCAGGTGCCGTATCAGCGCATTGTGGAGGTCATCGACACCTGCCAGAAGGCGGGCATCTGGAACATTTCCTTCGCCACCCAACGACCGGCACCGGCGAAGTGATTCGCATGGCTAGCCCACAGAAAACCGGCAATACTCCACGCATCTTGAAACGCACGCTCGCCCTCATCCTGCTCTTCGCCAGTCCCGCCTACGCCCAGGCACCGAAGGCGGAGCCGGTGAACCCTGCTCTGGTCCCCAACCCCGGCAACGATCTTTTCCTGCGCGCCAAGAATCTCTATGATACCGCGCAGGCCGCCACGGATCTCACCAACCGCAGGGATTTTTTCCAGCGCGCGGCCCAACAGTTTGGCGACTACCTCGCCAACTTTCCGGATCATCCGAATGCCGAGATGGCGTGGTGGTACCTCGGCAACAGTTACTATCAATCGGGGCAGATCGATGAGGGCAAACGTTGTTTCAGCACTCTCCTGAACCGATATGGCAAGGGCAAATGGGCCGCCGCCGCCGCCTACACCCTCGCCGCGGACAGCTATAACAGGGCGGAATACGCCCTGGCAGCGCCGATGTTCGAACGCTACGCCCTCAATGCCGCCAAACCCGAGGACCGCCCGCGCGGACTTTACTTCGCGGGCAATTGTTATCGTCTGTTAGGCCGCGACCGCGAGGCCGCCTCGCTGTTCCGCAAGGTGGTCGAAGATCCGGCGGGCGTCTTGTTCGCTCCGCAATCGAAAGTCGCACTCGGCCATCTCCTGGTGAATGCGAAAAAACTACCGGAGGCCCTCGCCCAGTTCGAGGAAGTGGTGGCCGCGCCCTATCCCTCGAAAATCCGTGGGGAAGCCGCGCTCCACGCCGCTCTAACAGCAACCAAGCTCGACAAGACGGATGTGGCGGAGCGTTACCTCGCGCTGATCATGCGCACTCCAGGCATGGAGGATTTCCGACCGGACGCGCAGACCGCGCTGATGGGCAATCAGTTCGCAAAAAAGGATTACCAGGAGGTCATCAGGGTGTTCCTGAGCAATTCGGCCAAGGCCATCGGCGACAAGGAATGCGTGCGCCTGATGATCGCCGCCCGCGCCTACATGCGGCTCAAGAAACCCAGCGAGGCGCTCGCCTTGTTCCGCGAAGTCGAAGGCCTCGTCAAACCCGAGGACAATCTGGCATTCGAGGCCTCCTATTACCGCCTGCTTTGTTTCTTCGAGATCGAGGGCCGTCACGTGCCCGACCAGGTGGACGCGTTCCTCCAGATCTATCGGAAATCCCGGCCGGATGATCCGCGCATCCACACCGCGCTCATGATGAAGGCGGAGTCACTCTATAACAGCAAGGACCTCGCCGCCGCAGCCAAGGTTTACAGCGAGATCAACGCCACCCTCGTGGGTGAGAAGAACCGCCCGGGACTTCTCTATCAGCGCGGATGGTGCCTTGCCGAAGCCGGCGATCCGCAGGGCGCGGCCCGCTCGCTCGCCGAGTTCATCAAACGCTATCCGGAAGATTCGCGAATCCCGTCCGCCCTGGCCAAACGCGCCAAGGCCTACGTCGATAGCGGGGAAACCCAGAAGGCCATCGCGGATTTCGACCGCCTGACGGTCGCCGGAATGCCCGAGGATCTGTCATCCTTCGCATGGTTGGAATCCGCCCGCCTCCGCCGCAGCGAGAACAACATCCCGGAGATGATCGCCCGCTATCAGGGATTGTTGAAAAACATCGACACGCTCAGCGACAACCTCCAGGCCGAAGCCAATTACTGGATCGGCTGGGGCTGCGTCAAAACCAATGCCGCCAAGGATGGCATCGCCTATCTCGAAAAAGCCCGCACCCTGCGCCCGGATGCATACAACAAACATGCGGGTATTCTGTTAGTGCTGGGGTATTTCTCCGCTCAGGACGCCGCCCGACTCTCGTCGGAAATCAATCTGGCCATCACCGGCGAATACGTGAAGGACATCCCCGAACAAATCTTCCAGTGGACCGGCATCCAAGCGTATAACTCCGGCGATTTCAACCTCGCCGCGAAATGCCTCGGCGTCATCTCCAAGGAGGACGTCCCGCGCGCCACCCCCAAGGAAGTATGGCGCTACCTCGCCAAGGCCAGGCTCGAAACCGGCGACTACGCCGGCGCACTCACCGCCGCAACCAACGTGCTCGCCGTCGAGGAAAACTCCGCATGGAAAGCCGATGGTCTGTTAGACAGCGGGCGCGCCCTGCTCGCGCTCGACCGCGCCGCGGAATCCCGCAAGGCGGCCGACGAAGCGCTCGAACTCCATCCGCAGGGCCGCACCAGCGCCGGCCTGCGCATTCTGATAGGCGATCTCGAAATGAAAGCGGGCGACGCCAGAAAAGCCTCAGCGGACTACCTGGTGGTCGTCAAATTCCACGATGACAAGGATCTCAAGCCGCTGGCCTTGTGGAATCTCATCCAAGCCCTCGAGAAACAATCCGACAAAGCCGAGGCGGAAAAATACCGCCAGCAACTCAAGACCGAATTCCCCACATGGAAAGCACCGGGCGCGGCGGGGAAATGAGTATTGAATAAGGAAAGCAGGAAGGCAGGAAAAGAGACGGACAACCTGTTAGATATAGATGCGCCCGTAGCTGCGGCGTCCCGCCCAATACTGTCAGTTTAGCACAGAATTCTGTTATTGGAGGCTCATGTTGGTATTTTAGCCCAGTGTCATAAACCACGGTTGTCTTTGCTTGCAAAAGCAAGCGCTAGCCGGTTCCGAGGGCTTTCGGTTGCGGCATGCAGGTGCGCCAAGGAACAAGAGGGGAACGGAAGACAGCCGTCCCGGCTGTCAGGACGTGCGGACGACCCGGCTGCAGCATGCAACAGGGAAGCCGATGTGGCGACGCCGGGGCCGCTTAGCCAATGAAAATTCCGAGGAACCTCAAAAATCCAAATTTATCAATCGTCATTCGTCAATCAAATCGCGTGAACGCGGGACTCCCAGCGCGGATGTTCACTTCACATTGAACACCCGTGATGCCGACAAGGCGAAGTTGTCCGGGTCGTACATGGATTCCACCTTGGCGGGCGGGGCGACGGCCTGGCCGGCGAGGGTGCAGCGGGCGAGGTAGGTGACGGTGTAGGTGCCGCGGTTGCCGATCTGATCGAAGAAAAAGGCGGCGCGGTCCGAGCGGAGTTCCGAGTGGCTGATGTTCCAATCGTTCTCGCTGGTGCGGATGCCCAGTCCACTGCTCTGGGATTTGAAATCGCTGTTGACCGTTTCAAAAACCGCAGGCAGCGGGTCCTCGACAACCACATAGCGGCTGTCATCGTTGGGCAGGGTGACGCGCAACGAAACGCGGATCAGGTCGCCGACCTTCGGTTCGGTGAGCGGCGTAACCGAACCATCGGCGTTGATACGATGATAGATGCGGTCGATTGAGAGGCCGTTCTTGCCGACCGGTTGGACCGGAGCGACCGGCGGTTTGGAGGCGACGCGCAAGCGCACGAAGGCGATTTGATCGGATGTTAGATCGAGCTTGAGGTTGGGTCCCAACTGCAGGGTGCGCATGGCGGTGGGCGCGTCGGGCGTGAGTTGGATGGCCTCCGATCCGCCATTGGAATCGAATTTCATGGCCACGGTCTCGGTGCGGTTTTTCTCATGATCGGCGTAGAGGGCCATGGCGATGAGCGACCAACCGTTGACCCAGGTGGTGCGCCAGTGGCCGTATGGGTTGCGGTCGTTGAACATGCGCTCGAGCGTGGCCGTGGCCTCGGGACCATTCGGGGAGATGGCCTCCCAGGCGATCAACTCCAGCGCGCGGTCCGGCGACCACGGCATCCAGCCGTCATATTTGGCGGCGAGGGGCGTCTTGGCGGTGAGGAGGGCGCGCGCTTTAGTTAGATTGGAGCCATCTTCATTTTTTGTTAGAGCGATGGCGGCGGCCAGCAGGGCGCGGGCGGACGGGGTGAGTTCCGCGAGTCGTTCTGATAGTTTGTTCTGGTAAGCCGCTTGGGGGTCATAGGCGAGCGCGAGCACGAACAAGGCACGGGCGTGGTTTTCCAGAACGAAGGGGGATTTGGTTTCGGCCATGCCGCGCAGGTTTTCGATGAGGTGTTGTTTGAGCGAGGTGATGGCGGATTCAGGCACGATCGCGCCCTTGCCGACGGCCATCATCAAGCCGAGACCGGCATAGGGAGTGGCCCAGTCCGCCTCCACCGTGGCACCCGGCCAATAGGTGAATCCTCCGTTGGCGAGTTGCATCGAGAGCAGGCGGTCGGCCCCGGCCTGGATGGCGGACTGGACGCGCTTTTCGGAGAGTTTCGCAAAGGCCGGAATGACATGCTTCAGGGTTCCCACCGTGCACCACGGAATGAGTGATGAAGTGCTCTGCTCGATGCAGCCGTAGGGATAGTGCAGCAGGTAGTCGATGGAACCCGCCGCATCCACCAGGGGTGAACCGGAAAACTCGAGGTCCAGCGTGCCGCGGCCGTCTAACAAACTTTGATCCAGCACCTTGCGCAGGTCGGCCGTGGCTCCGGGTCGGTCGAGCTTGACGAATTTCACCTGATGGAGCAGCGGCATCGGATAGACGACCTGGAAGCGCGCTTCGACCGCATCCGAAAGGCGGTGGGCGAGCTGGGGTGTGAGGGTGGTATTTGTTAGAGAAACCGGGGTCGCCTTCCACGTGAGCACCGCCTCGCCTGTGGTTTCCGTCAGTGTGGGGAACACCACGGTGCCGGAGGCACCCGGGGCGAGGGTGATGGATGCCACGGCGTTGCCGAGAGCGCGGCAGACCGGAGTGCCGGGAGCGGAGTTGGCATTGTATTCGATCTGCCAGGTGCCGGTGTATTGCGAGGCGTTCTGAACCAGAATCTGCGGGTTGAGCGTGTCCGTCTGGTTGGCGAAGCGTGGGGCCTTGGCTTCCAACATCAGGTCTTTTTTCGCGATGATCGCGGTTTCCGCCATGCCGAAGCGCGTGGTTTCATGATGCACGACGGCGATGACGCGGTAGCGCGTGAGCGTGTCCGGGAGCTTGAAGTGATGGCTGAATTTGCCGGAAGCATCGGTCACGAGCACGGGTGCCCATGTCGCGCAGGGGTCGAAGTTCTTGCGCATCAGGTCGGCGAGTTTGCCAAGGTCTCCACCGCCGCCGACAAACATCCCCTTGGTGTTGAAGGTTTGTTTGGCGGGATCCTCGGCGATGAATGATTCGAAGGAGGTCCCGGCATCGACTGTTAGATTCCTCGGGGCGTAGAAATAATCCATCGGCTTGGGCGTTTCATAACCCATCACGGCCAGCGTGCCCTCGTCCTCGGCATACAACGTGACCTCGGCCCCGGCGGCGGGCTTGCCGTCCGCGAGCTTGACCATTCCTGATAGAGCCAGATCCTCGCCCGGGCGGTAACTCTCAGCCGGGGTGTCGAAGGCGACACCGAGTTTGTCCAGCCTGTCCTCGACGAGCAGTTCGCAGATTCCCAGGCGGAGTTGCGGTTGCTTGAACTCGCGCGCGGAGTCGTTCGCACCCTTGACGATGAGCACCGATACATAGGCGTTGGGGGCGTCTGAGTCGGTTAGAGGGATGTCAATGACCGGGTTGTCCATCTTGAGCGTGGTGAGGAACGAACGCAGGACTTTCTCGCGTTCCACGGTGACAAGCGCGGTGCCTTCGATGGGCGAGAGCACGAGCACACGGGCGGTTTCCCCGGGTTTGTAGGATTTTTTTTCAGCGACGAGCTTGATGCGCAGGCCGTCCTCGTATTGCCACGGGAATTCTTGGGTGCCATACACATGGAAGCTGGTGACGGTGGCGACCGGGCGGCCTTCGGGGTCCTTGCCGCGCAGTGTTAGATAATGCAGGCCGTTGGATTTGGGCGTGAAAACGAACGGCTGGCCGTCATGCGCGGATGCCGCAGGGTCGAGGGTGATTTCTTTTGTTAGAACCGTCTCCTCGTTGACATCGTTGCGGGTGGTGGTTGCGCCGGAATCGGTTTGCGTGCGGATGGCGGAGTTGACCTCGCGGGTGACGGTGGCGGTGAGGTTGAGCGGCTTGTCGTAGGGTTTTTCCGCGGGATCGATGGCGACGATACTGAGCGGATATTCCCTGCCGACGTTGGCGAGGTTGTCGCTGCGCGTGATGCCGACATAGACCGAGGACGACTGCACCGTGGCCGTGGCTGCGGTGGTGAGCGTCTGGTTGTTGGCATCGGTGACTTCCGAGGTGATGGTCACCTCGCGCGGGCTTGGGAAATCACCCTGCGGGATATCGATGGATATTGCGGCGCGGCCGTCGGCGGAGAGCTGGGTTTCGCCCTCGAGTTGGGTGGTGTGGCCGGAGGAGTCGTCATCCTCGTCCTTGTAACCGAAGTAATGATACCAATAGCCGTAGTCATAGCTGCGGTGGTTGCCAAACAGATAGTCACGGAAACGTTCCGGATAGGGATTGCGGGTGGTGATGCTGCTGTAATGTTTCACGCCACCGGCGGCCACCGGTTGGCCCTGATAGTATTTCGCGCTCAGGTTGGCGGTGACGGTGGTGGCGCCGATGGCGGGTGCGGCGATCTGCTGGGTGAGTTCGAAGGCATTACGACGGAATTCCTCGACCCGCAGCGGGATTTCAAAGCGGGCGTTTTCGATGATGTTCTCGCGCTCGTTCCATGACAGGTCGCTTTCGGATTCCTCGGAGCCTTCGTTGTCCGCGTTTGCCTTGACGGCCTCAAGCTCCTTGGTGAATTCGAGACGGATCAAATGGGTTCCTGTTTTCCCGGCGGCGAGCGTGTGGGTGAAATCGAATGATCCGTTAGATGAGAGGGTGACCGGCGTGCTGGAGACCTCCTTTTCGGTGGGGTCGAGGATGACGATGCGGGCGGGTCCGGTTTTCGTGCTTTCCAAGGTGTTGCCGCGCAGGGTGCGGATGATGCCCTTGAGGCGGAACGTCTCACCTGGCCGATAGAGCGAGCGGTCGGTGAAGAGCATGGCTTTGCGGGTGGTCTCGGCGGGTTTGTTCCATGCATAACGCACCGGGAAATGCCAGAGTCCCACGGTTTGCAGGGTGTTGTCATAGGCGGTGATGTAACTGTCCTCGCCGAGTGTGGCTTGGAGATGGCGGGCCTGATTCATGCGCGGCAGGGTGGCGAGGCCGGAGGCGTCCGAAGTGGCGCTTTGCAGGGGTGTGGCGTCCTCACCGAACAATTCGAGTTTCACGCCGGGCAGCGGTGCGCCGGATTGGCAGGAAAAGGCATAGATGAGCGCATCCTTGTCCGTGATTTTCCATGCGAGGCCGATGTCTGTTAGCTGGATGATGGACTGGGTGAGGGGTTCACCTGCAGGATTGATTTCCTTCTGCGGTTTGCCGGTGGCTTCGATGAAAAGCATGCCGCAACGCAGGTCCTTGGGCAGAACGTCATTCCAATCCAGCGTGATGATCTTGGTGGTGTCGATCACGTTGCCGAGCGGGATCACCTTGTCGAACACGGATTTTCCGACAATGAGTGGGAAGGGAAGCGGAGCGGTGGGTTTGATCTGCTCGTTGTCAGGGCCATTGCCGGTGAAGTTCCGGTAGCCCTGGAAGGCGCGGATCCGGTCGATTCCCGCCAGACTCTTGATGCGGACATGGGTGCTCTCCAGATTCAAGGTGAACAAGCGGTATTTGCGGTTGCCTTGCGCGAGTTGGCCCGCGTCCTCGGATGGCAGCGCGATCCGCGGCGTGAGATGCTGGAACTTCAGGGCCGCGGATTCCTCGGCCACAAGTGGGAAACCGATTTTGGATTTCAAATTCCGATAGACCTTCACCCGGTATTGATCATGGTCGATCAGGCTGCCGGTCAGTTTGATGGATTTGCCGTCCACTTCCGCATTCAGGTTCGCGGGATGGGGTTCGACCGAGATGAACTTTGTTAGAAAATCCGCGGGCAGTTCCTTCGGAAGCGGTTGGTTGAATCTCAGCAGGATCGTGCGCGGTTCGTCCGGCACGATGGATGCGATGATCTCCTCCACCTTGAAGGGATTGATGTCACCGATGTCATATTTCGAGTCTTCGGAGGTGCGGGCGGTGCCGCCGGCATTGGGCAGGCCCGGGACGACTGATAGATGCCAGCCCGGGGCGGGAGGAAGCGGAGCAAGCGGGCTGACAAGAAGGATGTGGGGCATCAGGGTGTCCGGTGCCGGAGTGGCGGCGGGAAGGTTCCCCCAGCGGGCGGCCCAGGGTTTGTAGCGCGTGGAGAAATATCCGCCGCGCTCGGCGGTGGCGCGTTCGATTTTGGCCACCATGCGCTGGCCGTTGTTGGATTCGAATCTAACAAACTCCGCCGCCGTGGCGGGGTCGGTTTCATCACTGAACACCAGCATCCATTCCGCGGTGGATGGCGTGTAGTCCGACGACCAGCGGTTGGGCGAATTGGCGGCGAGGATGCGGAAGGTCTCGGCTGCCAGGGTGGTGATTTTTCCAGACGGGACCGCCGAGGCGTCGAGGTGCCTGCGGTTTTCCGGAATGGAGAAGGTATAAGTCGCGCCGAGGGACGGCGGCTGGTTCGGGAGAAATTCGGCGATGTTCTGGGCTTTCCAGCGCAATTTGCCAGGCAGGGGCGGCTGCACTGCGAGCCAGGTGTTTTCCGTGGTTTTGCCGATTTCACGGGTTTCGATGACCGGCAGGTCGAGCACCAGATCGATTTTGGATTCGGGGACCAGCAGGGGAGTGGAAACGACCAGGCGCGGGGCGGCGGGAGCTGCCGAAGCCATGGCCAGAAACGCCGAGGCGGCGAATGCGGATGTTTTCATAAGTGGATGCCCTTGGGGCGAACTCTCATCTACACGAAGCTGGAAAAAATAACATCCAAATCTTCCGGGTTCTCATGGGAATCATGCAGGCGGGCACCATTTTTTTGAGGCGGCACCCGTAGGCGACGGCATCCATGTGAATGCGCGGGTGCCGACGCGCAGGGCGGTTGTCTGGTTAGTTGATTTTCGGAGGGGGATTTTTGATGCGACGCAGGGCTGCGCATATTAAGGGACTGGCACTTAATACTTTCAATGATTTGTGGAAGACCGTGACGATTGGCGGATGGAAAACCATGACCCAGGTGGGGAAGTGCCGGTTTTTCCCGATCAAATCGAGACGCCATGAATCTTCGCAAATCCGCCGAGTGTCAATTTTTCCACAAATTATTGATGCGGCCGCACGGATAATCTGTACGATTGCGCGCTACACAAGTCCCTCCGCCGCGGTCCACCTCAAAACTCAAGGGAAGACGTCTGCAAATGGTTGATGCGGCCGCATCAATGATTTGTGGAGCGTGGGAAGAGTCTGGTCAGGGATGTAATCACTGTGCGCCGAAATCAGGCTGGTTTCGGATGGTCTGATCGAGTTGCGTGGAGAATTTCAACCGATTGGGCAGGCCAGCCTCATACCTCAAGGCGCAGGTCCCGCGCAGTCCACAGGCCAATCCGAGAGGCCTCCCCAGACAGGTGCAACAGGCGCGGCCTCAGCGCTGTTCGACCCTGAAGAATGATGGTGAAGACAGCAACGAAGCGGGAACGACAACATGTTGCAATGGAACGATTTGTTCGATTTTCCAGAGATCCGTCCATTCGGAAAGATTCACCGAGCCACGCAGCCAATATTCGCGTCCATGGGTGAGATGGCTGAGCGGAATAAAAAGGTCGCCGGACTCAGGATGAACAATGGATTGTCCGAAACGGGGAGGCAAGATCACCGGCGGTTCGAGTTGCAGTTCTAATATGCGGGCCGTGCCAGATGAGGACTCATATCGAACTTCGACGATGGCCCGCAATGGCAGGTTATCACGTGCCGTTTTGAACTGCAGGTAGGAAACTGTCTCGCCATCGATTCTATCGCCCACGCCCCAAACACGGTAAAACTCACCGTTGTATTCCCTGAATATCTCTTCATGAGTATCCATGAAGGTAACCCCGGAAACGGTTTTGAAAAGCTCACCCCTAACCAGCTTGCCCGCATTGACAGGTGTCACCGTGGCCATGATCCATTCCAAACGCAGGAAACCGTGCTTTGCAAAATACAACCATGCTTCGCCTTCGTTCAAACCGGCCCGTACTCGCAATTCACCAGTGCTTGTGAATTCAAACACACCGAAATCCGACACTGTTTGATAAGTTTCGCCGATAGTGATCGGATCTGTTTCTCCAATGACATCCTGGATCGGTCCGTTATTGAAGGAAGCATACAATCTCCATCTCGATGTGCTGCCATCCAGCGAAGTATCGAATGCAAATCCGTCGGCGTTGATCGCGATGTCATTTGGAAAATAGTATGGCGTCGAGCTGGAGTTGCCAATTGGCAGCTGGGTTGAAGGCGTCACGAGAGCGGTCGTGATGCCATTCTTTTTTTCGAAAATGTAGTATGAATCGCCTCCTGATAAATCCACTCCCATGAACAACAGGCGCCCGCCGGTCGAACGAGTCCTCGAGACGGAAGTCACGGTGATGCCCAATATCAGAGTATCATCGTATATCGATTTGGAATACAGAATCGCGGCGCTGCCGTATGTCGGCCCAAGTTTTTGATCTGATGGCAAGGGCGGGGGTATGACCGTCGAGAATATCAGGTTGTCACAGTGCCACAACGTATTGGGAACCTCAAGACGAAGAATGTCCGCAAACTCCAAAGGGAAGGAAAAACGCTGAAAGTCATCGATTCCGCCCACTCCATCAGCAAGTCGATCAATTTGGAAACTCGTGGTGACTGTCGCGCCGTTCTGCTTGTAGCCGATAAAATGAATGACTGAATCGGACGTGGAGGTTGAGTATTCGCCCAGATCGATGCTCAGTGGAGTGAAAGGCAAACCATTCATGTGCTTGACCACCATCCCGGCGAGGTCGTTGCAAGTGGTGGTGCCATTCGACACTGAGGAGGAAGGAGAAAAGTGGGGGAAGGAGATTGGAGATTGGGGGGAAGAGGAGGAGATCAGTGAAATTTTCTGAAACAAGTGCGAGTGGAGCATCGTAGCCACTGCCGTGCCACGGGTCAAATCGGTTGTCGTCACCTTCTGGATCGCTTTCGGGTTGATCGCGTTGATGCATGGACCGTGGGACATGCTGGGTGAGTTTTCCGAGTGTATCTCCTGCTTGGCGGCGGGTGCCGTCATCGATCATTCTGATGAATCAACGAAGTTTGGGTCAACACCTGGAGGATTGGCATGCCGTATGATCCGCCAAACGGGAAATCTCCCGCAGGCCTTTCAGGCCAAGGTCGGTTTTCCTCGTGAGCCACACTGGCCTGTGATTGCCGAGATCAAGCAGAAAACGCCGGATTCACAGCTCTCCCTCCTCCTTGCAAACTGGCAATTCTGGCGGCGCGCGTCGCTGGCTCCGAGAGCACCGTAGCTCCATGCCGGAATCCACTCACGGCCTGCGGCGGATGGTCTGCCGGTAACTTCGCAATGGAATTGCGTCTCCAGGCGCGTCTAACCACGTAGGGATTCCTGCGTTTGAAAAACAATTTTTCTGATTATTTTGTATCTCGAATTAATAACACTTATAACTAACATTAAATACCATGAAATGCCCAGTATGTATAGAACCGGACTTGGTCATGACCGACCGTCAAGGCGTTGAAATCGACTATTGCCCCAAATGCCGCGGAGTGTGGCTGGACAGGGGGGAACTCGACAAAATCATCGAGCGTTCCGTCTCCATTCAGACCCCCGAGTCACCGCCTGATTACCGCAGCGATTCACAAGGATACTCCAAACACGACGTTCATCACGACGAGCATGGCAAGTATGATAAACATGGCCATCAGCGCAAGAAATCGTGGTTGTCGGAAATGTTTGACTAGCCACGAGGAAGACTGGGGAGAACCGAGAACATGAGCCATCATTCCCACATGCCGCCAGGAATAGACGAGACGATCCGTTCATTGATCCGCCGCCACAAGCGGGTCCTCCGCTGGGGCTGCCTGGTGGCTGTTCTGTTAGCACTGATGCTTGTCGCAGTGGCGGGCTGGGGAATTTACCGGGGAGCCCACCGCCTTAAGGATGTGGTAATGGATTCGGTGTCAGGGAATATTCCGACAATCCGTTTGCCGTTGGAGTGGGAGAAGCCACTCGGCGACACCGCGCTGGCGCAATTGCGCGGCAAATACCAGTTCATCACTGACCGACAAGTGCTGGATCCATTTGACCGGATCGCCGCACCCTTGCTGTCCGCACCGGCGAATTCCTCCGATCGATACCGACTTTTCGTGACCACCTCCACGGAGATCAATGCTTTTGCCCTGCCGGGCGGGACCATTGTGTTCCATCGTGGATTGTTAGCGAGAGCACGGACCGCAGAGGAAATCCAAGGCGTTTTGGCACACGAAATCGCGCATGTGCAAAAGCGCCATGGTCTGCTTCAAATGGTGCAGAATTGCGGCATGGACCTGGCCATTCAAAAACTGCAGGGAGGTGAAAGCCGGGTGTTGGACTCACTCATTCGCGACAGCGGTCAGCTACTGAGTCTGAAGTTCAGCCGCGACCACGAGCGTGCGGCTGATGATTTGGGTTGGGAATTGTTGGAGCGGGCACAAATCAATCCGCAAGGCATGGGGAATTTTTTTGCCGGGTTGAATGCGGACGCGGCCCTTGAATCCGCACCGGTGATTCCGCTGCTGAGCACTCATCCCGCACCACAGGAACGCATGGACCGACTGTCGCGAAAGTCGGCAACGCTGCGTCCTGCCGATTATCGATCCTTTGCTCACGATTTCAGTGCGCTGCGTGCGGGCCTCGGCATCACCGCGCAACGACAGTGAATGCCCGTTTCTTCGAAGGGACGGCCAATCCTGTTCAATTCGGCAGGAGAGAAGAGGTTTTAACCGCAGATGAACGCAGATAGACGCGGATGAAGAGAGATTTTGAAATTATCTGAGTTCATCTGCGTCCATCTGCGGTTCGAATTGCTTAATTGAACAGCATTGGAAGGCAGGCCTGTCTTCCGGGCTTGCAGCGCGGGCGCGCATGGATTTCACTGCGGCATGACCCGATCCGACGGCCGCCAGCCTGACCAACTCCGCCCGATCTCCTTCATCCCGAATGTGGCACCCCACGCCACCGGATCGGTCTTGGTATCGTTTGGCGACACGCGCGTGATTTGCTCGGCCACCATCGAGGAGGACGTGCCGCGCTGGATGCGTGCCCAACGCGTGGACGGCGGCTGGCTCACCGCGGAATACTCGATGCTGCCCTATTCGACACTCGACCGCAAACCGCGTGACATCACACGTGGCAAGATCGACGGACGATCCTCGGAAATCCAGCGCCTCATCGGACGCGCGCTGCGCGCGGTGGTGGACCTGAAAAAAATCGGCCAGCGCACAGTGTGGATCGATTGTGACGTGTTGCAGGCGGACGGTGGCACGCGCACTGCGTCGATCAGCGGCGGCTGCGTAGCCATGGCCATCGCTTTCAACAAGCTTTTCGCAGCGGGCGGGCTCAAGGATTTTCCTATCAAAAAACTCGTCGCTGCGGTGTCGGCTGGAATCTATCAGGGTGAACCCTTGCTCGACCTCAACTATCCCGAAGACAAGGATGCCTCGGTGGACTTCAACGTGGTGATGACTGAAACGCTGGAGTTTGTGGAAGTGCAGGGCAGCGGCGAGGAAGCGGTCTTTTCCGCGGACGAAATGGCGGCCATGCTGGCTCTCTCCCGCAAGGGGATCTCCGACATCGTTTCCCTCCAGAAGGCCGCCATCCTCACCGCCGACCGCGCGGCCCCCGCCGACCTCGCATCCCTGGCCGCAGCCTTCGGGCGGTGAGCGGTTAATCTAACTTTTCACCCGCTCGGGCCCCTCTTCTAACAATCTTCTGAGGCGGTTCTTCATCGAGACCTTGCCCACGGCGGACAAGCGGTCCACGAACAGGACGCCGTTGAGGTGGTCGATCTCGTGTTGCAGGGCGCGGGCTAACAGACCGTCGGTCTCGATGACGAGCACGGTTCCATCGAGTTGAGGCAGCGTTGCCTTCACCGCGTGCGGGCGGCGGACCTCGGCGCGGATGCCTTGGATGCTGAGGCATCCTTCAATGCAGATTTCCCTTTCCTTGCCGTATGCCAGTTCGGGATTGATGAAAACCAGCGGCATGATGGACCCAATGGTGGCATCCTCGCCATTCACCTTGAGATAGCTCACACACTCCGGGTCATGCGAAACATCGATCACCGCCAAGCGGATGTCCTCGGCCACCTGCGGGGCGGCCAGGCCGACACCGTGCGCCTCCACCATCGTTTCCAACATGTCCACGACCAGTCGCGAGAGACCGTCGTCGACCTCCGTGACCGGTCGGCAGCGCTGGCGGAGAATGGGGTGTCCGTATTGGACGATTTCCCGGATCATGTTAGATTGATAGGGGAGGGGTTGCTAACTCACTGCCAGGTCTTCACGTCGTCGTTGGCTTTCCCGCTGCCAGTGACAGCATCCGCTCCGTTGCTCCAGACCGCGACCCTGCGGCCATGCAAGGTGGTACCGCCCACGCCTGCGGAGGGAGCAGGGGTGACCATTTCGTTATAATCGCAGTCCAGGATGACTTGGTATCCTCCGCCCCACGGATCATAGAGGCCGGTGATGGTATTGCCGTCAGTGCTATAAATCAGGCCGTCCTTGTTGGCCTTGCCTTCTTTCGCATTGAGGAACTTGACCGAACGGGTGTTGAGCGGCGGGGTGGTCTTTTCCAGACCGAGCAAAACCGTGACCAAAGTGATCCCTTCCGCATCTTTGGTTGAGAGGGTGATGTCGGTAGTGCTGGCATTGGGCATGATGCCATATTCCGCGTAGAAGTTGTTCACCGCGCCCTCAAAGGCGGTGCAGGTCGTGAGAGCTTTGAGTTTCTTGGCTTTCTGAATGGCCATCTGACCGACCCCGAAACCGATGCTTGCGAGGATGGCAATGATGGCTATGACGACGAGCAACTCGACCAAGGTGAAGCCGTGCTGGCGGCGGGATGATGGGATTTTCATGACGGACGTAGAATGAATTTTCCGCGATGTGGGGCAAACAAAAACTTCACCACCTCAGAGCAGTGACAATCGACTCCGCATCACATGGTAAAGACCTAAGCCGGGATCAGGAAACTGGCAATGTTTTATTTTTCACATTTGAATTACGCCTTTGCCGTTGCGGAGCGCGCATCCGGAAGACAAAGTGGTCCCCATGCCCGGTGATAATCTACGAGACGCGATTCTCGATCTCATGCGCTCCCAAGCGTCCCAGCCACTAACCAAGTCGGATCTGGCGCGGCGCCTCAAAGTGCCCAGTGAGCGGCGCGCTGAACTCCGTAAGACCCTTGAGGCGCTGGTCAGCGAAGGCACCGTCCAGGAAGGAAAAAAAGCCTGTTATCTTCTGCGCGCCCAATCCAGAAATGCACTCACCGGAACATTGAAGTTCCACCCGAAAGGACATGCGTTCTTTTTCCCTGAAATGACCGACGACGCGAACGTCGCCACCGGCCTCGATCTGGTCGCGCTCAACCGCGTCCACATCCCGCGCCGCGATTGCGGGACCGCGCTGGATGGCGACCGAGTGCTTGTTTCCATCCAACAATCGTGCCCCAAACGCCCTTTCCGCACACGCAGCGAAATCGTGCCGGACCCTGCCGACGAAGCGCGTGGCAAGGTGGAAAAAATCCTCACCCGCCGCTCCGGCCGTGTCGTCGGAATCTACCGCCGCAAAGGAAATTTCTGTTGGGTCGAGTGTGAGGACAAGGCCATCGACGGCAACATCGACCTATCAGGCGATACCACCGCTCAGCCTGGACAATCGGTGGTGGTGGACTTGGAAAACTGGAAGGATCCGAAAACCTCGCCGCGCGGGCGCATCATCGAAGTGCTCGGTTGGCCGGGTGACCCGGGCGTGGACATGATTTCGGTGATCCATCGCTTCGGCCTGCGCACTTCGTTTCCCGATGACGTGCTCGCCCAGGCCCGCGCCGTGCCGGAAACTCCCGAACCCGCCGAAATCGCCCGCCGCAAGGATTGGCGCAAGCCACTCGTCATCACCATCGACCCTGCGGACGCCAAGGACCACGATGACGCGATTTGGTTAGAAAAACGCGGCGACGGCTGGCTGTTAGCCGTGCACATCGCGGATGTGTCCCACTATATCAAACCCGGTGGACCGATGGACAAGGAGGCCGTCGAACGCGGCAACTCGACCTACCTGGTGGACCGCGTGCTGCCGATGCTGCCGGTGGAACTCAGCAACGGCATCTGCTCGCTCAAACCGGATGTGGACCGCCTGACAAAATGCGCTTTGTTAGAAATCTCCGCCAAGGGTGAGATCACCCGCGCCAGCTTCATCGACGCCGTGATCCACAGCCGCGCGAAACTCTCCTACGAGCAAGCCCAGGCCATCCTCGATGGCAAACCCGCGCCTCCTAACTCGGACCCGCAACTCGCGACGATGGTCACCGAAGGCTGGAAACTCGCCGCCACCCTGCGCCGCAGGCGTTTCGCCAGCGGCGCGCTCGACCTCGAAATGCCTGAAATCAGAATCCGTCTCGACGACCATGGCCGCGCGGTGGCCGCCGAGCCGGTCATCCACACCGAAAGCCACCAACTCGTCGAGGAATGCATGCTGGCCGCCAACGATGCCGTCGCGCGCATCCTGCGCGAACGCATGAAACCCGCCGTCTATCGGATTCATGACGACCCCGATCCCTCGCGCCTGCTCGACTACACCCAGACCGCCCTGCTCCACGGCTACCGCCCGGGCGACCTCACCAACCGCGCCCACATCCAAAAGTTGTTAGACGACTCCAGGGGCAGCCCTGAAGAACACATCATCAAACTCGCCCTGCTCAAGAGTCTGAAACGCGCCGCCTACTCCGCGGAACCCATCGGCCACTACGGCCTT
>CAYWLC010000047.1:5925-20145 GCA_964458895.1 uncultured Luteolibacter sp. | reverse complement strand
AAAAGGTTGGGGGACCGTCAAAGATCACTTATCTCCCGCTGCCCGGTGACGACCCGAAACAGCGCCAGCCTGACATCACTCTAGCCAAAAAAGAACTCGCCTGGCAACCGAAGATCCCGCTCGAGGATGGCCTGGACCCCACCATCGACTATTTCCGCAAATTGCTCACGGTGATTTAACTCTCACATCCTGAAATCGTCTCCCAGATAGTGCTTGCGGGCGATGGGATCGTTGACGAGTTCCTCGGAGGCTCCCTCCAGGATCACGCGGCCGTCGTGGATGAGGAAGGCGCGGTCGGTGATGGTGAGGGTCTCTCTAACAGAATGGTCGGTGATGAGGATGGCCAGGCCGTCGCGGTCGCGCAGCTCGCGCACGATGCGCTGGATGTCCTCCACGGCGATCGGATCAATGCCGGCGAAGGGCTCGTCTAACATGATCAGTTTGGGGTCCGAACACAGCGAGCGGGCGAGGGCGAGGCGGCGTTTCTCACCGCCCGAGAGAGTGATGGCCAGGGACTTGGCGAGGCGGGCGATGCCGAACCGGTTCATCAGGTCGTGGGCGCGGTCATGGCGGTCCGAGCGGCTGAGGTTGGGCCGCGTTTCAAGGATGGCCAGCAGATTGTCCATCACCGAAAGCTTGCGGAACACGGACTCCTCCTGCGGCAGATACCCCAGCCCGAGCCGCGCGCGGCGGTGCATCGGCATGTGCGATATGTCATGCCCTCTGAATCTAACAGAACCGGAGTCTGCGGGGATGAGTCCGGCGATCATGTAGAACGAGGTGGTCTTGCCAGCTCCGTTAGGTCCTAACAATCCGACGATTTCCCGGGGTTGCACGGTCATTGAGACGCCATCGACGACGGCGCGGCCGCCGTAGGTCTTGCTCAGGCCGTTGGCGAAGAGCACGGCGGTTTCAGTGTGGTCTAAGGTGGAGCCTGGGTCGTGCATGGGGGATGGGGGATGGGGGAAGAGTGGTGAGACTTAATTTTTCTTTTCGATCTCGTTGATCCTGCCGCCCATTTCCCAGTTGCCCTCGGTGACGAAGGCTCCGGTCTTCTGGATGCGCAGAACTAGCTGGGGTTCCTTGGCACGCATGAAACTGGTGCCTTGTCTCACCCACGGGTACCCGCCGGTGAGCGTGATCTGGCCGCTACCGGGATGATAGGTGAAGATCGCCCCGCTGGCTTCCACGGGAAGTTTGCCGGGCTCGACCTCCTTCTGCAGGACACGCACCGCGCCGGTGGCCACGATGCGGTCAACATCGCCGAACTTGGCACCCAGGCCAAGACCCTCTTTTTTGTTAGAGTCGCCGCCGGATTTGTCAGATGTCGCGGGTTTCCCGGATGGGGGTTGTTTTTTCGAGAGGAAGACCTTCAAATCGTTGGCCCCGCTGAGGTCGAATCTGGGGTCGGTGACGCGCACGTTTTTCAGATAGACGAACACGCCGTTATCGGGATCGAAATACATGCCACCGTCACAGGTGACCAGGGTGTCCTTGGGGCCGGGTTTGATGTCGAGGGGTTTGGGTTCCATCGGTGTGGCCTGGGGCTGCGGCTTGCCCGCGAGCAAGTCCGCGCTTTCGATGAATTCCCTCGCGGCGGCGGTGGCGGCGGCGGATGCCGTGAGGTCCTCGCGCAGGGCGGCCCTGGTGACTTTGGCACCCTCATCAAGCATGGGCGCTGCCGACACCGCATCGGCCTTGATCGCGGTGCGTTCCTCGCTGCTGGGCATGGGTGGCGGCGCGGCCGACACCGGAAACATGAGTAGGGAGATTCCGATAATGCTGGTGGCGCGGAGTGGGGTTTGGCTAGTGTTCATGGTGGTCTCGTTAGGTGCCTGGATGCAAGTGGTGACAGGGCCTGTTAGAAAACCCTCGTTTTTTTCCAACGAGTAGTTCAGCCCGAAACCCCTGGCGGTGATGCGGTCGGAGTAAAGGGTCACGAGTTCCTCGGCCTTGAGCGTGCCCTTGATCTGGTTGAACACCGCTTCCCTGAGATCCATGCGCCCGCGGACACTCTGGTCACTGTTGAAAAACAACAGGGTCACGGTGCTGCCAGCGACGGTTTCGTCATTGACCAGGGTCATGGTCTCCGCCTTCAGCGCGCTGACCAAACGCTGGTCGTCATCGTAGCGTGGAAACATCACGCCCTTGAGCTTGCTGCCATTGGGAAGCAGCGAGATGGCGGATAGTTTTTTCCTGGGCACAGGCACGCCACCCTCCATCGCAGGCAGCGCGGGGGCCAATAGCAGGAGGATTGGTAGGATGGTGCGCAAGCCGGATAGGGTAGGGGGTTCAATGCGCCGCGTGGTGGATGGCGATGAGCTTGACTAACAGATCTTCGATGAATTCCAGCGGTATTTGGTTAGGGGCGTCGGAGAGGGCGTTGGCGGGGTCCGAGTGGACCTCCATGAACAAGCCGTCCACGCCGGTGGCGACGGCGGCGCGGGCCAGGACGGGGGCGAGTTCGCCATCGCCGCCGGTGGTCCCGCCAAGGCCACCCGGGCGTTGCACCGAGTGGGTGGCGTCGAAGACAACCGGCAGGCCTTCCTTGCGAATCCAGTAAAGCGATCGCATGTCGGCCACCAGATTGTTGTAGCCAAAAGTGGTGCCGCGCTCGGTGATGAGGAATTGCTCGCAGCCGAAGGCCCGCATTTTCCCGGCGATGTTGAGGGTGTCCCATGGGGCGAGGAATTGGCCCTTTTTCACATTGACGGCGCGGCCGGTCTTGGCGGCGGCCTCCAGTATGTCGGTCTGACGGCAGAGAAAGGCCGGGATTTGAAGCAAATCGATGTGTTCGGCAGCGATGTCCGCCTGCTCGGCCGTGTGGATGTCGGTGGAGACGGGGATGTTGAGTTCCTTGGATATTTCCCCGAGGATTCGGCAACCCTCCCTGATGCCTGGACCGCGGAAGGAATCGATGGACGTGCGGTTGGCCTTGTCAAACGACGCTTTGAAAAGGAAATGGATGCCGGTGCGCCCGGCGATTTCCTTGAGCGAGCGGGCCATCTCCCAGGCAAACGCCTCGGATTCCAAGGCACACGGACCGAGAATGAAAAACGGCACAGGACCACCGACGGGAACATTGCCAATATTGAAGGGATCAAAGGACATGGGGGAAAGCAGCTTTTTGATAGAGCGGTTTCAGGTTGTTGAGGGCGGTGGTGAGCAGTTTCGATTCGGAATCTGCGAGATTTCCCCGGGTTTTGGAAGCAAGCATTTCAAGCGAGTCGATCACGGACATGGCCGCGCGCAGGTTGACGGTTTTTTCGCCGGTGTGGGGATGCGGGATCTGGCCAAGGAAAAGCCCGGCATTCTGGGCTTGCAGAATGACAAACTCGTGGAACCTGGGGTCGGATTCGGGGGTGTCGGGCATGCGTTGGAGACTAGAACGGATAACGACCGACGAAAAGGGGAAAGGAAAATCCGCATGAAATCCCGAAAACCCGTCCTCGACAGGCCGCGAAACGCCGCATAAGTTCCCGTCTTTCCCACCAAAAAATATGATCCGAAAACTCATTCCAGGTGCCGCGGCTCTCGGCCTCATCGGCACCTTATCCGCCCAGCCACCCGCTTCCAACCCTGCAACAGCGGAAAGTAACCCTGCAAAAGCCGAAAGTACCACACCTCCGGTTGAAATCACCCCGCCACCCAAACAGGACCCTGCGGTCACGAAGGCGGATTCGTCCTATGCGCTCGGTTTCAAAACCGGCAGCTCGTTCATCCAACAGTTTGGTCGTTTTGGCATCACCTCCGCCGATATCGATCAGGAGACCTTCATCAAGGGCTTCATGTCCGCCCTCAATACCGGGAAACCGGAACTGGCCGAAGACAAACTCCAGGCCGCCATGCAGGCGCTCGGCGAAAAACTTCAGAACCGCGAAAAGGAATCCGCAACCGCCAATTTGGAAGCCGGTAAGAAATTCCTCGAGGAAAACGGCAAACGCGATGGGGTCACCACCACCAAGAGCGGACTGCAATATGAGATCCTCGCCAAAGGCGGCTCAGAAAAATACACCGCTCCCAAGGAAGGTGCCGAGGACAACAAACAGTTCATGGTCAATTACAAGGGAACCCTCATCAACGGCAAACAGTTTGATGCTTCTCCCGAAGGAGCGCCCGTCCCCATGACCCTGCAAGTCGTCGATGGCTTCAAGGAGGCCCTCACCACCATGCCGGTCGGTGCCAAATGGAAACTCTTTCTGCCCTCCGCCCTCGCCTATGGCGAGGAACGCCGCAGCGCGGACATCGGACCTAACAGTGTTCTGATTTTCGAGTTGGAACTCGTCAAAATCCAGGACGCCCCGGCCAAACCCGACGGAGGCATGCCTTTCCCGATGCCACAAGGCCAGCCCGGCCAATAAGCCCAACACGTTTCCTCACTCATTCCCAAAGGCCGGCGGATACCTTCCGCCGGCCTTTGCTTTTGCCATGTGGAGACGACCCTGCGCGTATTCCGTTAGATCGTGAAGGCAGGGACCGACCTCCGGGCGGTCCGCAATGGTTAGCCTCCTCCTTCTCACGGACCGCCCGGAGGCGGTCCTGCCTTGGTAGGCATCGCGCATCATGCGGGCTGCACAAGCAGGCCGGGCAGCTCATCCGGACGGGTGATGATCCGTCCGGCCCCTGATTCTAATAATCTATCAACATCATGGTAACCCCAGCTCACCGCGATGGACTCCATGCCGGCGTTGTTGGCGGTTTCGATGTCCATGGTGGAATCCCCGATGATCACGCAATCCGCCGGAGCGACCCCGAATGCGGTGGCAATCTGCAAGGCACCCGCCGGATCCGGCTTGTGCGGGATGCCGTCGCGCTGGCCCAGCACCATGGCGAAGGGGATCTCCGGAAACATCGCCCGCGTCATCTCCACCGTGAAACCATGGGTTTTGTTAGATAACACCGTGAGACGGCATCCCCGGTCGGCGAGCGTTTCTAACATTTCATGGACCCCGGGGTAGGCGCGCGTTCCCTCCGGCCAGCCGAGTTCGTAATCGGACTTGTAATACCGGAGCAGCGATTCCAGCAACTCCGGCTCCGCCCCGGCGTGGACCGCCCGCCGGATGAGCGTTTGCACCCCATTGCCAATGAATGAGCGCACCGCCGCATGCGAGTGGCCGGGCAGGCCATGGGATGTTAGAGTCCGGTTGAGCGACGCGGCGATGCCGGGCAGGGAATCCACCAGCGTCCCGTCGAGATCGAAAATAAGGCAAGTCTTCACGCCGTGACGATATGCCGGTGCCGGAGGATGGGGAAGAGTTTAAAATCCGATCAGGTTGACCAGTTCCGTATCGCTGAAATCGTCGAGTTGGTCCACGGCGGCGATCAGGGTTTCGGATTCGGCGATCTCCTGGATTTCGGCGGCCTGGCGGGAATCGATCATGGCGTTTTGGCTTCCGGACCGGTGTCCCGGTCCGAGCAATCCGACCACCGAGAAGACCAAGGCTGCGGCGGCCGCAGCCAATCCTGCCAGCGGGGCTGGAGTGAACAGGAGTTTCCACCAAGGACTCGTTTGGCCGGCGAGGCGGGCGGCGCGCACCGTGTCATCCACGAAGCGCGGGCCCGCGCTTGCGGACGTGGCATGGTCCAACAACTTCCAAACGGCGTCGTTTTCCCATGAGTCATCGGGTTGCAGTGGCTTGCGATTCATGCTTGCGGTGCGGTCTTACCATGGGTGCAACCCTGTGGCGAAGCGAAAGTTGCGCGATTTCCATCGAGCAGCCGTCCCGTTTTCCCCGCGTTCGGGAGCAGCCATGGCCCGCAATCATCCCGTAATCCTTTTCACGCGGAATATTTTCCTTGTCAAGCCATCCGCTCCCGATCATACATCCGCCCCCGCGCACAGCGGGGATGGTGATTGGGTAGATGCCCGAGTGGCTAAAGGGGGCAGACTGTAAATCTGCTGGCTAACGCCTACGATGGTTCGAATCCATCTCTGCCCACCATCCTGAGTATCAATGAGTTGGGATACTAAAAGGCGTCCTTTTTTGTTAGCATGTAGAAAGCATCGCTGTCAATCCGCTGTCAATTCTCGACCGAACCCCTACCGTTTTGGGTTGTGTGGTATGGGCGGCAACGACAATCCCCTGGAGGTGTTGAGTTACAATACCGCGCCAAAATTTTTCTATCGCCTGCGGGTGGGTGCGGTGCGGGCGGGGTTCGATCAGAATGCGCTGGATGCCAATGATGACGGATCAACTCCGGATGCCGTTCCATTTGGTTTCAATATCAACCTGTTCGGCATGAATCTAACAGGGTGTTATATCAACAACAACGGCAACATCACCTTTGGCAGCGGCTTGTACACCTACACGCCAAACCCTCTCCAGAGATTGGGCATCGCCATGATCGCGCCCTTCTGGGCTGACGTGGATACCAGGGCCGCCGGTTCCAACGTGGTCCGCTTCTCCGACGGAGTTGATACGGTCGATGGACATGCTGCATTCGCGGTCAATTGGGGAAGTGTCGGTTATTATGCCAAGCACACCGATAAGCTCAATGATTTCCAGCTTGTCATGATCGAACGGGCCGATACCGGGGCGGGGAATTTTGACGTTGAGTTCAATTACAACCATGTGTTCTGGGAAACGGGGGATGCCAGCGGCGGCTATCTGGGCTATGGTGGCGCGGCCTCCCGCTCGGGCATTACCAATGGGCTGAACCGCACGATCGAACTGGCCTTCTCGGGACGGGCGTCGGTGCAATTGGATGCCAATCCATCGAACCATCTTCCCAATTACACCACCGGGTTGATTTACCGTTCCCGCAACTGCACAATTCCAGGGCGCTTTGTTTTCCACGTGCGCGATGGCAACGTGACGGGTGCCCTCGAGGTCAGTGCGGGACCCGATCAAAGACTCGCCAGCGGGGTCACCACCACAACGCTCGCCGGCAGTGCCAGCGATCCTGGCGGCGGCGCGGTGACAGTGCATTGGTCCGTTCTATCAGGCACCACCAAGGTCGTCTTCTCCGATCCCGATATACTTGATCCCACGGTCACACTCCCCAACGGCGAAAGCGTGACGCTCCAACTAACTGCCACGAGCACGGTTGATCCCACCGTGACCGCGGCTGCCAGCATGAGGATCAACTGAACCGTGTCGAATTGATCGGTATCTAACAGGCGTCGCGCTCAGAACGTTTTTCTCAGGTGTGACGGCAGGATGTTCAATTGTTCGCGGTATTTGGCGATCGTCCGGCGCGCCACGGTGATGCCTTGATCGGCAAGGGCCTTCATCAGCGACTCGTCAGACAGCGGTTTTGCGGGATTTTCCGCTGCAACGAGTTGTTGGATGGCCTGGCGCACGCCTTCGTTGGAGACTTTCCCTCCGTCATCCGTTTCATAACCCGTGGCGAAAAACGCGCGCATCTCCATCAGCCCTTGCGGGGTGAGGACGTATTTGCCTGCAACCGCGCGGGACACGGTGGTGGCGTGCATGCCGAGAGCGTCGGCGATTTCATTCATCGTGAGCGGACGTAGATGGCGCGGCCCCTTGTTGAAAAAATCAGGCTGCCGGGCAATGAGTTGGTTGGCGATGGCTAAAATGGTTTCCTGACGCAGCGAGATTGAGCGGATCAGGCTGCGCCCGTCACGGATCTGGTCGCGCAGGAACTGACGCGCTTTGGCGTCCACCGTCGCTTTGCCTATCATGTCCTTGTAAAAATCGTTGATGCGGAGGTGCGGGAGATGCTCGCCGGTGAGTTGGGCTGTTAGAGCGCCGTCGTCGTTGCGTTCGATGATGACATCCGGCAGCACGTACGGGTTGCGCGTGGGATCGAAATCCCCGCCGGGGTTGGGCGTGAGGCGTTGGATGTGCGCGGTGGCCTCGGTGACGCGCTCGATGCTGGTGCCGAGGGCCTTGGCGATTTGCGGGAGGCGTTTGCGGGCGAGGTCCTCAAGGTGATCGCGCACGATCTTGTATTCGATGGTTTCCGTGCCGCTCTGGCGTTCGAGTTGGAGCAGCAGCGATTGTGCGATGCCGGTAGCTCCGACGCCTGCGGGGTCGAACGACTGCACCAGCTTGAGCGCGGCATTCAGATGGGCGGGCTGGATGCCGAGACGCACGGACAAGTCCTTGAGATCCAAATCGAGGAAACCCCGTTCATCCAGATTCCCCAGAATCGCGCCCGCCGCCTCTCTCACAGGAGGCTCCACCATGGACTGATCGAGTTGCTGTTGCAAGTGCTGTTGCAACGTGACAGGGGCCATGATCGAGTCATGGATCCATTGCCGGCGCTCCTCGTCGTCCTGCGTCCATGGCGAGGATTTGCCCTCATGAATCGAGTGCTCCCGCCAGTCGTCATCGGTCTCATTGAGATGCTTCAGCGAGTCCGCTTCCTCGGGGTTGGCGTCGTTATCGTCGAGCGAAACCGACTCTGTCAGATCTTCCAGAACCGGGTTGGTTTCAAGGGCTTGACTGATGATTTGGGAAAGCTCCATGGTGCCCGCCTGCAAAATCTCCAGACTCTTGCGCATCTGCGGCGCGAGAGTCTGTTGTTGCGAGAGCGATTGCTGGAGATAGGCGTCTGACATCAGGCGGCATGTGGGTAGCCGCGGCCAAACTAAACGCAGAATGGCAAGCGGTGAAGCAAAATGCGTGCCAGATGCGCGGAATTTAGCGCAAATACGGATTGCCTTGGGCTTCCTCGCCGATGGTGGTGGGCGGTCCGTGGCCGGAGAGGACGCGGGTGTCGGGTGGCAGGGTGAGCAGGTGACGGCGGATGCCGTCTAACAGATTTGCGGCGCTGCCGCCGGGAAGATCGGTGCGGCCGATGGAATCCGCAAACAAGGTGTCGCCCGAAAACACGATGTCGTGCCCGGCGAGATGGAAAGTCAGAGCGTCAAGCGCGTGGCCGGGGATGTGGGCGAGGGTGATGTCCATGCCTGCGAGGTGGAGTGGGGTCTGCGGGTCTAACAGAAAATCGATCCGATAGGGAGCGACTGAGATCGGAATGCCCCATGCGCGGGCGGTGGCTTCCAGGGTGAGATCGGTCGAGTAGGGTGCGAAGGCATGCAGGCGCGCGCCGGTGATTTGCATGGTGGCGGCGTCCACGACGTGGTCGTAGTGCTGATGGGTGAGCAGCACGTCATCGACACGCACGCCTTTGTTCGCAAGCCATGCGGCGATACCCTCCGGGGCGTCGATGAGGAAATTGCCGTCGGGGGATTCGACGAGATAGCCGTTGGTTTGGGTGAGGCCGCCGGTGAAGGAACTGATTTTCATCTTATTTGCCGGCGTTTGTTTTGTGAGTGATGAGCGCGGGGATGAGCATGGCCAGACCGAAGGCGGGCAGGACAACGCCCCGGATCAGGTTGATGTTCATGTCCAGCGGGCGTTTGTAGAGCGCCGCGCTGGAGGCGGTGAGGATGCCGTAGCCCTCCAGCAGCACGCCGAGGATGGTGAAGTAGATTCCGATAGGTAGGCGGAGGTCGAGTCCCATGATGGTATTAGGTTAGGAGTTGAGTGTTACCAGAAGATCACGTTGAGGATCAGGCCGCCGAAAATCAGAATGATGCCATGCCGGACATGAAGGACGCCAGCAGGCCGGTGAGCCCTGGACCTGACAGACATGGTGGGCGGTATTTTTTCACCAGCGAGAGGATGATGCCGTGCAGGTGGCAGGGGATGCCGCCGGGCTCGTTGTGGGTGGCGAGCGTGTGGGTTTTGCCGTTCAGAGTGAAGAGGTTTACGTCCCGGCCATCGGGCACTTGGCCATGGATTTGCTGGGTGACCGAGGGCGCTGGGCTCATGGGAGGGAAATTGTCAGATTGAAAAATCAATGATCTGCGGAGCCCCCACGGAATTTGTCGTGACATGCCCAAGGGGTTTCCCTGATTCCGAAGGCTTTGCCAAGAGGCAATTTCATGCGTGTTCCGCTGCGCTTGCACGGTATCCCGCGATTTTCCTTCTGGTCAAGACGGAGGATTCCAGAAAGATTCCGCCGTCGATCCGCGATCCCACCCAGAAACCCATGTTCAGTGCCGTCACCCAATATTTTTCCGAGTTCAGGATCCTCAAGCATGTTTCTGCGGAATTCTGGCTGACCAATGCGATCCAGTTTTTCGATGGGCTGGCATATTTTTCGATGATCACCGTGCTTTCACTCTATCTGACCACCAACTGCGGGTTCAACGATGTGGATTCCGGGGCATGGGTGGGGATTTACACGCTCTATATCACCGCATTTGTCTTCGCTGTGGGGTCGATCTGCGACGTGATCGGCATTCGGAAATCCTATTTCATTGGATTTGGAATCCTGGGACTGGCGCGGATAGGGCTGGGCATGGCTCCGGTCTATCTGAAAGGCGCCGACTTGCAATTGTGCGTCAAGGCAATGCTCATTCTCATGGCCTTGGGCACTGCGTTCATCTCACCGGTGACGATGACCGCCCTGCGCCGCTTCACCACCAAGGCCAACCGGGCGACTGGATTCAATGTCAACTATCTGATCATGAACATGGGAGCCATCATCGCGGGAGCGGTGGTGATCGACGGATTCAGAAAAATGTTAGGTGAGGTGAACGGTAACCTCGCGATCTTTGATTTCGGTTTCGGCATGGCCTTGTGTGCCCTCATTTGCGTGTCTCTCATCAGGGAGGACAACTATGCGGAAGAAGGCGACCGCAGTACCGGGGAGAACGAAAGCAAGCGTCCGCTCGCCATCTTCATGGAGGTGTGGAAGGAGAAGGCATTCCAGAAGTTGCTGTTGTTTCTGGTGCTGACCATTGGTGTGCGTCTGGTCTTCACCCACCAATTTCTGGTCATGCCCAAGTATTACACCCGGGTGATGAGCAGCGATTTCGAATTGGGACTGATGAACTCCATCAACCCGTTCATCATCGTGACCGGGTTGATCGTGCTGATCCCCATCATCAACCGCTTCGCCACCCTCAAACTCATCATCATCGGCATGTCGATTTCCGCCGCATCGCTGGTGCTGCTGGCGGTGCCTTTGGAGTGGATCATGAAGTTTCCCTTCATCCACAATGTCTCCCAAGCCTACTTCTTCATCATCTGCAGCCAAATCCTTATCTTCGCGCTGGGGGAGTTGATTTTCAGCCCGCGCTTCACGGAATACATCGCCTCGGTTTCCCCGCCGGACAAGGTTTCCTCCTATATGGCGCTTTCCGCGCTGCCGACCTTCATTTCCAAACCCATCAACGGGTTTGTGAGCGGCATTCTCATTTCGAGGTTCTGTTATGATGGAATCCGCCCGAAAATCGAAACCGGCAACATCGATTACGGACACTCCCCCGAATTCATGTGGGTGGTCTATCTGATTCTTGCAGTGATGAGCCCGATCGCCGTGATCGCCCTGCGCAACTTCATCACCCACAAAAACCCTCCCAGCACCCCGGCAACCGTTGTGGAAGCAAGTGTGATATGAACAAGATTCTGACAATTCTGCTAGATGCCCTGATTCTATTCGCCGTATCCACGGTATTCGTCTATCTGGCGGATCTGGGATTCTCCGGGCTGAAGAAGAAGATCCCCAAGGACGATCCGGTGGTGACCGCCATCGTGCAGGGTGACATCGGGAATGTGGAGTCAGTTCTCAAGGAGGTGAAGGCCAAACAAGATATCAATGTCAAGGTGGTGGCCAAGACTGACGAGCACGGCCGGACCGCGCTGATGCGCGCCGCCTATGCCAATCTCTCGTCCGCCGAAGCGATTGCCAAGACTGACGAAAAGCGCGCTCCGATGATCGCACTGCTTGTGGAACACGGCGCGCCGAAAGATGCGCGTGACAACGACGGTTGGACGGCGTTGATGTGGGCGTCATGGAGCGGCCTGGACAAGACTGCGGACAGGCTGTTAGAGGCCGGTGCCAAACCCTCCGTGGCGGACATGCTGGGCAACACCGCCCTGAGCATCGCTGCCTTGCGCGGCAATGCCGCCATCGTCCGCAGCCTGATGGACAAGGGGGCGGACCCATCCGCGGTCACGCTTGCGGGGAAGACCGCTCTGGACAATGCCAGGAAGGGCCTGGCCGAATACCCGGGAAAGAAGGCTGCCTATCAGGATGTGATGACTCTGTTAGGTGTGAAGTGAGGCTGCGATCAGAAGGGTTTGGCGATGCCTAGCCAGGCGGCGGTTCCGGCGGCGGCGATGCAGAGGGTCATGACGGCGGTGGCGGGCAGGATCTTGCGTTTGGCCAGCACGGGGGCGGCGCCGATGAAGAGCCAGAGGGCGAGTTTGGCCAGCCAATAATAGGGCCCCATGGTGGGTTTGCCGAGCATGGCGAAACCGAGGAGCAGGATCAGGACCAGCGAGATGGCATGCAGGGCGCTTGCGCCTTTTTTGGAAGAACTGCCGAGCAGGATGGCACCGAGCGCGCTGAAAAGGGCGAAGGCGGCGGAGAGGTGGAGGACTTTGAGAAGGAGGAGGTTCATGACGGGGGAGCGGCGCAGCTTCGCCTGGATCCGACCCGACGCAAATCCTAAAGTTGCATGGGACCGGGCGCATCGATCTTGGCGCTTTGCTTCGGACTAGAATTTGGCTACATTCTCCGCATGTCGCGTTTGTCGGATCACCTGTTCTGGGATGTGGACCGTTCCGGGGTCGATCTGGAACGTCATGCGGCATGGTTGATCCGACGGGTGCTGGAACACGGGCGTTGGCAGGATTGGCAGATTCTAGTGGAGCATTACGGCAAACCGCAACTTGCCGAAGTCGCCACCAGCCTGCGCAGTCTTCAACCCCGGGCCTTGGCATTTTGCAGTGCTTGGTTTCAAATCCCTGTTTCTTCCTTCCGATGCTCCGCTTCGATGCCATCCCCGAATCAGTGAACACTCTGCTTGCCCGCTTGTCCGGGTCCGCCGCTCTGGAGGAGTTCGCGCTGGGCGGCGGCACCTCGCTGGCCCTGCGCTTTGGGCATCGTTTGTCAGTGGATCTGGATTTTTTCACGACGCGGGAGTTTTCTCCGGCAGAGCTTCTGGCGGAACTGCAGCTTGACGGGGCAAGCATCATCGGGCTGGCGGCGAATACTCTAACAGTAGATGCCAACGGGGTGAAACTGGATTTGCTGCGCCACGACTATCGCTTGCTTGAGCCAGTGGAGCGAATTGATGGGATCACGCTCGTCTCTTTGCCGGATCTGGCGGCGATGAAGCTCAATGCGGTTGCAAACCGTGGATCAAAGAAGGATTTTTATGACCTGTGTGTTATGTTAGATATTTTCACGATCCGGCAAATGATCGGGCATTTCGCAAGCAAATACCCATCAACCGATCCTTTCACCGTGATCCGCAGTCTTGCCTGGTTCGAGGACGCCGAATTGGAGCCCGACCCCATCTCTTTGATAGGGCAAACCTGGAGCGCGGTGAAGGGACGAACCCGCGCGGCTGTGGCGGGGCTGTGACGCGGGCTTCCGAAATGCGGGCCAAGTCCCCGCGCCTCATGCTGTGGAGGGTAATCCTCCCGAGTAATATCTAGATTTACCGCAAAGCCGCTAAGATCGCAGAGTTACGCAAAGGATGATTTTGGTTCATAACCGCAGTCCATGACTCGGCGTTCCTTTGCGACCTTTGCGACTCTGCGGTGAGTGATAGATGCCAAGTGATCATTCACCCGATGACTTCCGGCCAATCGGTGTGGAACATCTCGCCGCGCGGTTTGTCGGTGCGTTCGTAGGTGTGGGCGCCGAAGAAATCGCGCTGGGCCTGGAGCAGGTTGGCGGGCAGGAACGCGCTGCGGTAGCTGTCGTAGTAACCGAGCGAGGCACTGAAGGCGGGCACCGGGATGCCGGCCAGCGTGGCCATGGCCACCACCTCGCGCCAGTTTTCCTGGGAGTCGTTGAGGATGTCCTTGAAGAACGGGGCGAGCATCAGGTTGGTTAGAGACGGGTTTTCGCGGTAGGCCTCGGTGATGCGGTTGAGGAAGCGTGCGCGGATGATGCAGCCGCCGCGCCAGATGGCGGCGATTTTTTTTTTTTTTTTGTTCCAGTCTTTTTGGGCACCCATGGTGGTGATGAGGTCGAGGCCCTGGGCGTAGGAAATGATTTTGGACGCATAGAGCGCGTCGTGAACTTTTTTGACGAGTTTTTTCTTTTTTTCGTCGATCACCGGTTTGGGTCCTTCGAGTTCCTTGCTGGCGGCCACGCGCTGGTCCTTCATAGAGGATAAAATGCGCGCCTCCACTGCGGCGTTGATGGTGGAGATGACCACGGCGTTTTCCACCGCGTTGAGGATCGTCCACTTGCCGGTGCCCTTTTGGCCTGCGG
>CAYWLC010000047.1:0-5915 GCA_964458895.1 uncultured Luteolibacter sp. | reverse complement strand
TTTCGAGATCGCCCGCATACCAATCGTCGAAGTCGTCGGCGAGTTCCTTGGCGTTGAAGCCTGCGGCGCGGAAGATGTTATATGCCTCGCAGATGAGTTGCATGTCGCCGTATTCGATGCCGTTGTGGATCATCTTCACGAAATGGCCGGCACCGCCGGGACCGATGTGGACCACGCACGGCTCGCCATCGACCTTGGCGGCGATGGACTCGAAGATCGGCTTCATGACTTCCCATGTGGATTCCGGGCCGCCGGGCATGATGGCGGGCCCCTTGCGCGCGCCCTCCTCGCCGCCGGACACACCCGCGCCCACGAAGCGGAACCCGAGATCGCCTAACCATTTGTCGCGACGTTCGGTGTCAGTGTAGAGCGAGTTGCCGCCGTCGATGATGATGTCGCCCTTGTCGAGCAGCGGGATGAGTTGTTCGATCACGGCGTCCACCGGGCCACCGGCCTTGACCATGATCATCACCTTGCGCGGGGAGGCGAGCGATTGCACGAATTCCTCAAGGGTCTTCGCCCCGACCAGTTTTTTGTCCGGGTTGGCGGCGACGAAGGCATCGGTCACCGAGGTGGTGCGGTTGTAAACCGAGACTTGAAAGCCGCGGGATTCCACATTGAGCACGAGATTCTGGCCCATCACGGCCAGACCAATCAGTCCGAAGTCGCTGTTACTCATAAGATGATGATGCCGTTGGAAGGGCGGGGAGGGTTTAGGGGACTTGCGCCTTTGCTGCAACCCCTTGTTGCCATTTCGCGAATGTTTTCACACAGTGCGCCTGTGAACCTCCCCAATGCCATCACGCTCTCGCGCCTCGTCTTGACCGCGGTTTTCGTCGCAGGAACCGCGTGCGAGAGCGTTCTCGGGCATTGGATCGCGCTGGTTTCTTTTGTGGTTGCGGCCATTTCCGACTTCGTGGACGGCTGGCTGGCTCGCAAACTCGGACTGGTCACGCCGATGGGAAAACTCATGGACCCGCTCGCCGACAAGGTGCTGGTGTGCTCGGCCTTTGTCTATCTGAGTTCAAGAAATGTATGCCCGGTATGGGTGACGGTGATGATTCTGGCGCGTGAGTTCCTGGTCACCGGCTTGCGGCAGATCTCGATGGAGGCAGGACACGTCATGGCCGCCGACCGTCTGGGGAAATGGAAAACCGGGCTGCAACTGGCGTTCTGCATCACTTGTTTGGTATGGTTCGCCTTGCAGCCGATCAATTCCGGAAACGGACTCGTGCGCTTGCTTCAAGTCCTGTCGCGCCCTGATGGCTGGCTGACCCCCGCCTCGATGTGGGGCGCGCTCCTTCTAACAGTTCTATCCGGGTGGAATTACGCCTGGAGCAGCCGGGCGCTGTTGAGGGGAAGGTGAGGGCACGAACACAATAGGAGGATGTTGGTGCTTGACACGCATGGGTATGCACGTATCCTGTGCCACACGGATTATGGCAAACATCACTTTGGCAATTGACGAGGCAACCGTGAAAAAGGTACGCAAGCTGGCCTTGGAACGGGACACCACGCTCAGTGCAATGGTGCGTGAATTCCTCGAGCGAACGGCTGCGGAGGAGGACGCGAGCCACCAGCAGGCCGTAGCCTTGCTGAGAGATCGTCTCACCCGCCACCGCATACGTTTGGGCCGTGTCAGGTGGACCCGTGATGAACTCCATGAGAGAGGGTGAAGCATCATGGAATTCCTTGACACGAACGTGCTGGTCTATGCCTGTGACGACTCCCACGCGGAGAAAAGCCGGAAGGCTCTTGCGCTCATTTTGTCTCTGGCCGAGGCGGGAACCGGGGTCATCTCCACTCAGGTATTGGGGGAGTTTTTCCAAGTCGTCACCCGCAAGATCAAATCCCCCATGACTCCGGCAACTGCAGCTGAGTTGCTGCGCGGTTACGAAGTGTTGCGCGTGGTGCAAATCGACGTGCCAATGGTCCACACTGCGGTGGAGATCGTGAGCCGTTATGGCATCGGCTACTACGATGCCTTGATCGTGGCCGCTGCGGCGCGGGCGGGATGTAACACTCTGCACTCGGAAGACCTCAATCCCGGGCAGACCTACCATGGAGTCGCCGTCCGCAATCCCTTCGGCTAACAGAATCAGACAAAACAGGCGGGCGATTTCCGGCTTACTTCCCGCTGATTTCGATTTCGAACATGGAGGGCCAGAGTTTGCCGGTGACCATGAGGTGTCCGGTGGCCGGATCCAGGGCGATGCCGTTGAGGACATCCGAGTTGTTAGGTTTAGGCAGTTTTCGGCGCAAGGCTGATAGATCCAGCCATCCGGTGACGCGTCCGTCCACCGGCGAGATGCGGGCGATCCGGTCGGTTTGATAGATATTGGCATAGATCTCGCCTTGCACGTATTCCAACTCGTTGAGCTGGGTGAGGGCTTGGCCACCGTGGGTGACATCAAGGGTGCGGGTTACGGAAAAATCCTTGGGATTGATGAACTTCAGCTTGTCGCTGCCGTCGCTCATGATGAGTTGTTTGCCATCATGGGTCAGGCCCCAACCTTCGCCCTGATAGGTGTGGGAGCGGATGAATTTGAAGGTGTCCGGTTCGAACACAAAGACGGTGTTTTCCTTCCAGGTGAGGATATAGAGTTCGTCATTGAAACGGGTGATGCCCTCGGTGAAGACGTTTTTGGCCATGGGTCGATTGCGCAGCACCTTGCCGGTGGCGGGATCGACCTCGCGGACGTTGGAGTGATCGTAGCCGCCACCGCTTTCGAAGAGGCGCTTGCCGGAGAACTCCAATCCCTGGGTGTAACATTCAGGATCGTGCGGGCGGACGGAGATGATTTTGTATGTGAGTGTCTCGGGGTCGCGGTTGCAGGCGCACGATGCGATGGTGAGAATGGCGAGGAGGAGATGTTTCATGGATGGAAAGATGATGTGAGGGCATTTGGTCTGAATCCGGATTCGCAGGGTTTTGGCAGGATGGAACCACAGATTACACGGATTTCACGGATGGATAAAATCGGATTCTTCATTTTCTATCAAATTACCTGTTTGTAATCTCTTCATAATCTGTGTCAATCTGCGTGATCTGTGGTTCAATAGGATCATTCAAACAGGGGCGGGGTTTGCCAGATTGGCGGCGTTCCAGCATTTGAGAAAGCCCGAGGCGAAATCCTCCGGTCTGGCGGCGGTCCATGCCTGGATCTCCGCGAGCGGGAACCATGCCGCGGCCTGGATTTCCGCGGCGTGAAAACGCAGCGGGCCGTTATAATGGGTGTGATAGAGCCTGACATGCTCCCACCCGGTTTGCTCGCATGCTTTGAAGTGCGCGATTTCCTCCGGGGCCTCCTCCACGCGGATGCCCATTTCCTCCTCCAACTCGCGGATTGCGGCGGACGGATAGTCTTCACCCGCGTCGAGGTGGCCGGAAACGCTGGAATCCCAAACTCCGGGATGCGCGTCCTTGAACATCGAGCGCTGCTGGAGCAGCAGGTCGCCTCGTTTGTTAGAAACCAACACGTGCACCGCCCGGTGCAGGAGTTGGTTCGCGTGGACCTCGCCGCGGGTGGACTGTCCGGTGACCTTGTCGTTTTCATCCACCACATCGAAGATCTCGCCGGATTTCTGTGGCAGGTCCTTGAGTGGGTGGGGGTCGCAGGCGCGGGTGAGATCCACCCACTGGGCCAGCGTGAGTTCCTCGGCCCGCGCGGTGGGTGGGACTCCTAGCATGTTAGAAATCAGATCCCAGTGGGTGCCCTCCGGAAGTTGTTTTTTGAGTTGCTTGCGGCGTTGGGCGAATCCACGGCGGATCAACTCGTCGAACAAGCGGTGATCGAAGGCTGGTAAGCCGCTCGTTCGAGGTGTTAGGATGGCCACGCCGGAGTCGATTTTCGGGCGCGGGTAAAACGCCTCGGGTGGGACCGTGCGTTGTGGGGCGACCACCCAGTCCGCCTGGGTGCGCAGCGAGAGAATCCCATAATCCTTGGTGCCGGGTGTGGCCGCAAGGCGGTCGATCACTTCTTTTTGCAACATCACCACCGCGCGTTCGAAGGGGTGGGGGCGGCTGAGCAGGTTTTTCAAAATCGCGCCGCCGCAGGAGTAGGGGAGATTTCCGAGAAACTTGATCGACCGGTGTTTGAAGAGCGTGCGAGCGTCGAATTTCGCCCCATCCGCGTGGTGGACTTCCACGGTGGGCTCATCCTTGAAGCGTTCTGCCAACACGGCAGCCAGGCGGGCATCGAATTCGATCAGGATCAAGCGCCGGACTTTTCCCACCAGATGTTCGCTCAGCGACCCCGTCCCGGGGCCAACCTCCACCACTGCGTCGTCCGCAGTGGCCTCCAACTGGGAAACGATCCAGCGGGCCATGTTCGGGTCGATCAGGAAATTCTGTCCCAATTGCTTGCTGGGCAGCACGCCCGCCCGTTCCAGTGTATCCTTGATTTCCCGACCGGTCATATGGCCGAACTTCATGCATCAGGATGGCGCGTCGCGCAACCCCAAGCCGCAATAGCCTTGAAATTGACCGACCCAGGGAAAGATATCAACGAAACTTAACTAAAAATCAGAGTGTTGAAATCACGAGTGTCCGGTTATAACTCAAACAAATTCAATTGGTTACAGTTCACATTAGGTAAAGTTCTGTGGTCGGTTTCCATAAGTAGTTGATTTAGAGGGACTTTCTCAAAAGGATGAACGCTCAAAAGCTGCAAAGTCCTGTGGAGTGTGCCGGGCAGCTTGAGCTGCTTGTGAAGAATCGCAATTATCAGATAGGTGCAGACGGCGATCCAGATTTGAGTCTTCACGGCATTGGGACTTGTGCCGTAATAGTGCTTGATCCGCAGGTGGCCCTTGATCCATCGGAAGAACAGTTCGATGCGCCACCGCATCTTGTAAAGCATGGCCACGGTGATCGCCGGGATTTCGAGGTTGTTGGTGAGAAACACGAAATCCTTGCCGGTATCCAGATCGATGTATTTCACTCTCCGCAGAAGCATTGGGAAAGCCGTTCGGGACTTGTCGAGGGTGGGTTTGCCGACATGATCGCTGCGCAATCCAGTCAGTCGATTCACCGTCAGCGAGTAGTGACGAGTGAACTGAAGGTTTGTCTTGGCGCGCGTGACAAAGAACGCTCCAGCCTTGGCGATGAACGCCAGCCGAACGAAGTCCATGTAACCACGATCCATCAGATAGAAAGCTCCAGCCTCGAAGAACAGACTGTCGAGCCATCCCACGTCGTGCTGGCGCGCTCCTGTAATATGGATACAGGTCGGAATCGGTCCTCGCAGGTCGATCTGAGTATGCATTTTGATGCCCGCCTTGGTTTGACGGAAATCGGCCCACGGAAAGAGAGTCAGGGAAAGATCGATAGTGGTCGAATCCAGCGCATAGATCGTGTGGTCCAAATCCAAACCAAGATCCTCGCCAGCATAGAGCGGTCTGGCCTTCCTTATCAAACTCTTGGCGAGATCCTCCCAAATCCGCCAGTCCCTGCTTTCGTTTGCGTCGGCGAGAGTCGATTTGGCAACCGGTTCGCTGAAGCCGAGATGATAAAGAGTCTCGGACCTGGCGTTGAGACAGGTCGTGATGTCGCGCAGCCCGTCTCTGGAAGTCATCTGTGCGAATACCATACAAGTGAGTTGCTGCCGGAATCCAAAATGCCGAACAGAGAATGCGGGCTCGTAGCGCTTTACTATGCGGTCGAGCGTCTGGCGATGGACCAGGTCGAGAACCTGGGAGAGAATAAAGCGACCGGAGTTCATGGCCGGAAATTCTGGGAAATGCCGCCGCGAAGTTCAAATCCGTCACACGCTTTTTTGTCCCTAATCGACTCATTTAAAATGCCTTCTATAAATTCAAATTCAATTTAACCGGACACCCGTGATATTGGATATTGGATGAAGAGGAAGAGGAAGAGGAAGAATCTGACGGATCTGACGGAGGTCAGTCCCTGC
>CAYWLC010000046.1:0-20344 GCA_964458895.1 uncultured Luteolibacter sp. | reverse complement strand
GACAGCAGCAGCGCCGGAGCCATGCCGAAGGAAATGATGTCGGCAAGCGAATCAAACTCCTGCCCGAACGGCGAATCCCTGCCACCCAGCCGCGCCAGGCGCCCGTCGAGCATATCGAAAATGCAGGAGCCGAAGATCAGCAGGATCGCGTATTCGTAATAGGGTTTGACCACCTCGTAATAATCCTTCGCATTCGGGTGGGTGTCGCCGACTTCGAGCAAGCCCTTGAAAATCATCAACACCGCGAAAAACCCGCACGCGAGGTTGCAGGCCGTCATCAGGTTCGGCAAAAAATAGATTTTCACCTCGTCAGGCTCTCGCTCCGTGGTCATGGCCGGAGTTTATGCCACAGCCCCGTGCCCGGAAACAGTGCAAAATCCGAAATGCCAGCAACCCGGACGGCGGAAGAGGCCTTCCCATGGGTATTTAGCCGCAAGAAGGCGCGAGAAATTGCGCAAAAATGTGGAGGGAGGATAGAAACCATTTCCGAATGTCGCGGAATCGGGGGTATTGGACTTGCTCGCGCAGGGGCGCGTCAAAGAGTCGCTAGTTTTCCCAGTATTTCCTGCACCTCCCGGCCTTTGAGCTTGATGGTTTCTATCAACTCCAGTGGGGTCCGGGTGTCCTCCTCAGTCCTGGCGTTTGGATTGACGGCTTTGAGGTCAAAGGCGGCATCTTCGATGGACTGGGCCTTGGAATGAAAGTCACGGATCTCACGCTCACAATCTTTGATGAGCTGCCTGACCTTCTCCTGCTCGTCAGGCTTGGCCTTGGCCTTCTTGAGTTTGTCGAACGCCTCCTGAAGTTTCTTGAGTCGTGTCTTCGGTTCAGCGGCATTGGCTCGCAGCGCATCCGCTTCCTGTTTGGATTTCTTGCGCCGGCCCGCGATGTCGATGGTCCAGCTTCTTTCACTGTCCGCACGGGATGGCAGAAGATCGAAAAACTCCGCGAGTTGCACGCGGGTAAAGGGAGTTTTCTTTGCCACCTTCACATCCGCCAGATCAAAATACCAGATTTTCTTCGTTGGCCGGCCACTGGTGAAAAAAAGCACGTTGGTCTTCACTCCGGCACCCGTCGCGGTGAACACTCCACCGGGCAGGCTGAGCACGCACCAGAGATCACAGGAATCTAACAACTTACGCTTGGTTTGCACAAACGCGTCCTGATTGGTTTGGAAGAGAATGCCTTCGGGCAGGACGATTGCACAGCGGCCGCCGGGCTTGAGGGTCGCCATCACATCCTGAAGGAAAAGCACTTCCGTGGCGCGCGATTTGAAGTCGAAGCGTGTCTGCGCGTCCTCACCTTCCTTGCCGCCGAAGGGCGGATTGGTCACAATCACGTCGAATTGTCCCGGCGCGTTCTGATAGAGTCCGCTGTAGATTTCCTCGCGAGTGAGAGTGTTGCCATGCCAGAGATGAGGCTCATCAATGCCGTGGAGGACAAGGTTGGCCAGCGCAATCGGATAGACGAGGTTTTCCTTCTCGCGCCCGTAAAACGTCCGGTGTTTGAGTGTTTCGATCTGATCGCCCGTGGCGTTCGCGCCAAGCCGCCGCGCATGAACTCATACGACTGTGCCAGAAATCCGCCCGTGCCGCAGCAGGGATCGCACACAGTCTCACCGACTTTCGGGGCCATGGCTTCGACAAAGGCGCGGAAGTGCCGATTTTTCCTCATCAATTCGAGACGCCATGAATCTTCGCAAATCCGCCGAGTGTCAATGTGTCCACAGATGATTGGTGCGGCCGCACGGATAATCTGTACGATTGCGCACTACACAAGGCCCTCCGCCGCGCCGACAAACTCGCTGAGAAGTCGTCCACAAATCATTGATGCGGCCGCATCAATGATTTGTGGAGAGTGGGAAGAGTCTGGTCCGGGATATAATCACTGTGCGGCGAAATCCGGCGGGTTTCGGATGGTCTGAACGAGTTGCGTGGAGAATTTCAACCATTGCGCGAGATGAGTTGCCAGGCCATCGCTTCATTGAAGATTGCCAAATGCCGCGCCTGCTCCACGGCGGCCATCTGGGTCTTCAGGCGCGAGGCAATGCGGTTTTGTTCTTTTATCGAAGGCGCTTCCACTTGCCATGAAAACAAGTGTTCTAATGCAACAATGCCGCCGGCCTTGATGACTTCCGGGGTGTTGAAGATGTGCGGGGTTTCGAGGGCTTCGGTGCCGGCTTTGGCGAACTGGCTGGCGAGGGCTTTGACGGTGGCTCGACTGCCGCCGAGCCTCGCCATCGATCACTTCGATCCCGCCCGCCGTTTCCTCCCGCCGGATATGCTCCTCTGTCCATCGTGACGCGTAGAGCTGCGGGTTGATCAACTTCGCCCGCGTGTCGGACTCCCCGTACGGCTCACGGCCTTCGAGAGTCCAAGGGGCATGGGGGCATGAGGGACGGCGGACATCAGTTCATTTTCTAACGTTTTTTCTCGATGGCCACCAAGGTGATGTCATCCATTTGAGGTCCGTCGCCGGTGAACTGGCGGAGTTCTTCCTGCATGCGCGCAACGATCGCCTCGGCACCGAGCGGCGCGGCCATGGAGAAAACCTCGGACATGCGTTCCATGCCGAACTCCTCGTCGTCGCCGTCCACTGCCTCGCGCACGCCGTCGGTGTAGAACAACACGCAATCACCGTGCAGCAGGGTGACTTCCTGGTTCTTGGTGACCCGCTCGAACACCGTGCCGCCATCCACACCCAGCGCGAGTCCCGGCGAGCGCAGCAGTTCCACCTTGCCTGTTTCCCTGCGATATAACAACGCGGGGTCATGGCCTGCGCGCGCGATCACCAGCTTGCCATTGGTTTCATCCAATATGCCATAAGCCATGCTGATGAACATGTCCTCGCGGATGTCGGGAAATAACTGGCGGTTCACTTCCGCAAGCACTTCCGCGGGCGAGGTGTGCCCCGGAGCCACCGAGCGCAGGGCGCTGCGGCACATCGCCATGAGCAAGCCGGCTGGCACGCCCTTGCCGGAGACGTCGGCGATGGCGATGCCGAACTTCCGATCTCCCAGATCGAGATAATCATAATAATCCCCGCTGATGGTGCGGGCCGGCAGGTTGGTGCCGCTGATGCGGAATCCCGCAACCACCGGGTCGCCCTGGGGCAGCAGGATGCGCTGGACCTCGCGCGCGTTCTGCAGTTCGTTTTCCATCGCCCGTTTTTCATGCGCCTCGCGGTGGATGCGGGCGTTGCCGATGGCAAAGGATGATTGCTCCGACGCGGAGCGGAACACGGCAAAATCGTTAGAACTGAAGCCGCCATCCTGGTGCCGCCGGGCCACGACGAGCACACCGAGGTCCTTGCCGGCATAACGCAGCGGAGCCAGCAGCGCGGACACGTCATCGGTGAAGCGGGTGAAGGCATCGCGAAACGACGGATGGCTTTTCACATCGGGCACATGCACCGGCTCACCAACTGTTAGACAATGCCCGAGGATGCCCTCGTCCACCGCCACGCGGGACAGGCGGATGTGGCTCTCCAACGCGCGCGGATCGCGTTCCGCTTTTTTGCGCACCTCGACCGGGATGCCGATGAGCGGCGGACATTCCTCGGAGATATAGGATGGCAGCAGGTATTCGTTGCCGGTGCTGAGAAAATAGACGGCTCCGCCACGGGCATTGACCACTTTTTGGATGCCATCCACGATGATGCGCGAGAGCTTGGATGACGAGGGTTCGTGCTCGATGGCCAGACCCAGGTCACGCAGGAATGAGAACATCCGTTTCTCCTCTTTTTCCCAATTGCGGAACTTCAGGTGGATGGCATGGTTGCGCCGCCGCTGGTTGCGCAATACCCACAACACGACGAGCAATACGGTGGCGATCACACCAAGTGCGATGGTCTTGACATCCGTCATTTCAAAGGGAATCAACATCCCGAACGTGGTGTTGCCAAGACCTATCGTTCCCTGTTAGTCTGCGGTGGCTTCTGTTCCGTCAGTTCGTTTTCCAACATGGCGACCACTTCCGAAAAATTTCGGGCGTTCTTGTCACTGATGCCAGTAAGGTTCTTGTGGGCTTCCAGCACGTGCCGGGCGCGGTCAATCTGGCCTAGGGAAGCCGTCGGCAGGCGCGGTTTCAGGTCGCTCCGGATGGCACCCAGCCTGCAGCGCCAGACCGCGCCGGGAGGATCAATCTCCATCACATAATTCAATCCCAGATCTTCCAGCGAGTGGAGGTTGCGTTCTCCGGGTTCGGCGACTTGCAGGGTTCCACCACCCTTATCGGAAAGTTTGGAGGCCATGCCTGCGAGCGTGCCCATGAAGGTGGAATCCATGCCGCTGCAAGCTGCGAGGTCCACCACAATGTGCAGCTCGCCCGCCGCGATGCGTTCGTCGCCGAAGTTCCTCACGATGGCACTGTTCAGAAAAGAACCTTTTCCTTGGCAGCGGATCCAACTGAATCCATCAAAAATTCCTACGGTAATGAGATTGTCTGAAGTCACTGTAAAGGGGGCATCGTTCGCGCTGCCCGACTTTGTTCACCATAATTCCTGAGCGACCGCAGGTCAACCATCCATCTCAAAAATCCTCGCTACTGCCAAAGGTAGGACTGGCGGGTTGCGAATTCACGGTTCCCCCGCAGCACGCTGGCCTTCCACGCCAGAACCTTGCCGTTTTTGAAATAATCGTCACCAATCACGGCAAACTCCGCGGTTCCCTCCGCAGCCGAGGCCGGAAAATCCTTGGTCATGCGTTTCACCAGACTGGCGGTGGCTCCCTGCTGGAATTGAAACACCACCCTCACCTGCCCTTGGCCCACCCCCGGGGAATCCTTCCACAACAGGGTGTAATACTGGCCCAGCCGCTGACGGCGCTGCTCCATGGTGACCGCACCTAACAGATGGCGCTCCTTTTCCATCCGCACCATCGGTTCATCCGAAACAACCCGCTTCTGGTCGCGCAATTTGAATTGCTTCACGACGAGCGATTGGGACGGGCTGGCACAGGCACCCAGAAACACAAGCGTCAGCAGACTGAGGAGACTTTTCACTTCGTGGAAATTTTTTTGTTAAAACGGCAGGTATCGAGCAAGCGCGCTATTAATCCCCGGACTTCCCTTCCTTGGTTTTTTTCGCGGCTTCGATCTCCTCGCCATTGGGAGGCAAGGGTGCGGGATCGGCACCCGGTTCCTTGGGCGTGGGGAAGGTGCCATTAGGCGGAGTGAGCGGCGGCACCGGTTTGTTAGACGGCGCCGCGTCGGGGTCGATCACGGTGGGGATGGCTCCTTCCGGCGGCCTGCCTGCGGGATCCACCTGTGGCAGCGGCTCACCTGCGCCACCGCCGACGGGTGGATAGATTTGGTATTCACCCGGTTTGGTGATGAAGGAACTCTGCGTTGAGGCATGCGGATCCTCGAGTTGCACCGCTGGAATCCAACCGATCTCACCGGTCCCGTCCACCTCCACCTTCACAAAACTCTCACTGGTGGAGACCACCTTCAGGGTCGTGCCCCGGGCAAGCAGCTTGTCGGCCTCCGCCTCACCCTTGGGCCGCGACTTGAAAAACGCCGTGTTGTTCATGGCCGTGCGCACCAACTGTCCGGCGGTGAAGGTCGCCGCAGGCACGACATTGACGCCACTGCCGCTGCCCGGCCGGTCGAGTGGATCATAATCCCCGCTGCTGATGGGGCGGTTGAGGGGATCGCAGGCTGCGAGGCCCAACACAATGAAAGCATAACTGGCCAACGAACATTTCATGAGAGGAACGGACTAACACAAGATCCGCCGCAAGTCAACCGGATTCCCCCGGACAATACGAGCGGAAAAACCCCTGAGCAGTGAATAATCCGCTTAATCCGCCCCGCGCAAAATGTGATTGTTCTCGTCAAGCAGCAGGACTTTCGGGCTAACCGGTGTCTCGGAAAGTCCGAAGCACATCACGGTGACGCGTTCACCCGCTTTGATCAGATGAGCGGCTCCGCCATTGATCAGGATGGTCCCGGTGCCCGGTTTCCCTTGCAACACGTAGGTTTCCAAACGTGCTCCGGTGGTGATCGAGGCGACCAACACTTTCTCGCCCGCCCACAAATCCGCAGCCTCCATCAAATCGAGTGGAATTTCAATGCTGCCTTCATAATCCACATCCGCATCCGTTATCATGGCACGGTGGAGCTTGGACTTCAATACCTCGCGGAACATGGGCGCAGGGAAAACCCGCAGCTCTCCCGCGTCAAGTCGCAAGCCCGGGTATCTCGGCAATTCATCACGCTTGCGCATCCTCCAGCGAATCCCCTGCATATTCCCTGATTCTCATTTTCCTCCTTGCCATCCGCCGGGCACTCCGCAACAACCCGTGCGTCGGCGAGAGGCCGACTCTCTTCAGGATGCCCTTCGCCGGGGCAGGAAATTGATGGGGAAGCCGGTGCAATTCCGGCGCGGTATCGCCACTGTGATTTCGGCCTGTGCAAGCAGGACGGACAGCCAGAAAGCCAGCCTAGGGAGACCCGTTCATCCGTCTGCGACCTACAGACCTTGAAACTGAATCCATGTCATATCAAACATCGCCTCACAGAGGCCTCCGTCGGAGTGCATTCGCACTGCTCGCCCTGCTTGCCCACGCCCCCGCATTCGCCGATGAGGCGACGAAGCCGGAGCCCAAGCAGCCACCCAAGAAACCCGATCTGCAACCCCTGATCGTCTCCGCCATGCGGACGCCCCAGGCGGCCTCCACGGTCACCTCCTCGGTGACGGTGCTCGACCCGGTGGAACTGCAAAACCAGGGAATCTTCCAACTGCGGGACGCCCTCAACCAGTCGCCGGGGGTGATCTCCACCTCCACCAACGGCCAGTTGGGAGCTCTTAGCTCGCTCTTCATCCGGGGCACCACCACCGATTATTCGCAGGTGGTGTTAGACGGCATGCGGCTCAGCGATTCCACCAACCCGATGGGCAATTTCCTTTCCACCGGGCATTCCTACGATCTGGGCAACATCGAGGTGTTGCGCGGTGCCCAGGGAGCCATCTACGGCGGCGAGTCCATCGGCGGCGTGCTGTGGCTGGAAACCCCCCGAGGCTCCGGCGACCCGCACGGCTCCACCACCGTCGAGGCCGGATCGTTCAACTCGTTCGAAACCCACTCGATGTTCCAGGGACAGACCGGGCCGGTCTCCTATTATCTATCAGGAGGCTATCAGGAAACCGACAACGACGGACCCAAACAAAATTTCCATCAAGGCAACACCGCCCTGCGCGTCGAGGGTCGCGTCAATCCTGTATGGACCATCGGCACCACCTTCCGCGCCTCGGAATCCTATTTCGAGAATTTCGGAGACTCGGATGATTTCGTGAAGACCCTCCTGAGCACCATTTATGCCACGGGCAACATCTCGGACTGCTGGACCGCGCGCTTCAACGCCGGTTACTATCAGGAACTCTACGACAGCTTCTCCGCATGGCCCTACGGCACCGAAATGCGCGACGGCTCATTCTCCACCGACCATGAGATCAAACTGGCCGACAACCTGAGGCTGCTCACCGGGGCGTTCTTCCATCAGAGCGACTATCAGAACACCATGGACGTCGATCAAAACCGCAACCGCTACGGTGCCTACGCCGCGATGGAGTGGGACCCCATCGAGCATCTAACAACAAGCGCGGCGCTGCGCTGGGAGGATTACGACAGTTTCGGCGACAAGACCACCTGGCGGCTCGGTTCGATCTACACCCTTGAAAAAACCGGCACCGCCTTCCACGCGGGGGTGGGCACCTCGTTCCGCTCGCCCTCGTTCATGGATCTCTACGGCACCTCGTATGGCAAGGGCAACCCCAACCTCAACCCGGAATCATCACTCGGCTGGGAAGCGGGCATCGAACAGAAAATCGGCAGCCACCACACCGCCGAACTCACTTATTTCCACAACCGCATTACCGATCACATCCAAACCTCCTGGATGGCTGCGCCCGTGAACCTTGCCGGAGACACCGACACCGATGGCACGGAGTTCGCCGTGCGCGGCGCGTGGCTCGACGGCGTGGTGTCATACCGCCTCGCATGGACCTGGCTCCATCAGAGCCTCAAGGAACAACCGCGCAACGCCGCCACCGCCTCGCTCGATTGGAAACCCACCCCGAAAGCGCTCATCGGCATCGGTGCCACCTATCTATCCGACCACACCTGGGGCGCTGATCCCATCAACGCCTACACCGTCGCCCGCATCTACGGGTCCTATCAGATCACCGACAGGATCAAGCTGCTCGCCCGCGTTGAAAACGTCTTGAACGAGGACTACGAGCTCTGGTCCAGCTACTATGGCACCCGCAAGGGAGCCGGCACCGGCCTCTACGCCGGCCTCACCGTGGATTGGTGAGCATCCATCACCACCGCCCGATGGCAGCAGAAATTGTTAGAAACGAGGTTTCACCTTTACCAACGTGCTTGTCCCCCACGCAGGCCCCGGGAAAGGCGGCCTCCAGACAGGACGACTGACCGGAGGAATCCGGAAACACCGCGCGCCCGGGAATGCCGATCGATCCCTTGCGGCGTGTGCCGCCCCAGGGATCGATGTAATCCACGGGAAACGCGCGGGTGTTTCCATCCAGCCGCTTGGGAACATGAGTTAGAGTGACGAAGTGAGCATCCACCGCCAACCACTGCGGCTTGCCGCCGTCCCGGGCGCGCAGAACATAACGCCTGATGCTGACCACCGGCGGAAGCCCCTTGGCAAGCGAGCTTTTGAAGCGCCGGTGGACCCGCTCTAACAATCTCGCGGGCGTTTCCCGCCCCTTGAGGAAGAACACCTCCTCGCCCAGCGGCGGCAGATAGAGTCCGGTGGTCATCTCATCGGCCATGTCCCGGAGGTCCGACATGCCCACCCCGCTGCGGGTCCAGCGCGCGTGGCCGGGCAGGTGTCGGGACGGACGCATGCCGAACCTGCGGAGGATGTGGAGCATGCGTTCCTTGTCGGTGTTCCCGGCCACGGCATCCGCCGCACGCTGCCAATCGGTGCTGCCGAAACGAAAGGCATTCAGCAGCGCCGCAGGACCACAGGCAATGCCAGCCACCACCCGCTGGTCCGCGGGCGATTTTGTCAGATCGTCGTTTTCACGCGGCTGCGCCTCCACCGCCGCCGCCATCATCCCGCAGACCATCGCGCAGCACCTAAGGAGCCGTCGCGGTGGCATAGGTTTCCGCGCGATGGTTGTTAGAGGGTTTGACGTCCACTATCCCGCCCGATAACCTGACGCTCGCGTCCACCGTGATCGGATTACCACCCGCAGTCGGCGGCCAGTTGATGGGCAGACGCACGGTGGTCACGGCATTGGGCGAGAGCGAGGTGATGTTGGATGAAACCACGCCGCCGCCAGTGGAAACCTGGACGGCGGTGTTGACCAGCACTTCAGTTCCCCGGTTCTGGACGAGGATTTCGACCTGGCCGTATGGGTTGCCCGCATCCGGGGCAAGGATCTGGGTCGATGCGACCGCGGCGTCGTAAATGCCCGGCGTATTGCGGTTGAGGACCCGCCCGATATCGGGGATGCCCGCACCCAAGGCGGGATCCACGCCCGCCGCGCCGCCATCATTCAGGTAGGACATCATCAATTGATAGGCCTGGGCGGCGGTGAGCGGCGGGGAACCGGGTTGGGACATGAGCCCGGCGATGGTGCCCACCACGATGGGCGTGCTGAACGATGTGCCCGTGACGAGGGCGGCCTGATCGCCCGGCCATGCGGCATTCACGGCATATCCCGGTGCGGCAAGGGAGTTCTCGATGCCGGTGTTGGAGAAATCCAGGTGGTTGGCGAGCGCATCCACCGCAGCCACGGCGATCACCCCGGGATACGCAGCCGGATAGTCCACCCCCTTGGTGCCGTTGTTTCCCGGTGCGGCGAAGATCATCGCCCCCTTGTCCAAGGCGTATTGGACCGCGCTGCGCACCAGTGGGCTGTCCCCCTGACTGCCCATCGAAATATTGATCAGGCTGACCCCTGCATCTGCGGCGGCGATGATGCCTTTGGCCAGTAGGAAACTATCGGATGTGCCGCTGTCGTCGGCGATGCGGATGGAAAGAATGTCGGCAGCCGGGGCCACGCCGGGCGTGAGCCGGTCACTGCCGACGATCATGGAAGCCACCGCCGTCCCATGGCCGTTCTGCTGCGACGGATCGGCTGGCAAATCCACGAGATTGATCGCGCTGATGTTGGCGTTGAATGCCGGGCTGGCGGTCACCCCCGTGTCCAGTATCGCAACCCGTACGCCCTTGCCCCAGGACGAATTGTCCCCGGTGATTCCCAGAAAATCCAACAAATGACTGCCCAGCGGCACAGCTCCCTGTTGCACGGTGCCATCCTTGGGGACCGGCAGACTCACGGGAAAGACAAAGGATGGATCCACCTCGCCCTCGAGCATGGCCAAAAGGTCGTCCGCATTCCCAAAGCCGACACGCAGGGCGTGCAGGGCGTCAAGACGTCCCAACAGACGGATGTTTTTGCCCGCTTTTTCAAGGAATTTTTCCAGAGCATCCTGATCCTTGAAGATCAGAATCCTCTGCCCTTCCGAGGCTCCCGCGATCGCCGCCGCGTAATCGCGCCGCGGGCCTGACTCCCGATCCCCCCCGCGGAATTTGGGGGCCGCTTCATCCGGAATCTCCCGCCAGCGGGCCATGGTCACCGGTCCCTCGTTGCTGCCATGTGGAATCATGCGCGGTGCCGCCGTGCTGGCCAGCCAGTAGCCGATCAGCCCGGCCACGACAAATGCCAGCAGGAAAAGCATGTGGCGCGGTCGCATAAACCAATCAAGCCCGGAATGCCGCCCTTGTCACGGCGGATTTTTTTCAGAAATTCCTTTAAACCCGGAAAATCCGCGCGACATTGCCTCGTTGGGGTTCGGACCATCCCTTTACCAGCTACAGTTTGATTTTTTTCGGAAAATCGGTTGACTCGCCCGGAAATTATTAAAAAGTATCAGTGGTCAAGGCCCCATGGATCTCGATAACCCAATCTAAAAACCTCCTCAAAGCCATGAAACTGAGAAATCTGATCGTTTCCGTCGCGTTGCTCACGACCGGTGCTGCGTTTGCCGCAACGGGTGTTTACGAATCTTACGGCGTGCTCAAGATCAACACGAGTGCCGTCAACACATACTTCGACATGCAGGCTTCCACGGCCAACCCCGATTTCCAAGGGGCCAACCTTGGGACCTTCGACACCACCGTCGGCAACACGCTGCTCTTGTCGGGCGGTGAGATCAAGACTTGGAAAAATGGCCTCAGCAACGTCACCGGTGGCAAGTTCGCCTATCAGGTTTACCTGACTGGGAATACCCCCGGAAGCTTCGCGGAGTTGGGTCTCAACTGGGTGGCCGACCTCGGAGGCGGCGATCAAAAATGGGACAAGACCAATGCCGATGTGAATTTGTTGAGCGGCTTGGGCGATGGCAACTACACCCTTGAGGTCTTTGCCTATTCCACCACAGCGGGCGATGGCCCCCAATATTCTAACAACGGCGGAGCCAACTACAAAGCCTCGTTCACCGTGGTTCCCGAAGCCACCAGCGCCGCACTCGGACTCATCGGTGCCGCCCTGCTGCTGCGCCGCCGCCGCTGATCACGCGGAAGACAGCCGTCCCGGCTGTCACGGTTCACAGCCGTCCCGGCTGTTCGTCTGTCAGCATGTGGAGTTGTGGATTTTTTAGCCGCAAAAAAGCACAAAACCCGAAAAAATCCTGATTCTTTTTTGCGTGTTTTCGCGCTTCTTTGCGGCTCTCAAAATGGGCTCCGGGATGGCACCAACAAAAACGCCGGACGTCGAGCGCCATGCCCCTCGCCCGGCAAAAAGAAGTCCAAAAGCTGATTGACGATTGATGATTGACGATTGTTGAATTCCGATTGTTGATGTGCGCTTGTTGGCGCGGTCAATCAATTTCAAGCTCACTTCAACAATCGGCAATCATCAATTTCTTCTTGGCCTGAGGCGGGGCCTCGCTAGCAAAATCAATTTGTCATGCACCCCCGTCCGCGCCCTTTCCGATGATTCTTGACAAGCCCATCCCACACCCGCGCCAGCCCGACTACGGCCCGCCGGTCCACTGGCATGCGCGCCCCGTGGCTTTTCCCTGTCTGGTCGCCTTGGCTTTCCTAACAGGTTGTGACGCGCCAAAGTCCGACTCCCCGCCAAAACCCGCCGCGCCGCAAGCCATCTGGCACACCCGCGACTGGCCGATGACCCGTGGCGGCAGGCAGCTCCAGGGCCGGGTGGATGACCGGGTGCCACGGCAGCCGGTGGTCGAGTGGACCTTTGCGGTGAAGGGGGCGGTGACCTCGGAGGCGGCGGTCGCGGATGGGGTGGTGGTTTTCGGCGACGACCAGGGATGGGTGCATGCGGTGGATATATCTAGCAGAAAAGAGCTCTGGAAGGTGGAAACCAAGGACTCCGTGGAAGCTGCGCCAGCCATCGCGCGCGGACGGGTGTTCGTGGGCTCCAACGATGATTGTTTCCGCGCGCTGGATTTCACGACCGGCAAGGAGTTATGGCATATCAAGGGGGCGGAGAAATTCCCCACCGGGGGAGTGGTGACCCTTAGCCCGGATGGAGCGGAGGAGTGGGTTCTCGTGAATGGTTATGACGGCGTGACGCATTGTGTTAGAACGAAGGATGGCTCCGGAGTTTGGAAACACGTGACGTCGGATTATGTCAACGGCACGCCCGTGATCCTGGACAACGGCACGGTGGCCTTTGGCGGTTGTGATGCGGTGATCCACGTGATCAGCCTCAAGGACGGGACCGCGTTGCACCAACAGAAGTCAGCGGCGCAGGTCATCAGCTCGCTCGCGGCATGGGACGCCACGGTGTATGCGGTCAATTATGCCAACCAGTTGATCGCATCACCCACCACGGGCGACACTCCCGCCTGGACGCATGACAACGACGGCAACCAGTTTCTAACATCCGCCGCCGTGGATGAGGCGCGCGTATATGTCGGCTCGCGCGACAAACAATTGCATGCGGTGGACCGTTTGAGCGGGAAACCCTTGTGGAAGTTCCGCACCGGCGGGCGGGTCGAGAGTTCGCCGCTGGTGTTTGACGACGCCGTGGTGTTCGGGTCGGGCGACGGGCGTTTGTACGCGCTTGGCAAGGACGATGGACGCGAAATCTGGCGGCTCGATCTGGGCGAAGGACTGCCCAACGCTCCGGCCTTTGCCGACGGTCGCATCGTGATCGGCGGGGTGGACGGAACCTTGTTTGTCATCCGGGAGGGAGCGGAAAAATGAACGCCGGATTGCACGTCGTCATTCTAACACCTGGCACCGGCGCATGGTATTGCGGTGCCTGCATGCGGGACAACGCGCTCGCCAAAGCGCTGCATTCCGCAGGCCACCGGGTTTCATTGCTGCCGATGTATCTGCCGCTCACGCTGGACGAGGAGGTGCTGGAGTCCTCGCGCACGGCACCGGTTTTTTTCGGCGGCATCAACCTTTGGCTGCAACAGAAGTTTTCCTTTTTCCGGCACACCCCCGCATGGTTTGATCGATGGATGGACAGCCCGCGGCTCCTGCGCGGCGCGGCAAGGCGCAGCCACATGACCCGCGCGCACGACCACGGTGAGATGACGCTCGCCATGCTGCGCATCGAGGAAAGCCGCCTGGGCAAGGAGTTGGACAAGCTCTGCGCCTGGCTGCGGCGCGAGGCGCCGGAGGTGTTGGTCCTATCCACCGCGCTGCAGGCGGGCATGATCCGCGAGCTGAAGCGCCGCCTGGGTGTGAAAATCATCTGCTGCTTCCAGGGCGAGGATTCGTTTCTCGACAGCCTGCCCGAGCCATGGCGGGGGGATTGCTGGCGCGAGCTGGCGCTGAGAGTGCGCGAGGCGGACGCTCTGGTATCCCCCAGCCGGTTCTATGCGGAGCTGATGCAACAACGGCTCGGCCCGGATAATCTAACAATCAACATCATATCTAACGGAATAGAAACAGCCTCTCATGCGCCTGTTAGGGAGAAAACCGGCCCGCCGGTGATTGGTTATCTGGCGCGGATGTCGCGAGAGAAGGGTTTGGAAATCATGGTGGAGGCCTTTGTCCACCTGCGCACGGTGCTGGGACACCCGTCGGCGCGTCTTCATCTGGCCGGGGCCGCCACCGCGGAAAATGAACCCTTGATCGCTGCGCTCAAACAACGCCTTGCGGCCGCAGGACTCGCACCCGATGTCACCTGGAGCCCTAACATTTCCCGGGAAGAAAAAACGGTGATGCTCGGCGGCCTGACCTTGTTCTCGGTGCCCGCGATCTATCAGGAAGCCTTCGGATTGTATCTCATCGAGGCCATGGCGTCCGGCGTGCCCGTGGTGCAGCCCGCGTCCGCTGCGTTTCCCGAAATCGTGGCTCGGGCCGGCACCGGCGTGTTGGTGGAGCCGCGGGACCCACCCGCGCTCGCGCAGGCATGGCACGACCTGTTGGACAATCCCGACGACCTGCGGAGCATGGCCGAAAATTCCCGCAGGGCCGCAGTGGATCACTTTGATGTGAGCGTCATGCGCGACGGATTTGTCGCGCTTGCCCGTGATATTTTGCGAGTCGCCGATTGACAGTTGAATCTTCCCGGAGAACCAATCACCCACCGCAGCAATGCCCTTCATCGTCATCGACCACCAACGGCTCGAAGCCAATCCGAAAGATACCATCCTTCAGGTTGCGCGCACTGCGGGTATCGAGATCCCCACCCTGTGCCATCTCGATGGTTATGAAGCGGGCGGTTCGTGCATGGTTTGCGCCGTCAAGCTCAAGCACAATGGCCAGTTCATCCCGGCCTGCGCGTCGCGGGTGGTCGATGGCATGGAAATTGAAAATGACACGCCTGAGGTGCGCGACACCCGCCGCATGGCGATCGAGTTGTTGTTCAGTGATCACCTGGGGGATTGTTTGTCGCCCTGCGAACGGATTTGTCCGGCACATCTCGGCATTCCCGCCGTGCTCAGACACATGCGGGCGGGGGAATCCGGCATGGCCGCCGCTTCCGCCAGAAGGGATCTGGCGCTCGCGGGCATCCTCTGCCGCATCTGCCACCGCCCGTGCGAACACGGCTGCCGCCGCGGCGTGCATGATGATGCCGTCGCCATCGCCGATCTGGTCATCCACGCCATCGATACCGAATTGGCCGCGGGTGAGGCAAGATGCCCGGTCACCGGTCCCGAAAAGTTAGAAAACATCGCCATCATCGGCTCCGGTTTCACCGGCCTGAGCGCCGCATGGTTTCTCTGCCAGCAGGGATACGGCTGCACCGTGATCGACGAAAACCCGGAACCCGCCACCACCATCCGCGCCGCTTTCCCGGCCCTTCCGCCCGGCCTGCTGGAGGCGGAGATTGGATTGTTAGAACGCGCGGGCATCATCTTCCGCACCCGCACCCGCATCAACGGAGAAACGGAATTGGCTGATCTAACAGAAAACTACCGTGCCGTCCTGCTCGCCACCGGCGCCACCACGCATGCGCAGGCCGCCGCCCTCGGGCTTGCGGACGATGGTCACAGGATCACCACTGACCCGCACTCGATGACAACCTCGCGTGAAGGTGTTTTCATCGCCGGGCGCGCCGTCCGCGGCAAGGCCCAGCCGGTCGTCGGTGTCGCCGACGGCAAGGCGGCGGCGGTGTGCATCAACCAGTTTCTAACAAACCAACCGGTGCGACGCCCGGCGAAACCCTTCAGTGTGTTCATGGGCAGGGTGGTGGACGCGGAAATGCAGGATTTCCTCAAGGACACCAGCACTGCCGGGCGCAGCGATGCCGGTGCGATGGCCATCGACATCAGCCGCGCCATTGAGGAATCCAAGCGCTGCACCCACTGCAATTGCGCCAAGGCGGACGATTGCAAGCTGCGCCAGCTCGCGATCGACTATGAGGTCAATGTGAAGCGATTCCGCGGCGGCGCAAAGATGAGGTTCCAGCGCAACCTCGAACACCCGCTCGTCTGCTTCGAACCGGGCAAGTGCATCCGCTGCGGGAATTGCATCAAGGTCGCGGGTGCCTATCAGGATGCGCTCGGACTCACCTTCATCGGCCGCGGTTTCGATGTCCACGTCGGCGTGCCTTTCAACGCATCCATGAACGAGGGCCTGCTGGAAGCCGCCACCGCCGCCTGCCCGACCGGCGCGCTGACGCTGAGGGAGGCGGCGGAGGAGAGTGTCCTTTAGGCTTAGATATCCTGAACTCTAGCGGGATTCTGATGTTCCTCCGGGAAATCAGATGAACCGGTTTGGCACCGGGCAGAATGCCCGGGCCACCGTGGTGCGGGCATTCTGCCCGCCACCATTCTAACAAATGTTGCGCGTCATAGGGCACAGCCATATGCCAGTCTCCGGGCAGAATGCCCGGGCCACGTGACGCGGCGACGCCATGATCCGCGAACCCTGGTGTCCCTGCCTACGCTTGTCTAACAACACTCGGTTCCGACGAGCCGCGGGCCATCGATTGATAGATCGCGCTGCTCTCGCGGAGTTGTTCATGGGTGCCGTCCGCGACGATGCGGCCGTTATCGAAGACGAGGATGCGGTTGGCGATGCCGATGGTGCTGAAACGATGGGCGATGATGAAGGTGGTGCGGCCTTTCAACAACTCGGCAAGCGCCTGTTGCACCATGGCTTCGCTTTCGGAATCCAGCGCGCTGGTGGCCTCGTCCAGAATCAGGATTGGAGCGTCGCGCAGGAAGGCGCGGGCGATGGCAATGCGCTGCCGCTGGCCGCCGGACAACTGGTCGCCGCGCTCGCCGACCTGGGTCTGATATCCGTTAGGCAGGGTATCGCGGATGAACTCGTCCGCATTGGCCTTGCGGGCGGCTTCCATCACTTCCGCATCGGTGGCATCCAGGCGTCCGATGCGGATGTTTTCGGCCACGGTGCCGATGAACAAAGCGGGCATTTGCGGCATCACGGCGATGTGGTTGCGCAGATCGGTTTTGGCAAACTCGCGCAAGTCGATGCCATCCAGGGTGATGCCGCCGGATTGGGGGTCATAAAAACGCGGAATCAGATTGGCGAAGGTGGATTTGCCCGCGCCGCTCGGGCCGACCAGTGCGACGATTTGACCGACCGGAATCTCCACGTTCACCTCGCGCAGCACGGGCTCCGTCTTGTAGGCGAAGGAGACATTGTGATAGCAGATCGATTGTAGCGGGTTGCCGCAGCGTTTGGGCGTCGCGGGATCCGGCAGGGTGTCCGGTTCGCTCAGAATGAATTCCATGCGCTCGACCGCGGATTCCCCCTGACGGAAGAGCGAATGGATGGCACCGAGTTTCTTGATCGGTTCGTAGGACATGTAGAGGGCCATGCCCAAAACCATGAATCCTTCCAACTTCATGCCGTCACGCACGCTGAAATACAAGGCCGCGGCAAACCCCGTCGCCGCCACCACTTCGATGGACGGTGATATCGCCTGCCGGTATTTCACCACCTTGAGTGCTAACAGAAGTAATTCTCGGATGCGCTGGCGGAATTGTGAAATCTGGCGGCTCTCCAAATTGTAGGCGCGGATTTCCAGGGGTGACTGCAGGTTTTCTGTTAGAGCGGCGCTGAGATCCCCACCACGCCGCTGGAGGACCCGGGCGCGGGCCGCCAGCCGCTTGCCAGTCGTGCGGATCACCGTCACGCAGATCGGCACGGAGACCAGCGCGATCAGCGCAATGAAAAAGCTGTGGTCGTGGATGGCACGCCATGCCAGGACGCCGAATGCCGCGAGCAAGGTGGCGGGTTGTTTGATCAGGTCGCTGGACGCCTGGGCCAGCACCTGGCGCAGGATATCGGTGTCGCTCATCAGTCGGGCCAGCAGATCCCCGGATCGGTTGTTCTTGAAAAACGAAAGCGGCAGGCTTTGCAACTTGATGAAAAGATCCACGCGGATTGCCTCCAGCACGCGCAACCCGGAATATTGGATGAGGAAGGCGTTGGCATATCCGGCCAAGGCCCGGATCAGGAAGATGAAGGGAATCCACAGGCAGGTGAAAAACAGCAATTGGTCCCGTGAAAGGCTTCCCAGTTTGGTGGAAAGCCAGATTTTGTAGGTGCTATGCGTGCTTTCTTTCTCATGGAAAAGCACGGGAAACACCGCATCCACCATCAGCGGCAAACCCGCACCACTGGCTAGCGCATAAATCAATCCGCAAGCCACGCCTGCAAGAAACGGCCACTTCACCACAAGCAGGTGGCGGTAATAGGGGAGGTAGTGCTTCACGGGAAAGCAGGCAGATTCAATGCCCCGAGCCTCAGGAGCAAGCCTGAATGCCAGCCGGTATTTTACCTTCCTGCGGCTTTGGCGGGTGGCGGAGGGGTCACTGGCACCTTGGGCACGGCCGCGAGCAGGGTCCGCCAGGCGTTCATCGATTGTTGCAAATTGCTGCGGGCGTCGCCAGGAATTCCGTAGTGTTGCAGGCCGATGGGCCCGCTAAAGCCGATGTCCCTGAGTTTCGCCAGCAAACGGGCGACGTCGAAATTGCCGCTGCCCAAGGGTTGGATCAGGTGCCCCCAATCGTCGGCGCCCAGCGCGTCTCCACATTGATCGGACACGTGTTGGAAATAATCGGCTGTGGCATGGAAGTCGTAGCCACCGTGGTTCTGGAACAGCTTGGCGATCCATGCGCCGCGACCGCCGCAGCCAACGACGCCGATTTTGATCTTGCGGGTGCTGGTGGCAGCCGTTTGGACGTGCACGGCCATGAAAGCTTCACGTGTCGCGTCAAGCAATGATCTCCACCGGCGCGTCGGGCAGGGCGTTGAGGAAGGCTTTCCCGTAACGTTTTGTTAGAATGCGGTTGTCCAGAATGCAGACCAGTCCGGTGTCGCGTTCGGTGCGGATCAGGCGGCCCACACCCTGGCGCATCTTGAGGATGGCCTCCGGCACCGAATAATCCATGAACGGGTTGCCGCCCGCGGCCTCGATGGCCTCCAGCCGTGATGCTGTTAGAGGATGGTCCGGCACGGCGAAGGGCAGGCGCGTGACGATCACGTTGGACAGCGCCTCGCCCGGCACGTCCACTCCCGTCCAGAAACTATCGGTGCCGAACAACACGCTGTGCACGTCCTTGCGGAATTCTTCCAACATCCGATGACGCGGCATCCCCTCGCCCTGCATCAGCACCCGCCAGCGTTTCTTTTTGAAAAACGCCTCAAGGCGCTGCGCCGCATCGCGCATCGTGCGGTAGCTGGTGAACAACACGAAGGCTCGCCCCTCGCTCTCCAACACCGCGAGCCGGATGCCCTCGGCTAACAATTCGTCGTAATGCGGAGTGCCCGGGTCCGGCACGGACTTGTAGATGCGGATGCGCATTTGTTTCTGATAGTCAAACGGGCTGCCGATGCTCAGGGCGCGGGCGTTTTCCGCACCCACGCGGCCGCGGAAATATCCGAGTTTCGGGTCGCCCACGCCGAGCGTGGCGCTGGTGAGCACCAGGCTTTTGCCGCCGGCAAACAATAGGGGTCGCAGGCGCTCCGAGACATTGACCGGCGCGGCGTGCAGGCTGTATTGGGTTTCATCGCGCCCGCCCCGCTCCACCCAATAAACACTGTCGTCGTTGGATTGATCGAGGAAAACGCCCACCGCACCATGCGCCTCGCGCAGGCGGCGCGAGGCATCCTGCAGTTCCGCGCGGGTGGTTTCCCCGTCCACATCGGCCGCCAGGGCGTCGATCTCGCGCCACAGGTCGCGCAGCGGGTTTGCTAGAATGTTAGATACCACCTCCGGTTCGCGCACCCGGCATTCCTTGGAGAAATTCCCGAACTTCGCCACCTCTCCCACCTGGTGGAAGAACCGGTCCGACGCGAGGATCGCATCCTCCACGGCCATGAGTATGGACGCCTTGCGGAAGCTCTTGAGCAGGCCTTTTTTGGTTTTCGGGTGATAGAGGCGCTGGAGGTCGAAGCGCAGGCCGGCCTGGGAGACGCGCAGGCCCAGCTGCACGGCGGCCACTTGTTCAATGATGTGCGCCTCATCGAGGATCGCAAAATCGTTAGGGAACAGGAAGCCCCCGGGTTTTTTCGCGTTTTCCTCCGCGTCGGCCTCGATGTCAGTATTGAGCAATGCGAAGAACAAGGTATGGTTTACCACCACCAGACGCGCGTCCGCCGCCGCCTTGCGCGCCTCTTGAAAAAAACAATTTCCGCGCGGCCCGCAATTTCTCGCCGTGCACAGGTGCGCCTCGCTGCACACCTGCAGCCACACTTTCATCTGTGGCTGGAAATCCAGATCACTCAGCGTGCCGTCGCGCGTTGCCTCCGCCCATTGCTTGATCGCCTCCAGTTCGCTCTTTTCCGCACCTGTGAAAAGATCGTCCTCCTGCTCGAGTGCCCGGCGCAAGCGCAGCGGACACAAATAATTCTGCCGACCCTTCAACAAAACCGCCGGCAACTCGTCGTCCACCAGTTTT
>CAYWLC010000045.1:0-20358 GCA_964458895.1 uncultured Luteolibacter sp. | reverse complement strand
TCACGGTTCCACCCACGCATGGGACACTTTCGGGAGCCGCGCCGGATCTAACCTACAACCCGGAGGAAAACTACCACGGGACGGACGGGTTCAGCTTCAAGGTCAACGACGGCACGGTGGATTCCGTTCCGGCCCTGGTTTCCATCACCGTCACCCCGGTGCCTGGCAATGATTTCACCAGGTGGTTGGCCAAGTGGGGTCTTGCCGCCGAACCCGAGGCGGATTCGGACGGAGACACCCTCAGCAACGCGGTGGAATATGTCATCGGAGGAAATCCTGCAAACCACCTTGATATCGGCCTGCTTCCGACCATCGCGCAGGTCATGGCCGCGCCTGATGGAAATCCTGTGGAATCCGCCTATCTCCTCTTCACCTACCGTCGGACCGATGCTGCGAAGAATGATCCCTTGGCCTCCATCAAGGTCGAATGGAGCAACAATCTAACCAACCAATGGAATGATTCCAAAAACACCCCCGGCGTGGTGGTCGTTGAAGAGAATGACGGGTTTGGCGTCGGGGTGGACCGGGTGAAAGTTTACCTGCCACACACGCTTGCCATGAATGGCAGGCTTTTCGCCCGCCTCAGCGTGTTCATCAATGTTCCGCCGTTGAACTCCCCTCCCGTGGCGCAGAACCAATCGATCACGCTCAATGAAAACCAGGCGTTGGCCGTCACTCTGGCAGCGACCGATCTGGACGGCAACAGCCTGACCTACACGGTGACGGTTCCACCCACACACGGGACGCTTTCAGGCACCGCCCCGAATCTAACATACACCCCGGAGGCAACCTACAGCGGACCCGACAGTTTCAGCTTCAAGGTCAACGACGGCGCGGTGGATTCCGCTCCGGCACAGGTATCCATCACGATCCATCCGCTGCCGGCATTCAGTCACTGGCTGGGCGGATACCATCTGACCGCCAGTCCGGCTGCGGACTCGGACGGAGACACAATCCCCAACGCCGTGGAATATGTCATCGGCGGCAATCCCGCGAACCACCAGGATACAGCTTTGTTGCCAAACATGGCCCTGATCACTGCGGATCCCGGCGGCACGTTGGTCAGCGCGGACTATCTGCTCTTCACCTATCGCCGGACGGATCTGGCGAAGAACGATCCCCAAACCCGCCTCAAGGTTGAATGGAACACCAATCTGACAGACACCCCGTGGACGGACACAGGCACAACGGCGGGAGTGGTGACCGTGGAAGAACACGGCGCGGGCGGGACAGGAGTGGATTTGGTCCACGTTTACATCCCCCGCTCCCTGGCCTCCAACCACAAGTTGTTCGCCCGGCTCAGGGTTGAAGTCAGCGTGCCGTGAAATTGACGCCTCCCCGGATCTAACATTATTTTTTTAATTCCTGCGGTCGCGTGCCGCACCATGACACATGTTCACTCTCTATCAGAAAATCCGCAGCCGGGTGCACCGGCGCTGGATTATGTTCTGGCTTGCCAGGTCCGGCCCGCAGGGATTCGGACGCATGGCCGCATGGCTCGCCTCGCGCCATACTGTGCCGTATCACCAGCGCTCCGGCCTCGCAAACCTCCTGCCACGGGGATTTGTCGCGGCCAGCGCCCGCCTGACCCATCCGGCTTTGCGTCGTGGAATCCATGTCTATGTGGGCGATCGCGTGTTCATTTCCAGCACGAGCCATGGTGGTCCGATCGAACTTCAGGACCGCGTGCAGATCTACGGCGACACCTTCATCGAAACGGGAATGGGCGGACGCATCGTCATCGGCGAGGGAACCCACATCCAGCCGGGTTGCCACCTGCATGCCTACCTATCAGAAATATGCATCGGTCGGCAGGTTGAGATCGCACCGGGTTGCGGATTCTACAACTACGATCATGGCATGGCTCCCGGAATGCCGATCATGGAGCAACCCCTGCACAGCAAGGGTGGCATCTCAGTGGGCGACGGTGCGTGGATTGGCTACGGAGTCACGGTATTGCAGGGCGTGACCATCGGCAAAGGCGCCGTGATCGCGGCAGGTGCCGTGGTCACTCATGATGTTCCGGACAACGCCATCGCCGCAGGAACTCCCGCTCGTGTTGTTAGATTCCGTGCGGATGACAACCGCGACACCATGGAACACTTCCCCGCCGCCGACGGGTCGTCGGCCCCCAATGGACGAATGCCCGCCACGGCAATGGTCGGCTCAGCCAACAAACCCACAAACCGGTAATATGAAAGCAGTCATTCTTGCGGGTGGTTACGGAACCCGCATCAGCGAAGAAAGCGCCGTGAAGCCCAAACCGATGATAGAAATCGGAAATCGGCCGATCTTGTGGCATATCATGAAAATCTACGGTGCCCACGGCATCCATGATTTCATCATCTGTTGCGGCTACAAGGGACACATGATCAAGGATTATTTTGCCAACTATCACCTCCACAGCGCGGACGTCACCTATGATCTGCGGAACCAACGAACCACCATCCACCGCTGTGATGCCGAACCATGGCGGGTCACCTGCATCGAAACCGGTGAGAAAACCATGACCGGCGGCCGCCTGAAGCGGGCCGCGGATTACCTTGATGACGAGACATTCTGTCTCACCTATGGCGACGGCGTGAGCAACATCGACATCACGACGAGCATCGCCTATCACAAGGCGAGTGGCAGGCTTGCCACCCTGTCCGCGGTCCAGTCACCGGGACGCTACGGTGCATTCACCCTGCAAGGCGACAGCGACATGGTGGAATCATTCCGCGAGAAACCGAAAGGTGACGGCGCGTGGATCAACGGCGGATTCTTCATACTCGACCCGGGAGTGATGGATTACATTGCGGGAGATGCCACCGTCTGGGAACGCGAACCCATGGAAAAACTCGCCAGGGACGGCCAGCTCGGCGCGTGGCGGCATGACGGATTCTGGCAATCCATGGACACCCTGCGTGACCGGATGTATCTCGAGGAACTCCTGGCAAAAGGCAATGAACCATGGAACGTGTGGGACCACCCGCTGGAAAAGGAAACCAAACCCAAAAACCAGCATGAATTCGTATGATATTGCGACTGGGATGTGGCCAAGGGGGCCCGGCAATTCCATGAACTCTTCAAACAGATCGATTTCACAAGGGATGATTTCGAGTTCCGCCCTTATACCCGGCTCAAACAACTTCAGTATCTGATCCGCACAGGCCAAATCGATTCCGATTTCTTTTGGAAGAAAATCGATTGATTACTCACTCCAGTTATACTTTAACATCAAACTGACATGACGCACTCCCCAAAATGCCGCTTCTGTGCCGAACCGCTCGCCCACGTGATGTGCGATCTCGGAATGTCGCCGCTTGCCAATTCCTATGTGAGTTTCGAACACGCGCAGGATGCCGAGAAATCCTATCCGCTCAAAGTCTGGGTGTGCGAAAACTGCCTGCTGGCCCAGCTTGAGGCGTTCGAATCGCCTGACGCCATCTTCGGCGACTACCTCTATTTCAGCAGCTTTTCCACCAGTTGGGTTGAACACGCGCGCCGCTATTGCGAGATGATGATCGACCGCTTTGGCTTTGGGTCTAACAGCCAAATCGTGGAGATCGCCAGCAACGATGGATACCTGCTTCAACATTTCAAGGCCAAAGGGATTCCGGTGCTGGGCATTGAACCCGCGGCCAACGTGGCCAAGGTCGCATGGGAGGAAAAACAAATCCCCAGCGTGGTGAAGTTTTTCGGCAGGGAAACCGCGAGGGAACTGGTGGGCGACGGATTCGCCGCTGATCTGCTGATGGGCAACAACGTGCTGGCCCACGTCCCCGACATCAATGATTTTGTCGAAGGACTGATGATCGCGCTCAAGCCCTCGGGTGTGATCACATTCGAGTTCCCCCATCTGCTCCGGCTGATCGAAGGCAACCAGTTCGACACGATCTATCACGAGCATTTTTCCTATCTGTCATTTCTCGCGGTGGAGAAGGTGTTCGCACGGCATGGCCTCACCCTGTTCGATGTCGAGGAGCTCCCGACTCACGGCGGCTCGCTGCGGATCTTCGCGCGCCATCAGGAGAACACCGCTCCCGTCGCCGCCATCACCACGCGGGTGGAGGCGATGAGAAAACAGGAAACCGATTTCGGCCTCACGGAGATGGCCACCTACACCGCAACCGGTGAACAAGTGAAGGCCACCAAACGAAAACTTCTGAAGTTCCTCATCGAGGCCAAGGACGCCGGCAAGTCCGTCGTTTGTTATGGTGCGGCCGCAAAAGGCGTCACCCTGGTCAACTACTGCGGCGTCCGCGATGACCTGGTGGACTATGTGGTGGACAAGAGTCCCCACAAACAAAACCATTACATGCCCGGCGTGCGCATCCCGATCTTTGGCCCTGAACGCATCTTCGAGACCAAACCGGATTACGTGCTGATCCTCCCGTGGAACCTGCAAAAGGAAATCAGCGGCGAAATGTCAGGAATCCGTGACTGGGGCGGTCGTTTCGTGGTACCCATCCCCGAAGTCCGCGTGCTCGATTGACACAAGTCCATCGCCGATTGGGATTCCATCATGGAAAAAACTCTAACAAACATTGGCTCCGCAGGCGGTGAGATGTTCTCACTGGTGGAGGAATTGTATCCGCTGTGCCGCAGCCTGACTGGAGACGGTGTGCGCGCGACCCTGCGGCGTCTTGCGCAGGAGATCCCACTGGAGTTGCATGAGGTTCCGAGCGGCACGCAGGTGTTCGATTGGACCGTTCCCGAGGAATGGAATATCCGGCAAGCCTGGATCAAGGCGCCTGACGGCCGCGAGGTCGTCAATTTCGCCAACCACAACCTGCATGTCGTCGGCTACAGCACTGCGGTGCGCGGGAAAATGCCGTTGGCGGATCTCAAACCCAGGTTGTTCACGCTTCCCGACCAACCGGACCTCATTCCCTACCGCACGAGTTATTACAAGAAATCCTGGGGGTTTTGCCTGCCGCACCGGGAACTGCAACGGTTGGAGGACGGCGAATACGAGGTTTTCATCGATGCCACTCATGCGCCCGGAAGTCTAACATACGGCGAGTGCTTGTTACCGGGGGCCTCTGCCGACGAGGTGCTCATATCATGCCATGTCTGTCATCCCTCCCTGGCCAATGACAATCTGGCAGGCATTGCCGTCGGGGTGGCTCTGGCCAAACAGATTGCCGGAAACACGTCCCGGCGCCTGAGCTACCGGTTTCTGTTCATTCCCGGCACGATCGGTTCCATCACTTGGCTGGCGCTGCATCAGGAGGTGATTCCCCGCATCAAACACGGACTCGTGCTCACCTGTGCGGGCGATCCCGGGCCTCTGACTTACAAGAAGTCCCGCCAGAAAAACGCGCTGATCGACCGTGCGGTCCAACATGTTCTCAAATCCAGCGGGGCGGATCACCGCGTGCTGGAATTCCACCCCTACGGCTATGACGAGCGCCAGTATTGCTCGCCCGGCATCAACCTGCCGGTCGGATGCCTGAGCCGCTCGCCCCATGGCACGTTCCCGGAGTATCATACCAGCGCGGACAATCCCGACTTCATCAAACCCCATTGCCTGGCGGACACTCTATCAAAAACACTGGACGCCATCGAGGTACTCGAACACAACGCGCGTTATGTGAATCTCAAACCCATGTGCGAACCGAAACTCGGCAACTACGGACTCTACGGCGGCGGCGGCGGCCAAAGGGCCGGAGCCTTCGATGAACTCGCGTTGCTCTGGGTGCTCAATCTGTCGGACGGAGGGCATGACCTGCTGGCCATCGCCGAACAATCCGGCATGCCCTTCCAGCAAATTCTAACCGCCTCTGAAGCTCTTGTGGCGGCCGGACTTCTGCGGAGGAATCCCCCGTGAAATCCTCAACCCACCTCGTCCAACCGCGTCCAACGCCCGGTTTCCTGCGATTCCAACAAGGCGGACACCGCCAATTGCACCGCGAGTCCGTCATCAAACGACGCGTCGAGATCCGGGTTGAGGGCTCCCCGCAGGCAGGCGTCCACGAAACTGCGCATCATCAAGCCGAGCGCGTGGGGTTTGCCATCGGATGCCTCCGGTGGCAAGGGCAGGTCCTGCCACTCGGGCGCGTTCGGGCTGGAGGCCTTGATAAAATCCACCCCACCACGGCTGAGGGCCGCCTTGAGCGCGCCTTCCGCACCCACAATCTCAAAGTATCCGAGCGGCGCGAAGGGCGGCGTGACACGACTGATGAAAAATTGTCCGCGCATTCCGTCAGCATGACGAATCCATGCGTTGGCGAGATCATCGGTTTCAACGGCGCTCATCTCGCCGGTCACCCGGTCAGGTGCCTGACGCGGAATCAATTCGGTATAACCGATGACAGAGGAGATAGGCCCGAGCACATGGCTATGGATATCAAACAGATGGGTTCCCAGATCAAACAACATGCCGGCACCCGCGAATTCCTTTTTCTCGCGCCAGCCCGACGTCCAACCCGGTGCCAGACCCTCCCAGCGGTCGTATTGGATGCGCGCGAAAAACGGCCGCCCGATATCCCCCGCTCCAATGCGCCGACGCAATTCACGCAGCCCGTAGTTATATCGAAAGGTGAACGCCACCTGATGGACCCGACCACTGGTCCGCGCGGCATCCGCCATCTCCCTGGCTTCGCCCACCGTCATGGCGAGTGGCTTCTCACAGAAGACATGCTTGCCATGGCGCAAGGCTTCGATCGCCTGCGCGGCGTGGACCACGTTGGCGCTGGCAATGGTGATGGCGTCAATCTCCTGATGGGCGCAAAGTTCATGAAAATCATCCATCGCCATCCGGATGCCGAAACGATCCGCAAGGGTCCGCGCCGCTTCCATGCGCCGCCCGCATACGGCCACGACTTCCGCACCCGGATGGGATTGCAGACCGGGAATGTGACCGACTTCGGCGAACAAGCCGGTCCCGATGACACCAACACGGAGTTTATGCGGAGTGGACATGAGAAATCATATTCTGTTGATAGGGTTGACCGGCGGGGTTGCGCCATTCCGGCGGCGGACTTCACCCGGAAACGGAATACCCAGCGGATTTATAGGAACAAGGACACGCGATGAAAGGAAAAAATGGTGATGCAGGTCACCATGCCACCGTTCGCGCCACTTAGAAAACCCCTTTGCCCATGATCTTTCACCCCACCAAACTTGCGGGCGCTTTCATCGTCGATCTCGATCGGAAAGAGGACGAACGCGGGTATTTCGCACGGGCGTTCTGCACCGGGGAGTTCCTGCGGCACGGGTTGCCGTTCCATGTCGTGCAGGCGAACCTGTCCCACAGCCACCTGAAGGGAACCCTGCGCGGCATGCACTATCAGGGACTTCCCGACTGCGAGGCAAAATTCATCCGTTGCATCCGCGGCGCGGTCTGGGACGTGATTGTTGACATGCGTCCCGGGTCGCCGACCTTTCTACAGCATCTCGGCCTGGAACTGAGCGCCGACAACGGCCGGGCAATCTATGTTCCGGAAATGTTCGCTCACGGCCACCAAACGCTGACTGACGACGCGGAGTTGTTCTATCTGATGGGAGCCGCTTATTCGCCCGACTGCGCGCGCGGCATCCCCTATGACGATCCCGCGCTCGGCATCGAGTGGCCGCTGCCGGTGACTCATGTCAGCGAGGCGGATCGATTGTGGCCACCAACCGAATCGCCGTCATGATGCGTCAAATCATCGGTTGCGTGAACCGGATGCTGGTGCCTCCCTTCAAACTGGACAAACCGCCGACCCGAAGTGTCGCCATCGTGGTGCCCTTGTCGGTCCGCGCGGAACTCACCGACAACGAACGGATTTCACTGCGGCATCTGGTCCATTACCTCGGTGACCATGACAAATATCTGATGGCCCCAAATGGCCTGGACGTGGCAATACCGGGATTCCAAGTGAAACGGTTTGCCCGCAAATATTTCGGTTCGGCGGGAGCCCACGGGAAGCTGTTAGGACATCCGTCGTTCTATCGGGAATTCCTGGATTACAAGTTCGTGTTTTTCTATCATTTGGACAGCCTGGTTTTCTCCGACCAGATCGCGGCCTGGTGCGCGACCGATCTCGACTATATCGGCCCGCCATGGATTCGTTGCGAGGACACCGCCTGGGTGACGCGCCCGCGGGTTGGCAACGGCGGCTTCACCCTGTTGCGGGTGTCCAGTGCTCTCACCGTGCTTGCTAACAGACATCGGATGGATCCGGGCGCGTGGTGGCTCGATCAATTCTGCCATGCGGCACCGGCATGGCTGGTGGCTGGGATGGAATGGATTCAAGCGCGCCTGCCGGGATTCAAACTGCTCAAGCGCGTGATCAGGGAGTGGCATGAGATGAATGACCCGGGCGCGCACGGGCGCAACAACGACCTGTTCTGGTCGGACAAGGCGGTGCGATACATGCCGGAGTTCAAGGTTGCCTCGCTGGAGCAGGGACTGCGCTTCGCCTTCGAGGCCGCGCCGAGGACCTGTTTTGAAATGAACGGTGGCCACATGCCTTTCGGCTGCCATGCATGGGAGCGCTTTGATCGTGAATTCTGGACGCCGCACCTGCTGCGCGACGAATCATAGCACATCGGAAAATTTGCCGCCATACTGAGGGGTTAGGCGGTAAGGGGTCAGGGGCTGTATCCGGAAAGAACGCCCCTGGCCCCAACCCCCCTTCCCTTCATTTTTGTTAGATGAACACCCGTGTTTCCATCTGCCTGCCCACACTCAACAGCAGCCGGTTTCTGGCGGAACGGCTGGAGAGCATCCGTCGGCAGACGTTCACCGATTGGGAGCTGATCGCAGTGGACAGCCATTCGGAGGATGGCACCACCGGCATGCTCGAACAATTCGCCGCACAACATCCGCGGGTCCGGGTTTACCAGGCCATGAAGGACGGGATCTATCGGAATTTCAACCGCGCCATCAGGATGGCCTGCGGAAATTTCATCTACATCGCGACGAGCGATGACACGATGGCTCCCGATTGTCTTGAAAAACTGGTGGCCGCCCTGGAGCAGAATCCTGATTGCGGGCTGGCGCATTGTCCCATGAGGGTGATGGATGAGGACGGCCATGCCGACCGCGACTGGTGGGCGGAAAGTTCCCTGTTTGCGAGAAGCTGCGGCGGTCTGTTGACGCAACCGCACCTGCGTGTCGCCCCGTTTGATGGCATTCTTTGTTTGTTAGGTGATAACATTTATTCCTCCGTCACGCAACTCCTCATCAGACGCACGCTGTTCGAGCGGATTGGATATTATCCGACGGATTGGGGTTCGCTTGGTGATTTCCACTGGAACCTCCGTGCAGGGCTCGCCACCTCGACGGTTCATGTGCCGGATACCTGGGGCGGCTGGCGAATGCACCCCAACCAGGCCACCGCCGCCACCCGCCTCGGCTCGCCGGACCATCACGCATTGCTCGATGCCATGATCGGCGACGTGATGCTCAATCTGGACCAGTTTCTTGACGCCGGGAGCAGGCGCGAGGATATCCATGAATTGGTGAGGCGCACAGGGGAACTCCGCCAATACCTCCGGAAGCACGCGCGGTATGCCACAACTGCGGAAAGCCGCAGGTTCGTCCTCTGGGAGGCCTTGTCAGGCAGCCGCCTTGCCTGGCAACACCTGGCGTCACTGGCCCCCGGTCGCAAGCGCTGGCCGCAAGCCGCACCACTTTCTGTTAGATCATGGTTTAATGGCGAGGGGTTGATCCCCCTGCCGGCGGCCGACCTGCTGACTGGACGGCAGCTTGAACTACACTAATTATGAAGATGAACCACAAAGAGCACAGAGAACACAAAGAACGGCGTCTTATTTGTGTTCTTTGTGATCTCTGTGGTTAAATTCGTGTATCCTAACCCAAGAACTCCTCAGCATGTCATTGAACCATCACTATCGGTTTTGATCATGATTCCAAGCAGCCATCGTCCGCCGAGGATACTGTTCCTGACTTCGCACGCGCCGCAGGGTCAGGAGCAGGGTGCCCGACTGCGGGCGCGGCATCTTCTCCGCCAGTTGAGCCGCTTCGCCGAGGTCCGCCTCGTGTTGGCGGGATCTTACGAGAAATATACCGATGCGCCCGATCCCCAGCCGAACCCGTCGCGCCCATCCGCGGTTTTTGATTTCCACCCGTGGAAGGTCCGGGGTTGGGGGGAACGCATCCGCCATGAACTCGGATCCAGCTATCTGAACACCCACGGCCTCAAGGCATCCGACCGGGACCGCCATCACCTAACACAATTGATGGCGGACCATGACGTGGTTTGGGTCCATGGCCTGCGTGTCGCCAACGGGTTCGACCTCTGGCGGTGGCCGAAAACGATTCTTGATATTGATGACATTCCCAGCGAGTTGAACAAGACGGTCATCGCACAAGCCACCCGGCTGGAGGCCAAATTGCGCGCGTTCCGCCAGTTATGCCTCTGGAAACGTCATGAGGCCCGCCTCTTCGAACGCTTCGACGCCATGACGGTGTGCAGCGAGCCGGACCGCTCGCATTTTGGCAATTCGGAACGCGTGTTTGTCGTGCACAACGGCTACGATGCCCCGGACGTGACTCCGGTCCGCACGCCATCCACGCCCGCCCGCATCGGCTTCATCGGCTCGTTCACCTACGCCCCCAATGCTCACGGAATGCGCTGGTTCCTGCGCGAGGTCTGGCCCGAGATCCTCAGGAAGGAACCCAATACCGTGCTGCGCCTCGTCGGTCGTAACAGCGAACTGCCCGAATGGTCCGGTGCGCCCAATGTCGAAGGCCTCGGCTGGCTGGCGGACGCGGATGCGGAAATGGCCACATGGTCGATGACCATCGTTCCCGTCTTCGTGGGCGGCGGCACCCGCGTGAAAATCAGCAATGCCTTCAGCCGCAAGTGTGCGGTGGTATCAACCCCGCTCGGCGCCTATGGTTACGACGTATCTAACAATCGTGAGTTGTTGTTGGCGGAATCCGCAGCGGATTTCGCGGCGGCTTGTGTGCGCATCCTGCGCGACAAGTGCCTTGCGGAACATCTGACGGCCACGGCATGGGATGCGTTCCTGCGCAACTGGACGTGGGATGCCACCGCACCGCACTTGGAACAGGCGGTCCGTTTTGTCATCAACCGTCATTACGATCCCATCAACCCGTGAATCCGAATTGTTCCATCATCCTGTGCACCCGCGACCGGGCAAACATGCTCGCCAATACCTTGCGTGCGTTCCAGAACGTGAGGGTGCCTTCCAATTGGCAGGTGGAACTGATCGTTGCGGACAACGGTTCCACCGACCGCACCGCCGACGTGGTCAAGGCCGCAAGCCATCCATCCATCGAAATCCGCCATGTTTACGAACCGCAGCCCGGCAAAAGCCGCGCGCAAAACACCGCCATGGCACAAGCTCGAGGCGACATCCTCTTGTTCACCGATGACGACGTGGAACCTGCGGAAAACTGGGTGGAAAACATGGCACGCCCGTTGTTCGAAAATCGCTGCGAGGCCGTGGCCGGACGCGTCCTGCTGGCCGACGACCTCCGCCGCCCGTGGTTCACCCCCATGCACGAACTCTGGCTCGCCGAGGCAGGCGACCCCGTGGGGAATTCACCCGGACTCGTCGGTGCCAGCATGGGTATCCAACGCTCGGTGTTTGATCTGATAGATAATTTCGACGAGCAACTCGGCCCCGGAGCCTCCGGTTTTGGGGAGGAAACACTGGTCGGAATGCAGATGATGCAAGCCGGTCTGAGAATCCACCGCGTCACCGACACCCATGTGACCCATCATCCCGACCCCGCGCGCCTGTTACGATCTAACTGGCTGGCCGCCGCCAAACGCTTCGGCCGCACACGCGCCTACCTCATGCACCATTGGGAACACTCGCGCATGTCCTGCCCCGCGCTGCTCGCCTCCTGGGTCCAACTGAAACTCTTCCTGCGGCGCCTGCCACGCCGCACCCCCCGACCCGACGATGAAGGCTGCCCCGCATGGGAGATGAGCTATCTGACCCGCATCGAGTCGCTGAAAGGTTTTATCGACGAATCCCGAAAACCGAGAAACTATGCCTGCCGTGCGTTGCGCCGCTTCCAGGCAACACCCACAAACCATGATGGACAAGCGCGGCATACCGCCTGACGAGAACCAGGATGAAAAGCGGATCGTGGTGGTCGGCTCAGGCGGTCGCTTGGGCTCGTGTCTGTTAGATTTTCTCGGGCCCCGTCATCACGTCATCGGGTTCGACCACAAGCATCTCGACCTTGGCTCCGCCGCATCGATCGATGCCACACTGGCAGACCTCGCATACGACCAACTCATTCTCACCGGATCGCTGACGGCGGTGGACTACTGTGAAACCCATGAGGCGGAGGCCTTCGCGGTGAACGCCGAGGGAGCCGGCAGGATCGCGGAAATCTCCGCGGCAAAACGTGCGCACGTGACCTATATCAGCACGGACTTGGTGTTCGACGGCACGAAGACAGAGCCTTATGTGGAGTCGGACAGGACCCACCCCATCAGTGTTTACGGCGCATCCAAACTCGCGGGTGAGGCCAAGGTGCTGAATGCCTCCGCGCGCAATCTCATCCTCAGGACTTCATGGCTCTTCGGTCCCGGCAGACCGGCGTTTCCGGACTGGGTGATCGATAAAGCCTGCACCGACCCCAACCTCACCCTGCCTGGTGACAAGATCGCATGCCCCACCTACACGCTCGACTTCGTCCGCTGGCTGACGGCTCTCGTGTTAGACCGCCGCGGTGGTCCCGCCTCGGGAATCGTCCACTTGTGTAATTCCAGTCCGTGCGTGTGGCGCGACTGGGGCCAATTCTGCCTGGATGGCGCCCGCGCGTCAGGTGTTCCCGTGGTGACCGGTGAGATTACCGGGGTGCCGGTGGATTCGGTCCCCGCATTCGTTGCGAAACGCCCGCATAACAGCGCTCTTTGCACCGGCAAGTTCGCCGCCCTGACTGGAATTCACCCACGCGGCTGGCGCTCGGCCCTGCGCGATTACCTGAGTCGAAAACTGCGGACGCAACATGCTTCCGCGTGATCCGCCGGTGAAACACCTTTCTATCATCCATGGACAACAACCACTTGAAACTATCACCCGCCGACCAGAACCTGCGCAAGGGAATCATACTCGCGGGAGGAACCGGCAGCCGCCTGTTCCCGATGACCCACTCGGTGAGCAAACAACTCATTCCGGTTTATGACAAACCCATGATTTACTATCCCCTCTCGGTGCTCATGTTCGCAGGCATCCGTGACATCCTGGTGATATCTACACCGCACGACCTGCCCGGTTTCGAAAATCTGTTAGGAGACGGCTCGCAGTGGGGGCTGGCCATCTCCTACGCCGAACAACCAAAACCGGAAGGCCTCGCACAATCGTTCCTGATCGGGCAGTCCTTCATCATGGGTGATCCGGTTTGTTTGATCCTCGGTGACAACTTGTTCTATGGCCACGACCTCGGAAAATCGCTGCTTGCGGCATCCAAACGGACCCATGGGGCCACCATCTTCGGCTATCATACCCAGCAACCCGAACAATATGGCGTCGTGGAATTCGACAAGCACGGGAACGTGCTCTCGCTCGAGGAAAAACCCAAAGCACCTAAATCCAATTTTGCGGTGCCCGGAATCTATTTCTACGACCACCGGGTGGTGGATATCGCACGCAATCTGAAACCATCCCCAAGGGGTGAACTTGAAATCACCGATCTCAACCGTGTCTATCTCGAACGCGGCGAGTTGCGCGTCGAAATCCTGGGACGGGGAACCACTTGGCTTGATACCGGCACCCCCGACTCACTCGCCGACGCAACCCAGTTCGTCCAGGTCATCCAACAACGCCAGGGCTTGAAAATCGCCTGCCCGGAGGAAATCGCCTTCGCTCAGGGCCGCATCAACCGCAAACAGCTCGACACTTCTAGCGAAAAATATGCTGGAACTCCTTACGGAGATTATCTAAAGTCCCTGTGACGAATATCGATTCCCCATCTCATGGACTCCATTGCTAGCAAAAGATGGTCAGGCGTGACGGCATCCACCCGGGCACGCATGGAAACCCGTGATTACTCGAAAGAGAGCCTGGCCCGGCGCCTGGCCACCACCGGCGTGGACGTCGGCGAGGTGATCTCCGGCCGGGACGATCTGGCATCCGTTTGGATTCCCGGGGTGGAGTTGATTCCACGGCGCGTGTTCCAACAAAAGGGCCGCGGACATTTCTCGGAACTCATCCGGCTCAACGAGGGTGTGCTCGCCCGCATCGGCCTGGCCCCGCGGCAGTGGGCGTCCGCGTTCATGCACCGGGACAGCGCCAAAGGTTTCCACATCCACCCGCCGCACGTTCCCGATGGCATCCCTCCCGCTCAGTGGATGCGCGATCTGTTTGTCGATTCACCCGACGACTATTCCCGCCGTCCCTATGACTTGGAGCAATGGGATGTTATGTTTTTCCTCACAGGCATCACTGAAATGATTCTCGTCGATGAACGGGAAGGCTTGACACGCCGGATCATGCGCTTCACCATCCACGGCGATAGCAACCCGGGAAACAACAATGCGGGCGTGGTGATCCCTCCGGGTGTCGCCCATGCCTTGCTCAGCATCAGCAACGAGGACCCTATCATGGTCTATGGAACCAGCACCTCATTCAATCCCGATTGGGAAGGACGCATCGCCAGCGGAATAGAAAACTGCCCGCTGCCGGACGACTGGACCACCTATCTGGATCATGGCGGCGTGCAATGACCGCCCCCCAGCGCCCGAATCCTAACAGATCACCGAATGCAACGCAACCTACCAAACACCAATATGACTACCAACGGAATGGATGACAAAACGGACTCCACACGGCGTGGGGATGGCAATTCTAACAGACATGGCGCCTGGCTCGCCCGCATCACGGACGGACTGTGCTTGCCGGCGCGTCGGCAACTGGCGGCTTTTCTTGCCTGTGTCGCCGCGCTCGTGCCGGTGTGCGCACTGGTGGGATGCGGTGATATGCATACGCCCCCTCCGGTGCCTGCGGAAGCCTATGTTTCCAAACCGAGCAGCACCCTCTCGGCCGGCGATGAGATCAGCGTCACGTTTTCCGGTGCCCCGGAGTTGAACACCAAACAGAAGATCCAGCCAAACGGCAGGGTCAGCCTGCCAACCGTGGGTGACATCAGCGCCGCGGGCAGGACGGTCACCAGCCTTCAGGAGCAGTTGACCTCCCTCTATCAATCCCACCTTCAGGACCCGACTGTCGTGGTTTCGCTGGCGAATGCTTCGGCCGGCGTCTATGTGTCCGGCGAGGTCCTGCGGGCTGGCAAGATTCCTCTGGATCGGCCGATGACCGCGCTGGAAGCGGTGATGGAAGCAGGCGGCTTCACCAAGTTCGCCAACCCCAGAAATGTGGTTGTGGTTAGAAACCATGGTGGCAAGAACCGTCAATACGTGTTGAACATGAACAACACCCTCAATGGCACCGAAAGCACCCCGTTCTATGTGCGCCCCTATGACGTGATCTATGTCAAACAAAGCAATTGGTAAGCATCGTGAGGGATGCCTGTGTGCTTCCCGTCATGATCCTTAAAAAGACCCATAACTCCTCCCCCCGCCCTTATCCCATGTCCACCATTGGCAGACGAAAGATCCATGGCAACACCACGGCTGTTCCAAGCGTTGTCCTGACCGCCATCTGCATTCATCTGTGGTGTCCCGCCAACGGGCAAAGCCTGACAACAGGCATTGCGGACCAGGTGCCCATGGGCTTGCGCAGCATCCTGCCAAACCCTGAACTGGGAATATTCGGCCCCGCCGAGGGATTCAAGGGCGGATTTGTTTACGGTCTCGGCGTGACCTCGACCTATGACTCGAACTTTTTCCTCGAGTCCAGCCACCCCAGTAGCGAGTTGACCACTCAAATCGATCCGTGGATCAGTTATTACAGCGATCCGAACGGCGGTGCCCCGTTCTCGCTCACGGTCAATTACCAACCGAAACAGCGTATCTATCTGAACAATCCGGCGCTCAACGGCTTTGACCAATCCGGCAACATCAACCTGAAATTCGAAGGCGCGAAAACCAGGATCAGCGCCTACGCCAATTACAACACGATTTCCGGCACGGATCTCCTCACCGGAACCTTTGTCAATGGCACGCTGCTGCAATCCGGCGTCACGGGTTCCTATCAAATCGCCCCAAGAACATCCTTGTTCGCCAACCTCCGCTACGCCACATCCGACTACGGATCGAATTCCCTGGTCGGATCTAACATGTACTCCGCTGAGATCGGCGGATTCTGGAGCGCGACCGAACGTTTCAGCTTCGGCCCATCCGTCCGTTATACCAAGGAGGAATCCTCCAACACGGGCAGCCGTGACGCATGGGCTGTCAGCATGCAGACCCAATACCTCATGGGCGAGAAAATCAGGCTCATGGCCTCGTTTGGCCTTGAAAACGCCACCTATTCCCGCAGTGGTTCCGGTTCCTCCATGGGCGTCACCGGCGGACTGATAGCCAGGTATGCCATCTCCGAGAGACTGCTATGGGAAAACACCGTCGCCTACGTGACCGTGCCATCCCCTTCGGATGCGAATTATTCGATCAAAAACCTGAGGGTATCCTCCGTCCTGACCCGCGACCTCCTCAGAGGAAGCCTGACTGGCGGCCTGGATATGAATTTTTCCAATTATGAGCAGGTCGGAACAGTTGCCACATCGCTAAACAACCAGGACAACCTCAGCGTGTTTCTATCCTATCGCAGGCAGATGTTCATGGACCGCATGGATTTCGACACCACCGTCCGCCATGCCAAGAACAGCGGAGACAAGGAATGGTCCCAGTGGCAGATCTCCGCCGGCTTGTATTACAGGTTCTGACACATTTTACCGCCCGTCCCTCATCGAAATCACGCCTCGCCGGTTCCCGGCAGGCGTGATTTTTTTTATCTAACGATACATTAATATCCACCTCATCGCCTGGCTCGGCGCCGGGAGTTCCGCGTTCACGCGGTCTTCCCCTTTAAAGACAATAAAGGAATTCACCGCCAAGACGCAAAGCTCGCCAAGGGAAGAATTTTGGGCTCTTCGTGGATTTCGGTGGATCTTTCTGTAGGAAAGTGCCATGGATCCTGAAATGACGGGTTCTAACATTTTCACCCGAGGTGTCCATGAACGGAGCGCGGAGAGCAAGGTGGCGCGCTACCGCCGGGAGCGCAGACAGTGCGAGGCGCAAGGATGACGGATGGCAGGACGGAACGACGACCACCTGGATTTCACCAAGAGCTAAAACCTCTTCTTCCAGCCCAGAAATGCGGCGGAAAAGTTGTGACAGCCTAACCGCCTCCTTTGCGCCTTTGCGCTCTTTGCGCGTGGAAATCTTCAAGCCATCGACCTCACATGTGGGCAAAAGCGCGGTTCGCAAGCACCTCTGGCCGCTGGTCATTCGCAGAGTGAAGAGGGTCTCGCGCAAAGAGCGCAAAGACGCAAAGGAGCAGGGTGCGTGCGGGGCGCTGTTCACTGCTCTGCTTCCCTGGATGGTCATTGAGGTTTTGAATGAGGAAATCAGGAAAGCAGGAAAAGAGTGGTATATTCTGCTAGATTCAGACTTCCCCGTGAAACTTGAAACACATCTTCACAATCGATCCAGCGGACTCACCACGCCTAGCCCATTGGCGCCTATCGCCACATGCAGGTAGATCTCCGTCGTCGAAATATCCTCGTGACCCAGCAAGTCCTGGATCGTCCGCAAGTCTATGCCATCTTCTAGCAGATGTGTCGCAAACGAATGCCTCAACGCATGGCTCGTCACCCGCTTCTCGATCCCTGCCGCTTGGGCCGCGCGCTTGACCGCCTCGTTACCACCGGAGCGCCGCGCCCCATTGCTCCAGTTGCCACGGCTCCCGCACGCGGCCCTCCCGCAGCACCTCCGTACGCCAGAACGCCGCAGCCGCCTCCCTCCCGGCCTCCAGTTCGTGCCGCAGCCGGAAGTTCTCAAACCACTCCAGCAACACCAGAAATCCCGCACGTTCCCGGTCAGGAAGCCCCCGAAATCCAGCCAAATCCTTTCTCCAACACCAGCGTGTCTTGCGTGTCATGGTCGCATTCATCGCCACCCATCATGCCGCCTCACTCCCCAGTGTCAATACATAAAGTGTTCTTTTGAACATTCTATCTCCCAAGTGTTTCGGTGTTTCGGTGTTTCGGTGTTTCGGTGTTTCGGTGTTTCGGTGTTTCGGTGAGAGAGAATGAACCAGCCGCTCCGCACCGATCATTCGCTCTTCTTCAACTGAAACACCGAGCGGCGCAGCCGCAACCGAAACACCGAGCCGAAGGCTCCTCCCTGATATCCGCTAGAGCAGGTCACCCCGAAAAACGGGGTCCCTACCTGCCTGATATACGCACGCGCCGCCCAAATATCCTTGACAAATCAGGCATTTCCGAGCCAAGGTCCTCTCATCAGCCTCCCGGATATCACGTCCGGACATACTACTAATAAAGACTGTTATGCCATGAAATATTTCTGCCTTCTCATCGCTCTCTTCCCGATCGCTGCCAAAGCAGACAAATTCTTTGAAGTCGAACATGGCGCTCAGCCGAATCATCTGACACCGGTGGATTATCCGCCAGACGCTTATGATCGGAGGATCGCTGAGCACCTCTTTTCCACGGATGGTCGATTCGGACGCTTTATTGCAAGGCCATCATTTGGCGCGGAGACCTGCGTTTCAGTCCATGCGGAGATTTCAGACGAAGCGAAGAAGAAGCATGGTGGATGGTGGGCAGTGCCCGATGATGAGATGAAGTATTTCATTACGGTGACGCATGCCTCTGAAAGCCTCTATTATTCGATGGCTGACAACAACGATGAGAAGAAGACCAAGAAGGTGAAGATCACTCGCATCGACCGCGAAATCACTTTGGAGCTTGCCATTGCGATACAGCGGGCTTGGGGGCGGATGCTTCAACACACCAAATATCCCGCCAAAGCATCGATGGGTTTGGATGGCATCACCTACGAGTTTTCGGTTTGGGTGAGAGGGCTAGGCGACCTCCACGGCCGGACCTGGACACCGACTGGTGGATTGACGGCAGAGATTTCGTCGCTGGGACATGGATTGGAAGCGTTCGCAGCAGATAAGGACGCCAAGGAGCAGCCATTGATCGAGAAGCTCAAAGCGTTCGAAGCCAAAATCCCGAAGGCATAACAAGTCGTGGCGCACCAACCGGCCTAATCACCACAATTTCATTTCACCATCCTTTCAACCGCGCCGGTGGGCGCACATCTAACGCTATGGAAGATAAAGACAAAATAGAAATAACTGCAATTCAAGAGATAGACTTACCACGTTGGCTTCTCTGCAAAGTGAGTTGATCAATGAGAAAGCTGATATGCAAAGGATGCAGGACATTCTTTCTGTAATTCTCAAAGACAATAATTACTGTCTCTTGGGTGCAAAGAAGAACGGACAATTGGTCGGGTCTTTAGTGGGTATCGTTTGTCACGATCTTTTTGGGAAATGTATCCCCTTTATGATTGTTGAAAATGTGATTATTACGAAGCAGGCACAGGGACAAGGCATTGGATCTATGCTTATGGAAGAGGTGGAAAAGATCGCGAAATCGAGAGGCTGTAGATATATCACTCTTGTTTCATCAGCCAAAAGGGGAAAAGCTCACAGATTCTATCTTGGCTGTGGTTTTGAATCGCAGAATTATAAGGCATTCAAAAAATACATTAACGGCAGGTAACCATGCAATCCACACGGACCCGCGTTCCGCGGGCCGGTGATCGCCACGTTGGCCGACAAGAATACAATGCAAGATAACAATATTACCTCAGTTCCCTCTCGTGATCCAGCGATGGAAGCTGCCATTGACGAAGCGAAGAATTCCATTCGCCAGTTTTTTGACGCCTTTCGCAATCCTACGCCTCAACAAACGTCGTTTCTCGTTAAGATCGCCTTTGATATCGGAGATTCATACGAACACATTTGGGTAGCTGACCTTGACTTCACTGGCAAGAAGGCTCGTGGAGTTGTTGCTGTTGAACCGCACACGAATCTGATCCGTTTTATGGAGCCAATCGAGTTCGAACTGAGGTATATTTCCGACTGGATGTATATGGATTCAGGTTCACTCATCGGGGGGTATACCACCAAATTACTTCAATCTCGGACGACCCATGAGCGTCCATAGTTTAATAGTTTTCCGAACCTTTTTGAGTTTGAACCGGTCAAAATCCGGCCAACAATAAAGGGTGCTGCGAAGTCGGAGCGTAGCGGAGACTTCGGCTGCGCCCTTGGTTGAACAAGCCCGGAGCGACCTGTGAGGTGCTCTTATGCGTTTTGTGTTTGCAGGCGGTCTAGCAGAAGTTGCGACCACACGGGATGGATGCCGGTGGTGTGAGCGCGATGGGCCGCGCAACTTTTCATCTGTAAAAGTTTTTAGGATGGATTTGGAGGCTGATT
>CAYWLC010000044.1:5003-20374 GCA_964458895.1 uncultured Luteolibacter sp. | reverse complement strand
CGTTCCTCGCGCTGGCTGCCGCCGACGATCTCGCCGATGCCGGGGACCAGCACGTCCATGGCGGTCACCGTTTTGTCGTCGTCGTTGAGGCGCATGTAGAAGGGCTTGATCTCCTTCGGATAGTTGAAAACCGTGACTGGCTTCTTGAAATGTTCCTCGGTGAGCCAGCGCTCGTGTTCGGACTGGAGGTTGAGGCCGTATTCCACGGGATAGTCAAATTTCGCGCCGCCGGCCTTGAGCAGTTCCACCGCATCGGTGTAGGGGATGCGCTCGAAGGCGCGGCTGGCAACAAACTCAAGCCGCTCGCGCAGCCCCTTGTCCACGAACTTGGCGAAGATCTCCAGATCACCCTCGTTGTTTTCTAACATTTCTTTTACCAGGAATTTCACCAGCGCTTCGGCCAGGTCCATGTCGCCCGCGAGGTCGCAGAAGGCGACTTCCGGTTCGATCATCCAGAACTCGGCGGCATGGCGCGAGGTGTTGGAGTTTTCCGCGCGGAAGGTGGGGCCGAAGGTATAGACGTTGGAGAGCGCGCAGGCGAAGGTCTCGGCTTCGAGCTGGCCGCTCACGGTTAGAAACGCGCGCTTGCCGAAGAAGTCCTCGCTTTCCCGGGCGATCTTGTCGTCCGCCAGGGTGGTCACGCGGAACATCTCGCCGGCCCCCTCACAATCACTGGCTGTGATGATGGGCGTGTGGACGTAAATGAAATCCCGCTCCTGGAAAAACCGGTGCACGGCGTAGGCCATGCGGCTGCGCGTGCGGAACACCGCTCCATAGAGGTTGGTGCGCGGGCGCAGATGTGCAATGCTGCGCAAAAACTCGGCGCTGTGCCCTTTTTTCTGCAGGGGATAATCCTCCGGCGCTCCACCTAACAATCTAACATAATCGGCCTGCATCTCCCACTTCTGTCCGGCGGCGGGCGACGGGATCAGTCGCCCGCGCACCTCGATCGAGGCACCGGTGGCCATTTGGGCGATGTCCTCGTAGCCGGGGATGCCTGTGTCCGCGACGATCTGGAGATTGCCGAGGCAGCTGCCGTCGTTGAGTTCGAGAAAGGAAAAGGCCTTGGAATCCCTGCGGGTGCGCACCCAACCGGCGACATGAAGGTCATCGGTGGGTTCCTCACGCCGCAGGACGTGCTTGATGAGTGATCGCATGAACGTGGTTAGCGGGAGCGCGGGGCTTTGTCAAAGCCGCCGTTTGACAACAGGATTTTCGGCTTTTCCCAGCCCACCTACCTGCCAAGCTCCCGGCCAACCTCGCTCACCGTGCCAGCCCCGCTTCCCATCACCCCGCCGCCGGGCATTGCCCTGTTTGATCTCGACGGCACCCTGATCGCCTGGGATTGCCAGCTCTTGTTCCGGCATTTCGTGCTGCGTCGCGAGCCCTGGCGCAATATGTTCCTGCCCTTGTTTCTCGCATTCCTGCCGCTCACCGGCCTGCTCGGCGCGGCGGGCATGAAACGGGTGTTCCTGAGCTACCTCTGGCGCATCGATCCCACAACGCTCGCGCAATACGCGCGTGAATTCGCCGCAGCCCTGATGCCCGGGATCTATCAGGAACTGCGCGGGAAAATCGAGCTCGAGCGCGCCAGCGGGCACTTGCTGATCCTCAGCTCCGCCAGCCCGGAGTTTTACGTGGCGGAAATCGGCCGCGCCCTCGGCTTTGATCTCGCGCTGGGCACGCCGGTGGAATTCGGCCCGCTCCTCCCCGACCTTGAAAACCACAAGGGTGCCGCCAAGGTCGGGCGCCTGATGCATCTACTACCTCCATCGTGCTTCGAAAACGGCAGACTCCGCCACAGCCGCGCCTACACCGACAGCCGCGCGGACCTGCCGATGCTCGCGCTGTGTGAGACGGCCACCGTGGTCAATCCATCGCCGGAACTCACCGCGCTCGCGGAAGAATCCGGCTGGGAGATCGTGCGCCCGGCGCGCCCGTGGAAAACCCGCTGCGGTTTCGCGCTGCGGGCTTGCGCATTGTTGTTAGGCATTGGGAGGGATCCGGCAGGGTTACATAAGACAATTCATAGCCATCATTGAGTCCAATGGAGTGGGTGATTTGGGCATAGAGCAGGCTCACAAAAATGGCTCCATGGACTGAAAGTGCGGGCTTGGTCGTCGAAGCCGTACTTGCGGGCAATTTTCGCCACAAGGGACTCTGGAATTTTCTTGCAAATCTGACTCAATACTATGGTATCAGCTCATGGCTGTTTGTTTTCTTTTACTAGCAGCAATATGTGGCCTGACGTTGGCTTCACGAATCTTCGGTTTTATTTATACTAATTGAATTTTCCTGCGAATAGGATAATCAAGATAACCATCAGACAGATACCATGAAGGATCCTCCCAACTGCCCGGCGTGAGAAGCTTTGCTCAACCGCATACAAGCCATGAACGCATCCCTCAAAATTAAATCCCCCGCCCAACTCCTGCCATGTTCACGATGGCACGGGAAGCAATCAAATCAGGGCCTTCACATGCTTCAACCCAAGGAGCATGGTGGATTATCGAGCGTTAGCACCATGCTTGCCACACTGGTTCTGGCAGTGGGGTTGTGCGGCACATGGAGTCACGCGGAGCCAGGTGCCAGCGACGCGCTAGATCCCACGAAATTCAAGCGCAAAGCAGCTGAACAAGGAGATGCCGCAGCACAATTCAAACTCGGACAATGTTACGAAAACGGCCAAGGCGTTGCAAAGGACGATACTGAAGCCGTGAAGTGGTATCGCAAGGCCGCTGAGCAAGGAGATGCCAAAGCCCAGCATAATCTCGGAGTTTACTACACTGATGGCAGAGGCGTTCCAAAGGATGATGCGGAAGCGGTGAAATGGTGGCGCAAGGCCGCTGAGCAAGGAGATGCCGAAGCCCAACATTACCTGGGAATTTGCTACACCAATAGCAGAGGCGTTCCAAAGAATGACGTGGAAGCGGTGAAGTGGTGGCGCAAGGCCGCGGAGCAAGGATACGCTTGTGCTCAACACTACCTCGGAATTTGCCACACCCTTGGCATAGGCGTTCCAAAGGATGACGTGGAAGCGGTAAAATGGTGGCGCAAGGCCGCCGATCAAGGACATGCCAAAGCCCAATTCAACCTCGGCAACTGCTATGCAGAGGGCAGAGGCGTTTCAAAAAATGATGAGGAAGCGGTGAAGTGGTGGCGCAGGTCCGCTGAGCAAGGAGATGCCGAAGCTCAACACAATCTCGCCAATTGCTACCGCGACGGTCAAGGCGTTGTGAAGGACGAGGTGGAAGCAGTGAGGTGGTGTCGCAAGGCCGCCGAGCAGGGACTAGTCTTAGCCCAACACAATCTCGGAGTCCGGTACTCTGAAGGCCAAGGTGTGGTGCAGGACGCGGCGGAGGCGGTGAGATGGTTTCACAAGGCTGCCGAGCAGGACTATCCTCTGTCGCAATTCAATCTGTGCTATTGTTACGTCAAAGGCCAAGGCGTGGCGCAGGATGAAGTAGAGGCCTACAAGTGGTTGCTGCTGGCGACGGCTCAAGGGTTGAAACTGGCAAAGCAAGCCGTGCCCCTCATGGAACCTGAGCTGACCCAGCAGCAACGGGCCGATGGACAGAAACGCGCCAGTAATTTCATGCCGCCGGAACTTCCGCCAAGCGACTTTATGCAAGGTGGATCCGGCAGTAACCCGCCGGTTGATCTCTTCGCCAAAGCCACGACCGGTGATCCTACGGCACAGTATGAATTGGGCGAGGCGTTCCAAGCCGGCAGGCTGGGGGTGGCAAAGAATCCGGTGGAAGCGGTAAAATGGTATCGCAAAGCCGCCGCACAAAACCATCCTGCGGCGCAATTGAATCTGGGCGTCTGCTACGAACTCGGCGATGGCGTCGCGAAGCATGAGGTGGAAGCCTATAAGTGGTATCTGCTGGCTGCGGCGCAAGGGGACGAAAAAGCAAAGGACAACGCGCCCCTGCTGGAGTTGGTGATGTCGCCGGACCAAATCGCCGACGGCAAACGCCGGGCCGTCCAATTCAAGCCGCAGAAGCGGACCCAACCATGATTTTCCGGGGGATGCCCATCCCGATCGACACCTATCAGAAGGGATGTGAGGCCATCGCCTTCCAGACGATGGTCAGTGCGCAGAGCAGTCAGGCTGGGAGATCCTGCGCCCGGCCTGTCCGTGGAAAACCCGCGCCGGGTTCGCACTGCGGGCTGGCACCCTCCTGTTGGGCATAGGGAGTGATCCAGCGGGGATCACAAAATAAAGTTAGACGAATTCATCCCCATAATCCGAAGTTGATGATGACGGATGTGCAGCGCAAGGCTTATGATAACGCGCTGCTCATATCTCAGTGTCCCAGCTCAGGTTGTGCGTCGCCGGATAAGCCTGACAATCCATGTGATGGTCGCGATTGCCACGATCGCCAGCACAATCCACACCATGTTTTTTTTCCCGAGGAAGCTCTCGGTGGCCGCCCCGTCCCTATAGCCACCTCCCGCAAACCACACTGCCCCCAGCGCCGCGCCGAGCACGTTGAGAATCACGAAACGCCGCGTCTTGATCTCGCTCATTCCGATCACGAAGGGAGAGATGTTGCGAAGCCCGTAAAGGAAGCGGAATCCCAGAATGAACCACGTTTGGTGCACTTCCAGCAGGCGATACACTTTCACCGCGCGCACCTGCCAACTCGGGCGCTTGGCGACGAACGACTGGCCCCGGTAACGACCGAAAAAAAACATAAGCTGGTCACTGCACAAGCTGCCACAAAAGGCGCATAATATGATCAGTGGCAATGACAGGTCTCCCTCTTTTGCTGCGATTCCGGCCAGAATTACTATCGACTCGCCCTCTAGGAAAGTCCAGATGAGCAGGACGATGTACGGAAGATACTTGTGGCTTTCAAGAATGTGTTCGATGTTCAGCATGCCCATACCGGTTTCCATTACGCCCCCGGCCACGTACGTGAGCTGTAGCAGATCGCAAAAGGACCATCCAACAAACCGGACCCCGTGTCAACCGGGTATGCCAACTGACCCCAGAGAGGTGTCAACGGAAGAATAGGCATCTGGCAACCACCTTGCGTGCTGTCGCTGATGGGAGGGCGCGCGCGATCAATCGTAATAAATGCGGAGCTGTTTTGGGGTCCTGTGGATTATTCTTCATACAGCTTGTTCAGTCCGCTGAACAACTGCACGGCCCGCCAACCGGAGGGGAAAACACCACCCACGACGCCATGACGTATTCACCACTACACGCAAGGCTTCACACGCTCAATTATGCTCTGTGGTGGCTTCGTCTGCTCTGCTTCGGCACGTTATTGCCAGGATGTCTGATGATTGGTGCACAGGCGGCACCGCAGTATGTGATCGTCATCAGCGTGGACGGCCTCGGAGGAACCTACCTGAACAAATTGTTCAATGGGACGGCCACCGGAGGTCCATACGCAATTCCCAACTTCACGCGATTGAAGAACGAGGGTGCTGCCACGCTGGCCGCCCATATCGACAACAACAATTGGGAGACCTTGCCCAACCACACGTCGATCATCACGGGCCGGCCGAGAGACGGTGCCAGCGGCCACGGCTGGACTCTCAACACCGACCCCACCACGACGATCCATCTCAACAAGGGATCCTATGTGGCAAGCGTCTTTGACGTGGCGCATGATAACGGGCTGAGGACCGGTATGTATGCGAACAAGTCCAAGTTCTCGCTGTTCGATACTTTCGGAGCCTATACCGGTGGCGGTTCCTACAATGCTGTCAACGGAGCCATCGACGTGACCGGTGCCGACAACGGGCGCGACAAGATCGACAACACCTATATCAACACCACCCTCGGCGGCGTGGTCGTGGACACCTTCATCGCACAGCAAAAATCCGCCAACCCTAACCGGTATGCGTTCCTGCACATCAACGAGACCGATTACTACGGGCATAACGGGGGATGGGGCAGCGCCACCTGGAATAGCCAGGTCGTGGTGGTTGATACGATGCTGGGTAAGATCTTCAAATTGATCGAGCAGGATGTTCCTGCAATGATCGGCAATACGACCATCATCCTTACTGCCGATCACGGCAATCAGGACAACCCTCCAACATTGTCAAACGGACAACCTGATCGTTATGCCGTTCCGTTCTACGTCTGGGGACCCGGTGTGCCGGCAGGCGCGGATCTCTACGCTCTGAACAACAACACGCGCAAGGTGGCGTCGAGCTACCCGATGACCACCTATAGCGGCGTCCAGCCAATCAGGAATGCCGAGGCCAACAACCTAGCGTTGGATCTGCTGGGTCTACGCGCGATTCCGGGTTCGACGTTCAACTCCACCCAAGACCTCGTGGTCACGCTGCCTGGCGTGACCCTTGGTTTGTCTGGCAGTCCGCTGGCGGAGGATTCCGGCGTGGCTACCGTCACGGCAACCCTGTCAGCACCACACTTCCAAGCCGTGACGGTGAATCTCGCATTTTCAGGAACCGCATCGTTGGCAGCCGACTACACCCGCTCCGACACCTGCATTGCAATCCCGGCGGGTAGCACAAGCGGCTCGATCACGCTAACGGCTGTTCAGGATTCGCTCTACGAGATGACGGCGGAAACCATTGTGGTGGACGTCGCCTCGGTGGTCAACGGAACGGAAAGCGGCACCCAGCAGGTGACGGCGACGATTGCCGAGGATGATACCGGATTCACTTCATGGATCGCCGGTTTCACATGGTCGGCCTTCACAAATCCCGACAAGACACCCACGGGTGATCCAGACGGCGATGGTCGCTTGAATGGTGTTGAATACGTTCTCGGCAGTAATCCTGCCTCCGCCAACACCGGTGGGCCATCCGGCTCGATTGTAGGTGGCGAATTCGTTTTCACGTTCGAGCGCGCAATCGCCTCAAAGACCGCTGGCACCTCCGTCGTCATCGAGGTCGGCACCATGCTCACCGCCTTTCCCGTCATTTATCTCGTCGGTTCAGACACCGATTCCTCCACTGCCGGCGTTACAGTGGCTCCCGGTCCCACGGGCTATGAAATCATCACCTTGAAAGTTCCCGTGACAAGCGATGCTCGCAAATTCGCCCGTATCCGGGTGAACTCCACGCCCTGATCGTAAATCGTATCATCAAAGCTCGATCTGGAAGAAGTCGCGCATGACTTCCCGATAGATGGCACGTTTGAAGGTCGGCAGCCAGTCGAGGTCGAATTCCTCTGGCAGAATCCAGCGGTAGGCGCGGAACTCGCGCGGTTTCTGGTCCACGTTCACCGGCGGGGCGTCCTCTTTCAAATGGCAGAGGAAATACGCTTGTTCCTGGCCGTGGCTGCCGTGCTTGCGGACTTTTTTGCCCCGGACATGCTGCGGATAAAGGTAACGATAACCCTCCCGGTGGCGGATCACCTCATAATGCCGCGGTTCCAAGCCCACTTCCTCGCGCACTTCGCGGAACAAGGCCTGCTCCAAGGTCTCGCCCGGATCCACCCCGCCTTGCGGAAATTGCCAGGCCCCGGCGAAGGTGGCCCGCTCACAAATCAGCAGGGCACCCGCCGGATTCACCACCAAGGCGGCGACGTTCGGACGGTAACGAACCATGCCCAAATCTAGCCCCATCCCCATTCATTGGCAATCCTTAACTTTTGCTTACTAATGGGCCGGAGAGGCCAGAGACCCGAGAGGATGGTAAAGTTGTGTTTGAAAAAACAACGGTCTCTGGCATTGTGAACTCGTTGCCAGATGATCCCAAACGAGACTGCCAGGGATTGGATTGACAGCTTCGAAGATTGATGTGGCGCGGGCCAAAGCCGTTGCGCTTGGTCTTGTCCCAGAGCAGGTGCCCACAGATGCCCCGCCCACAGATGCCCCGCCCACAGATGCCCCGCCCACAGATGCCCCGCCCATGGGCATCAACCAAGGTCTATCCGCCAGCGTCAGAAAGATGGACCCGGCCTTGAAACGCAAGTTGATAGACGAACTCCGCAATGGTCCCAAGGCCCGCACCCCGGAGGAAGCCGCACGCGAGGCGGCGGCAAACGTCCGCCGCGAGATGCTGCAGCGTGGCCTCACGGATGCCGTGACGCGCGGGAATCACGCGCGGGCGGAGAAATGCCGGAAAGCGATTGCGAATCTGAAGGAGCCTGAGCATGGTTTGGCCGTGCGGGATGATGGTGACAAAATCAGCCTTGATGAAGATCTGGGTGAGCGTATTTCCAAAGTTCGAAAACGTCTTTCCAAAGGGACTCCCGAGCAGGAAAAAGCGGTTGCGGACGCGATATTTGAACGCATTGACCGAAAGGCCGCCGAACCACAGCGAAGCCCGGAATCAGGCAAAGGAGTGAATCGCTCCAAACAACTGTTCCGAGACGATCCGGTTTTGACTTCGGAGGAAAGGCTTTTGATAGATTCTCCGTATGAAATCCTGCTTGTTTATACTCCTGAAGGAAGACTGAAGAAGGCCGTGATGGGCGCTAGGCAATCCGTTTCAATACCTCCCGACCTTCCAGAGGGATCCGTTCTTTCGCACAACCATCCTGGAGGGACAGGGGCTAGCGCCAGCGATTTGAAATACATCCTGTCGAATCCTGGGAATACACTGAGGATTGTGGCGGGTGGAGATGAGGGGGCGGAACTATACTGGATGCGCTCCATCAAGCCGGTTTCGGATGATGACTTGGCGATGATTGTTTCCGAATATGAAGAGCTTGCGAAAGACGGAGGGGACACCAAATCGGCAAGACTTGATGCATTATCCTTGATCTTGGACCAATACGGCGACATATTGACCGCGCAAATGGCTGTGCTTCGATGAAAATGGACCTTAAAAACTGGCTTTCAAAAGAAAGGATGGAAGCTCTTAAAAAGTCTCCGAAAATCGTGAGACTTGGGGAGCTGCATTCCAAGATTCGCTCCGGGGAAGCCACGGAATCTGAAAAAGTCGAGTGGCGGAATAAAACGGATTGGGTAAGAAAACTTCCCAAGAACGTGCTTTCCGAGTCCCATCGGCCAGAGGTTGTTTCGTGACGGGGACCACTCCCGCGAGTAGGCATTTCCCACGGATCGGCGTAGAGCGGTGGCATGTCACACCGCCTGATCATCGCATTTGCCAGTCTGCTGCCTGATGGCGGCATTCCCGCCGCTCACCGCTCCGCAGGGCACCCGCCGGGTTCACCACTAGGGCGGCAACGTTCGGACGGTAACGAACCCTGTCCAAATCTTGTGTCTTCCGTGCTTGCACGGTGGGCAGGCACGGGGCATTTCATGCGCATGGACTGTCGTGCGGTGCTGTTTGATTTCGATGGCGTGCTGGTGGATACCGAGTGGGCGATCTATCAGTCATGGAAACGCGTGTTCGAGGCGCACGGACAACACCTGTCGCTGGACGTTTACACGCGCTGCATCGGCACGGATTTCGCCACGTGGTCGCCCAAGACCGAACTGGAACAACTCACCGGGCAGGCTTTCGACTGGCATGACCTGGATGCCCGACGGCAGACGGAAATTCTCAGGGATCTCGACCATGAACAGCCGATGCACGGGGCGGCGGTCATTCTTGACAAACTAACAGCCATCGGCCTGCCGCGGGCGGTGGTGTCCAGTTCATCCCACCACTGGGTGGACGGCTGGTTGGAGAAACTCGGGCTCGCCGCGTATTTCCAAACCACCGTTTGCCGCAGTGACGCGCCGCGCATCAAGCCGTCTCCGGATTTGTTTCTGGAGGCTGCCAGTCGATTGGCCACCGCGCCGGAGCATTGCCTTGTGATCGAGGACTCGCTCAACGGTGTCATTGCGGCAGGTGCCGCAGGGATGACCGCATGGGTGGTTCCTAACAGAACAACAGCAGGCATCGCGTTTCCGCCGGCGACCCGGATGTTCCGCTCATTGGCGGAATGCGCGGAGGCGTTTTAGAGTCCGGGCGGATGGCGCATCACATAACCCTTGACCTCGCGTGTCGCAGGTTTCCACCGCGGACCCGAGCGGCCGCCGGGCCCGCCGGTATCGAGTCGCAAACCGGCGACGGTCATGAAGGCGTGGCCCTTGCGGGTATAGATGGTGATCCACTGGCCCTCGCCACGCTTGCCGTAGTTGAAATATTCCCTGGACTGGAGCGGAGTTCCCAGCAGGCCCGCCTCGCGCAGCACGTAGGACACCGTGCCGGAGCAATCGTAACCGCTGTCATAGGGGTTGGCATGCCCGCCGCCCCATTTGTAGGGCATGGCTTGCAGGCGGTTCCCGGCGGCGAGGGCCCGTTTCACCGCCGCAGGGGAATGACTCGGGGCGTATGCCATGCCGTTTTTCAACAGCGCCGTGCGGCCATAAGTGAAATGATAACTAACAGGCTTACGGGCCTTCACCTGGTTCGAGCAGGAAACCAGTCCGCCCACGAACGCCAGAAGGGTGAGGAAAACTAGTGATAGGAATTTCACGGAGAGCCCCGTTTAGGGTGATGGTTAAGAAATGTAAAATGAATATTCGTGGAATTTTGCCCGGGCGTTGGGTTTGAATCTTGCCCTGCGAACGAAGAACGACCCACCCCATCACGCGACAAATTCCCATCTCTACCCTGCGGACTTGCGCCTGCGGATCGAATACGCTAGTAGTTCCACATGAGTATCGCTGAACTGATGAAGGAGATCCGGATGTTGCCGGATGACGCTTTGCTTGCGCTGGCGGCGCAAGTCGAGGCGGAGGCGGCGCGTGCCGTAGACGAACAGTTTGCTTCGAAAGTGCGTGAAGGAGTCTTCACCGAATTGGCCGCAGACGCGTTGAAAGAGTTGAAATCCGGGAAAACCATTCCGCTGGATGAAGTCCTCGACGAGCGCCGCCTTCCGTAAGCAATTTGCGGCGCTGGGTCCGGATGTGCGGCCACAGGCGCGGAAACAGTTCCGACTCTGGTTGGAGGATCACTGGCATCCGTCCCTGCATTTCAAGCAGGTGGGGCCATACTGGTCCGCCCGCGTGGACCGCGATCACAGGGCTCTCGGAATGGAGAGCGAGGGGAGAATCGTGTGGTTTTTCATCGGACGCCATGAGGCGTATGAGCGACGGATTTGATCATGCGAGCTGCTTGTGGAACTGTTATTGGCCGATGCAGAAGGCATCGAAGTGTTCAAGCGCGCCATCACGCACCATCAATCGAGCGGTGGGCCTCATCCGCCTCCATCACGTCCGCCAGGGGGATCGGAAAGGCAGGGATCGACCTGCGGTCCGGGGAATGGATAGAGAATGACAACGCGTTGCTGGCCCATGGGTCATCGTCCGGGCATGCGCATTGGCCGATCATTGCCCCGGACCGCCAGGTCGGTCCCTGCCAAGCTGCATAAGGCTGCGACGCGCACCATTCCGCGGGTGGCGAGACTGTTCTTGATTCCCGGGCATGGCGTCGCCAAAATGCGGGCCATGTCCGCAGCATCCGCCACGCCGATGATGGCCCAATATTTGGCCATGCGGAAATCGCTGCCTGCGGACATCATTCTGTTTTACCGGCTCGGGGATTTTTACGAAATGTTTTTCGAGGATGCGAAAGCTGCGGCCCCCATCCTCAATGTGGCGCTGACCAAACGTGGAGGCACCCCGATGTGCGGCGTCCCCTACCACGCCGCACAAGCTTACATCGCGCGGCTCCTCAAGGCTGGCAAACGCGTGGCCATCGCCGAACAAACGTCCGACCCCAAGCCCGGGAAACTCGTCGAGCGTGAGATCTCGCGCATTCTCTCGCCGGGGTCCATCGACGACCTTGCATTGTTAGATGACCAGCGCCCCAACTACCTTGCCGCGGTCTTCCGCCACGGGAAAGCCATCGGGCTCGCCTGTGTCGATCACACCACCGGCGAGTTCACTCTCGCGGAGTTCGCGGATGCCGGGCAGCTCGGTGACGAACTCGCGCGCATATCACCGTCCGAGATCCTGATTCCGGACCATCAGGGCGCTGATTTCGGCGCTCTAACCCACAGCATGGCTTACGAAGGTTATGCCTTCCTGCCCGAGCACGCCACCCAGCTTCTCAAGGATCATTTCAACGTCCATTCGCTGGCGGGTTTCGGCTGTGGTGAACTGCATGCCGCCAGCGGCGCGGCCGGCGCCGTGCTCCATTACCTCATCCACCAGCTCCGCCGCCCCTGCGGCCATCTGCGCCCGCCGCATGTCAGGGAAAGCGCCGACCATGTTCTCATCGACTCCGCGTCGCAGCGCAACCTCGACCTCGTCGAGTCGCGCTCCGGCAAGCAGCATACCTTGTTAGGTGTGCTCGACCGCACGGCCACCCCGATGGGCGCCCGCCTGCTGCGCGACTGGATCCTGCACCCGCTGCGCGACATCGTCGTTCTAACATTCCGCCAGGACGTCATCGCCGCGTTGCTCGCGGAACCCTATCTGCTGTCAAAATGCCGGGAGTCGCTCAAGGGCATCCGCGACATCGAACGCACCACCTCACGCCTTTCCCAGAACTCCGGCAACGCCCGCGACCTCCAGTCGCTGGGGGTTTCGCTCTCCCACATCCCCGCGCTCAGGGAGGACCTGTCCACGCTGCTTCATTCCGCACTCCGCGCTCCGCACTCCGCACTCATCTCAGGCCTTCATGATTTCTCCGATCTAACAAACATGCTCGCCGCCGCATTGGTCGATGAGCCGCCCGCCCACCTGCGCGACGGCGGCCTCATCCGCGACGGGTGGTCGCCCGAGCTTGACGAGCTGCGCGACGCGGCGCGCGGCGGCAAGGACTGGATCGCCCGCCTGCAGGAGGACGAGCGCAAACGCACCGGCATCGATTCGTTGAAGATCAAGTTCAACAACGTGTTCGGATATTTCATCGAGATCACCACCACCCACCTCGCCAAGGTTCCGGACGACTACCGGCGCAAGCAGACCATGTCCAACGCCGAGCGCTACATCACTCCGGCGCTCAAGGAGATGGAAAACAAGGTGCTTGGCGCGGAAGAACGTTCGAAACAGTTGGAGGCGGAACTCTTCGCCCAACTGCGCAGCAAGGTGGTCACCCACCTGCCGCGCCTTCAGGAATGCGCCGCGGCCGTCGCAGAGACCGACGTGCTCTGCGCGCTGGCGGAAGTGGCCCAGTTCCACCGCCACTGCCGCCCGACGCTCGACGGGTCCAACGGATTTTTCATCGTCAACGGCCGCCACCCGGTGCTCGAACAGACACTAACAGATGTCAAGTTCGTGCCCAACGACACCGAACTCGATCCGGAAAGCGCGCGTGTCCAGATTCTAACAGGGCCTAACATGGCGGGCAAATCCACCTACATCCGCCAGATCGCCCTGATCGCCGTGATGGCCCAGATCGGCGCGTATGTTCCGGCGGACGCCGCCACGCTGGGCATGGTGGACCGCATTTTCTGCCGGGTGGGTGCCAGCGACGACCTCTCGCGCGGGCAATCCACCTTCATGGTTGAGATGAGCGAGACCGCACTCATCCTCAACCACGCCACCGACCGTTCACTGGTGATCCTCGACGAGATCGGCCGTGGCACCGCCACCTTCGACGGGCTTTCCATCGCCTGGGCCGTGGCCGAACATTTGCATGACAGCATCGGCTGCCGCACGCTTTTCGCCACCCACTATCACGAACTCACGGATCTGGCCAACACCAAGCAGGCGGTGGCCAACTACAACGTGGCTGTTAGAGAGTGGAGCGAGGAGATCATCTTCCTGCACAAGATCCTGCCCGGTGCCGCGGACAAGAGTTATGGCATCCAGGTGGCGCGGCTCGCGGGCCTGCCGAAAGCCGTGGTCGAGCGCGCCAAGTCGATCCTATCCCACCTCGAACTGCACTCGGTGAAACCCGAACAGAAAAAACAGGGGCCCCGGGCGAAAAACATGGTTCAGGACCAGGATGTTCTTCCCAAAGCCAACCCGCCGCAGATGGATCTGTTCGGGGAGTTCTGAGCGTGACCGCGGGGGCGGCTATATGTTCTAACCCAAGCCCATAGCTTCAAGAAATTTCCAGATATCGCACCCTCCTGATTTTTCCACTACCACTTCTGATTGACGATTGATGATTGACAATTGTTGAATTTTGATTTTTTGACGTCGGCGCATGACACCTCAAATGCTCGAAGAAAGACTGGTAGATTTCGCTGTTAGCATCGTCGGTATTGTTGAGTCTCTGCCGAACTCCAAGGGCGGCAACCACATCGCAAACCAGTTGATCCGTTCCGGCACCTCTCCGGCACCGAATTACGGAGAGGCACGGAGCGCTGAATCCCGCAAGGACTTCGTCCACAAGATGAAGATCTCCCTGAAGGAGTTGCGCGAAACCATGATCTGGCTCAAGATCATTGCACGCAGACGCCTTGGCCATTGTAACGGGATACCAGAGGCCGTTGCCGAATGCGATGAACTCATCGCGATTTTTGTAAGCAGCACGAGAACTGCCGATGAAAATGCCGAGTGAACATCAAAAATCATAATTTAACAATCATCAATCGTCAATGAAATCGCGGAGCGCGTGGCTTCTGACAGCCGGGGTTCCGCACTTTCATGCACTCTGTTAGCACATATTGCCGGGGGCGGCGGTCCTGTTACAATTGCAGGTCCTTGAGCAGGGCCTTGATTTTGGGATCTGCCAGAGCTTTGGTGAGGAGCGGGTGGCGCAGCAGGGTGCCGAATTTCCCCTGGCGCGCGTAGTCCTGGAGTTCGGGGTCCGGGACGATGATGGCGCGCGGAATGGGTTTGCCGGTTTTGGGATTGATGACGGGTTTGAGCGGGGATTCGGATTGGGCGGCGATGACCTTGGCCAGCGCAAGGCGCGAGGGATCCGCGAGGGGATCGAGTCGTTTGAGCCAGGAGGCGGGGACCACGGACTCGATGGACGACTTGAGTCTCTCGCCGAATCTAACGTAACCCGTTTTGCTGCTGTCGCTTGGGTTCTGTGAGAACGCGCGGAGTTCCGCGATGGAACCTGTGTGGTGAGCGAGGGTGAGGGCGACCACACAGATCAGGGCCGCGGGAACGAGTGCGAGCAGGAGTTTGAACACGAGTCCGAGGGTGGACCCGGAGGATTTTCCACCCGCTTCATCGTTCTGTGCAAAGGGACTGGCAATCCATCTAACCAATTTGCGGATGAGATGGAAAAAACACAGGAACAGGACAATGGGCAGCCCCGTGGTGATCCATGCATGGGATTTGCCCGTCCATTCCACCGAGAGGGCGGGGGCGCGTTGCCAGGCCATGAATGCCATCCACGCGCTGGGCAAAAGCACGACGCAGCCGAGAATCACGCGCGTCATTCCGCGCAACATCACCAGACCCACACACACCAGAAAGATGACGAGGGCGGCGGTGCCGAGACTGAGCTGGGGAAGGGACATTGGGGTAAATGCTGAAAAGCTGAGAAGCTGAGAAGCTGAGAGGGTGCTTCGGTGTTTCGGTGTTTCGGTGTTTCAGTGTTTCAGCTTTTGCATCAACAGG
>CAYWLC010000044.1:0-4993 GCA_964458895.1 uncultured Luteolibacter sp. | reverse complement strand
TGGCCATGGCTTCGACGATGGGGACGGCGCGCGGGAGCACGCAGGCGTCGTGGCGGCCTTTGCCGGTGAGTACGGTGTTTTCACCGGTGTTGGTGACGGTTTCCTGCGGGCTCATGATGGTGGCGGTCGGTTTGAAGGCCACGCGGAACACGATGGGTTCGCCATTGGAAATGCCGCCCTGCACGCCGCCGGAGCGGTTGCGGGTGGTGCGGACCCTGCCATCGACCATGCGGAATGGGTCGTTGTGTTCGCGTCCTGTGAGAAGTGTGCCGGCAAAACCGGAGCCGATCTCGAAGCCCTTGGTGGCGGGGATCGAGAGCATGGCTTTGGCCAGGTCCGCCTCGAGTTTGTCAAAGACCGGCTCACCCAGCCCGGGCGGGCAGTTGCGGATGACGCACTCGATGATGCCGCCGACCGAGTTGCCATCGGCACGCACGGCCTTGATGCGCTCGATCATGGCCGCAACGCTGTTAGGATCAGCGGTGCGGACGATGTTAGACTCGATGTCAGCCGCAGTGACCGTGGCGGGATCGACGCTGGCATTGAGGTCTTGAATGGATTTGACCCAAGCGAGGATTTCGATGCCGGGATGCAAGGCGTTGAGGACCTGCCGGGCGACGGCGGCGGCAGCGACGCGGCCGATGGTTTCACGGGCGGAGGCGCGGCCGCCGCCGGATGCGGCACGGATGCCATATTTGGCATCGAAGGTGAAATCAGCGTGGCTGGGCCGGTATTTCACGGCCATTTCATCGTAGGCAGCCGGGCGGGGATCGGTGTTGCGCACGAGGATGGCGATCGGTGTGCCGAGCGTGAGTCCGCCCTCAAGGCCGGAGAGGATTTCCGCGGCGTCCGCCTCATCGCGCGGGGTGGTGATGTCGGATTGGCCCGGGCGGCGGCGGTCGAGATCGCGTTGGATTTGCTCAAGCGAAACCGGGATGCGCGGCGGGCAGCCATCAATGACCACGCCGACCCCGCCGCCGTGCGATTCGCCGAAGGTGTGGATGCGGAAAACCTGACCGAAGGTGGAGGACATGGCGGGAGAATAGCGGGTGGGCCGTGCGGGGCAAGTCGGGATGCGGATCCCACATGCCGGGAGTAAGGCATTTTTTCTCGCATTCATTCACAACACTTGACTCATGATGCGTGATGCGTGATGTTTTCGCCATGAGAACAACTTTGAATCTTGATGACGATGTGTTGGCGACGGCCAAGGCACTGGCGGCGCGACAAAGGAAACCGCTGGGTGAGGTGATTTCCGGGCTACTCCGACGTGCGGTGGAACCTGCTGTCAAACCGCCGTCCCAACGGAATGGAATTCCGCTGTTTCCGGTATCCAGAGGTGCCCGTGCGGTGACGCCGGAGACGGTGAAGGAACTGCTGGATGAACAGCCATGAAACGTTTTCTGCCCGATGTGAACGCGCTGCTGGCACTGCTCGATCCGATGCATGTCCATCATGATGCGGCGCACCAGTGGTATGCCGAAAACTCCCCGCTTCAGATGCTGGTCTGTTCTCATCTGGAAAACGGCGTGATACGGGTGGCGAGCCAGCCAAAATACCCGAATTGCCTGGGCACCAGCGGACGGGTTAGAGAGGTCCTTCAAGGGTTCATTCGGAGTGTGTCGGCGGAAGCCTGCGAACACGACGTTTCCCTGCTGGATGATGCAGTGCTGCTCAAGCCCGGGTTGCTCACTCCATCCCGCGTCGCTGATTTCCATTTGTTAGCCATGGCGGCGGCCCACGGAGCCCGTCTTGCCACCTTCGACCAGCGAATACCCGCCGAGGCCGTAAGCGGTGGCCCTGCCGCACTCGAGGTAATTCCCGTTAGATGAGTCTCGGGCGGAGGGCAGTCATTTCAGCGTGTCTTCCGCTTCCCTGACCCATGCCCCGTCCCGGTGGATTTCCGCCACCAGCATGAGGGCCGGGTCCGTGGGCGGGAGGGCCTCGCCGGTGGTGGCGAAGAGATGCACTTCGACGGTGATGTTAGATCCATCCACGCTGGGCGGCACGATGGCAGCTGCCACGCCCCCCGGTCCGCGCAGGTGGAGGTCTCCGGCTTCGGTGAAATCACCATTGCCGTTGGCATCGATCGCGAGCAGTTGTTGGGTGCGGGCGTTGTAATACTCCAGACGCAGTGGCACCGGCGAGCGCATCCGGAACGGGATGCCGAGCTCCTCGCCGGGAGGCAGGGCGAGTTCATGGAAGAGCGAAACAAAACGGAAGGGGCTGGCTTCGAGACTGCTGGCGTCCAGCACCACGCCGCCGATCGCGGCCGCATCCCAGTGCGCCTCCCATGTGGACTCGGGACCTGCCACTTGACCGGCGGCTTGCCATGCGAGGGTGACCTTGCCGGTCTCCACGCCAGCCCCGGCGGCGATCGAGACGCCGAGTTCGTTCTGGTCGCCGGAGCGGATGCAACGTGGAACTCTAACAGACTCCGGGGCTTTGGCCGCATCGAAGCTGATGGAAGCGCCATCCTTGGTGGCAGCCGCGCCCGGGCCATGGATGAGCCATTGGCCCTCGATGGAAGCGGCGCTCGGATTGAAAAGCGTGAATCGGGTGCGGGCAGGCTTGCCGGGCGCGGCGATGCTCGTCACTTCTAACGGATGAACGTGCAATGCCGGGGTCTGCGCCGCCACCGCGGGAACGGAAGCGGGAGAGGAAGTGGGCACAGCGTCGGCGGGCGTAGGCCTGAGGATGCCGGCTTGCGCCTCGGGTGTGAGCAGGCGCTTCTGATAGGCCGGAAGATCCTTGGCCATGGCGAGGGCCAGCGCGAGGGAGGCCTTGGCCGCGTCCGGATCCCCCAGCCGGGCCAGCGCGAGCGCCCGGCTCGTTTCCGCCGGCACGCGGCGGTAGTCCGGCAGGTCAGGGTGGTTTGCTAGAAAATCATCCAATTCCGCCAGTGTCGCGCGGGCACCCGCGACATCGCCTGCGGTGAAGCGGGCGTTGAAGATGTGATAGATCAGGTTTGGCTCATGCAGCGTCCATCCGAAGGAACGGGTCAGCCGCAAGGCTTCGGCCAACATCACGACCGCCTCCGCCGGACGTTTCCGTTGCATCAGATAGAGTCCGTATTGCCGGTACAACGTGGGTTCGCCCCGTTTGTTGCCCATGGCGCGCATGGTGCCTAGCAGGCGCGTGAACTCGGAATCCAAGCTGCTTTCACCCTGCGCGGCGCGGGCAATCAAGCTATCGCGTTCGGCATAAACCGCATCATAGAGATTGCCGAGCATTGTGCTGCGGTCCGCATTCGCGCGCAAGGCATCAAGGGCCTGCTGCGAGTCGTGCAGGTCGAGTTCCATTTTGGCCAGCAGGCGGTCAACATCGGTGGTATCGCCCAGGGCCTTGAGGCGGGTGCCGCTTGCGCGAGCCTGGGTGAGGATTTCCTCCGACGGTCCGTCCCATTGTGAGACATTGCGGAGCATGTTGAGTTGCAAGGTGATCCAGGATGCGCCGAGGGCGGGGATATCCGCCCCGGTGGTCGAGAGGTCGCGTTGGATTTGCAGAGCCTCGCGTTCGTACCCGAGAAAATCAAGGGTCATGGCCCGCGCCGCCAGAAGTTTGAAAGCATAGAATTGTTCGTTAGATGGATAGCCGGTCCACTCGTTCCTGATCGTGGCGGCAGCCGAATCTAGCAGGGCTCGGGCGTCCAGCGTGCGGCCGCTTTTATCTAACATGTCCGCCTCCTCCCTGACGAGTCGCCATCCGAGGCTGCGGATTTGCGGGTCCATGTGGAGCACTTCCGCGAGTGTGATCGGGGGGCCGTCGGCACTGGTAGAGACTTTTTTGCCACGCAAGGTTTCCGCGGTGGCGTGGCAGGTGCGCAAGGCCTCGCCGATTCTGCCTTCCATTGCCAGGCCTTTGGCGGCGAGGCCGAAGAGTTGTCCGCGACGCAGGATGTCGCCCTTGGGCTCATTCGCAGGCAGGGCATCGATGGCCACGATCACCTCGCGGGCGAGTTTGCCGGCCTCGACGATGCGGTTGCGATTCAGGATGAGGTAGCTCGCGGAGAGTCCCGCAGCCGTGGCGTAGTCCGCGTTTCCGGCGTCCACGGCATGGTGGAAACACCGGATCATGGCCGTGGAGGCGGCCTCGGGATCGGTCTTTTCGATCGCGCGGGCATCGTAGAATTCATTGATGTAGCTGCGTTCCGCAGCATGGGTGGTCACGGGACAGGCCAAACAAGCGACCAGCAGGAGCCTTTTCATGCCGTCATCATACGGGGCCATGTGCAGGATATCTATCAAATAATCGCATCCGCATCTAAATCACCCCCAGCGCCTTGCCGGTTTTGACGAAGGCCTCGATGCCCTGGTCGAGTTGCTCGCGGGTGTGGGCGGCGCTGATCTGGGTGCGGATGCGGGCCTTGCCCTGGGGCACGACCGGATAGAAGAAACCCACGGCATAGACGCCGCGGTCTAACAAGGCATCGGCGAATTTCTGGGAGAGTGCGGCATCACCCAGCATGACCGGGGAGATCGGGTGGTCCTTGCCGGCGATGGTGAAGCCGGTTTGGGCCATGGCGTTGCGGAAATACGAGGTGTTGTCCTTGACGCGGTCGGCGAGTTCGGTGGAGGCCTCGAGCATTTCGAGGACCTTGATCGCGGCGGCGGCGATGGGCGGCGCGATGGTGTTGGAAAACAGATAGGGACGCGAACGCTGGCGGAGCAGGTCGATGACTTCCTTCTTGCCGGAGGTATAACCGCCGGATGCGCCGCCGAGCGCCTTGCCGAGCGTGCCGGTGGTGAGGTCGATGCCGCCGAACAGCCCGCAATGTTCGTGGGTGCCGCGGCCGCGCGCGCCGAGGAAACCGGTCGAGTGGCAATCGTCGAAGTGGACCATCGCCTGGTATTTCGCGGCGAGCGCGTGGACCTGGTCGAGTTGGGCGATGATGCCGTCCATCGAGAACACGCCGTCGGTGGTGATGAGCTTGACGCGCGCGCCGGCGGCATCGGCTTCCTGGAGTCTCGCCTCGAGGTCGGCCATGTCGTTG
>CAYWLC010000043.1:0-20475 GCA_964458895.1 uncultured Luteolibacter sp. | reverse complement strand
CGGGCAACACCAAGACCAAGGACAAGGTGATCCGCCGTGAAATCCCGCTCAACCCGGGCGACCAGTTCAACTCGGTGGAACTCGACACCACCAAGGCGCGTCTAACCAACCTGCAGTATTTCAGCGACGTCCAGGCCACCGGCACTCCCGGCGGTGCCGGCTACCGTGACGTGAACGTGCTCGTGGAGGAAAAATCCACCGGCACGGTGGGCGTGGGTGTTGGCTTCAGCTCGGTTGACAGCATCGTGGGTTTCCTCACCCTAGAACAAGCGAACTTCGATTTGTTCCACCCGTGGAACTTCACCGGCGGCGGCCAGCGTTTCGCGTTCAACCTGAAGGCGGGTTCCCAAAGGTCGGAGGCCAGCATCTCGGTCGTCGAACCCTGGTTCATGGATCGCCAGCTCGCGTTGGGAACCGAACTCTTTTACAAACAATCATCCTATTTCAGCGATTATTATGACCAGACCAACGCGGGTGCCGCGATCTCGCTGCGCAAGCCGCTCGGAACCAAGGGATCGCTCAAAGCCGAGTACCGCGTCGAACGCGTGAGCATCAATTCCTTCGTGGATGCAAGCGACAGCTATCCGAATGGCAATGGCGGTTCGGGCTATGATCCCGCGCACCCGACAAGCGGTGCCAACTCGTTCCTCTCCGATGAGAACATCGGCGGCGATTACATGCGCAGCGCCTTCAGCTTGAGTTATATCTATGACAGCCGCGACAGCAGCATCCTTGCCCGCAGCGGCGCGAAGTATGACATCGGCCTCACTTACGCCGGCCTGGGAGGCGACGTCGACACCTTGACCTTCTCCGCGCAAGGCCAGAAATATTGGAACCTCAAGTGGGACTCCATTCTCTCGCTGCACGGCGAACTGGCCACCGTGGATGGCAATGAAGTCCCGATCTTCGAGCGCATGTTCCTGGGCGGCGGACGCACCCTGCGCGGCTTCAAGTTCCGCGACATCGGACCGCGTGACAACACCTACACCAATGATGTTTATGGTGGCAACGCCCTTGGCTACATCACCGCCGAATTCACCATCCCTATCATCGAAACCGTGCGTGCCGCGGTGTTCTATGACACCGGTTTTGTGAACAAGAGCAGCTGGGATTTCTCCCCGAGCGAAATCTACGGAGACGTGGGCGTGGGCATCCGCCTGAAACTGCCGATCAGCCCGATGCCGCTGGCGCTCGACTATGCGATTCCAGTCCAAAGCCCGGACGACAGGGCCGACAACGGCGGCCAGTTCAACTTCTATCTGAACTATCAGTATTGAGGATGGAAGATTCGATCTCTCTCCCCATCAATCCGGTATCCTGATTTTTTCTCCGAGGTGCCGCGGGCGGGTGGAGAGGAAGTTGACGTCGAGCCACATTTTCACGCGGGCACCCACCTCGCGGAGCTTGGTTTTCAGGCCGGCATGGGTATCGACATCGCGGGCGTTGAATCCATAGGCCTCGATTCCATTGGCCTTGGCCAGATAGATCGCGCGTTCGTTCTGGAAGCGCTGGCTGATGAACAGGATGGAATCCGCGCCGAAGATTTCCTTCGCGCGCACCACGGAATCCAGGGTGCGCAGGCCTGCATAATCACACACGATGCGGTCGGCAGGCAGGCCGCGTTCAATGAGCGCCTGCCGCATTTTTTTGGGTTCGTTGTAATAATTGCTGCTGTTGTCGCCCGATACGATGAGAGTCTCGATTTTTTTCGCCTGCCAGATGGCCATGGCGGCGTCGATCCGGTAACGGAAGTACAAATTCTCGCGGCCGTTGACGCGGTCGGTGGTGCCGAACACCAGGCCAACTTTGGTTAGAGGGACCTTGGTAACGTCGGAGTGAATTCTGCCGCGCGATGCCCACACCGCCACGATGTTGGCGTAGGCGACCACCGCCGCACACGCCAGTGCCAGCGCCAGGCCAGCGCCTAACAGACGGCGGAACCACAGGCGGCATTTGGCACGGGTTTCCGGTTTCACGGGCTTTGGGAGGTTTGCAACGAGGGTCGGCGGCGCGGTCGGTTCAGAAAGGACCAGATCGAGTCTGCCAGGCTGGCGGCCGGCTGTCCATCGGGAGCCATGACCCGCAGGCAGTTGGCGGTTTCCGCGAATGACACCTCGGAAAACCGGCCGATCCACTCGCCGTCCACCTCCACCGGCACCTCGCAGTCCGCGCGCACGGTGAACGCCTCGGTCTGGAAATAACTCGTCGATTCTAACAAGTCAATCCCGCCAAAGGCCAGTCCACGCAACGAATCCAGCACCAGGCGGTAACCGGCCTCCTTGTAAACGAGGACGTCGAGCTTGGAGTCCCGGTTGTCAGCCTTGCGGAAAAACCTGAAGGGTCCGCCATAGAGCGCGCCATTGCCGACCAACACCGCCACTCCCTCTTCGCGGCGGCCATCCGCAAGGGTCACCTCCATCTTCGGCGGTTTTTCCCCGAGCACCCTGACCGCAGCCAGCAGATAGGCCAGCGGACCTAACAATTTTTTCGATTTCCACGTCGTTTCCTCAATGACCATCGCATCAAAGCCGACGCCCGCCATCTGCACGAAGGGAAATTGGTTGGCTGCGAACAAATCGACCTCGCGCACGAATCCGCGTTCGATCACCTCGAGGGCGCTTGCGAGCGAATCTAACGGAATTCCGAGTTCGCGGGCGAACACATTCATGGTTCCGGCGGGCAGGATGCCCATGATGGTGTTAGAGCCAGCAAGGCCGTCGGCCACCTCGTTGAGCGTGCCATCGCCACCCGCAGCGATCACCACCGGTTCACCCTGCGCGGCGAAGCGAGCCGCCATTTCGCGCGCCTGCCCGGCTTGCTCGGTGGTATGCATGGCGAAGCGGTCCGCATGCTGCATCAGGAAACGGAGCACGCGTCCGCCCTTCTGGCTGCGTGCCCACGGGTTGAAGATGAGCGGATAGCGGCGCGGCGTCTCCATGGCGGGATTCTTCACCCATGCGCGCCCTCTCCGCAACCGGATTCCGCTTGCAAAGCCTCCATCACCTTATCCACCGGCAGGCCCATCACGTTTTCGAAGCTGCCTGAAATGCGGGCGATGATGCGCTCCTGGTGTTCCTGGATGCCGTAGGCCCCGGCCTTGTCCAGCGGGTTGACCAGTGCGTGATAGGCATCGATTTCCGTGTCGCTGAGCGGCAGGAAGGTCACCTCGCTGGTGTCGTGGAAGGTCCGCCTGCCACCGCCCGGAAAGATCACGCAGACCCCGGTGCAGACCCGGTGCGTGCGTCCGGCCAACCGCCGCAACATGCCGCGTGCCTCGGCAAAATCCAACGGCTTTCCTAACGGTTGGCCATCCAAAAACACCAGCGTGTCCGAGCCGATCACCACCGCATCCCCCCGTTGCGCTGCCACCGCCTCGGCTTTGAGCGCCGCGTTCCATTCGCACAGCACCTCCGGGTCCATCGCGGCGTCATGAATCTCCTCCGCCGGCGAGACCACTACCTCAAAGACCAGTCCAGCCCGTTCTAGCAGCTCACGACGCCGCGGCGAGGCCGACGCCAGCACGACCGGCGCAACGCCGGGTATTAATCCTATGCCGGAGGAAATTGATGGGTTGGAGTGTGACAAGGGTTGCGAGTGGATGAGGGTTCCTATGTGATCTAACTGTAATGGTTGATCAACCAGCCGACCAGCAGCACCTGGGGTGTTGAGATCAGGGGGAGCGCCAGCGTGGCTTTCCATGAGCGCGTGGTGCTGCGCAGGCTCAGCATCTGGGTGTAGTCGGTGGCGGCGCCGGCCATCAGGAACACGAAGGCGTTGCCCGGCGCGTGGGCGCGGGTCAGGATGTCCGCAGCGATGGGTGACGAACCTTCCGAGCACACCTCCAGCAAGGTGGTGGCCAGCAAGGTGAAGAACATGCCAACCCATGTGGGACCGAAGTATTGTTGGAACGCCACCTCGGGCATGAACGCGCGCACCAAACCGGTGACCACAAAACCGAACAGGATCCACCGCAGCACGATGCGCGAATCGGCCAGACCCTCGCGCAGGAGTTTGGTATAATTGGATACCCCCGGCTTCAGGGATTTCACCACGCCCATGATGGCCGGGCGCATGTGGTATCCGGTCGGCAGGTCCACGCGATTCGGGTTGGCGGGGATTTTACCGGCTTTGACCATGCGGTCGGCGATCCAACCGGTGACGAGCGCCACCACCAACGAGAGAAGGATGAACGCTAACATCCATCCCCAGCCGATCAGGGCCGCGAGGATCAGCGTGACCGAAAGCGAGTTCCACGGACTGGCGATGAGGAAGGCCAAGGTCTGCCCGAGCGAGGCGCCGCGTTTGTAGAGGCTCATGCCGACCATCAGGATGCCGTGGTTGCACATGTCCAGCGCCACCCCCGCCGCCACCGCGCGCCACAGACCGGAAACACTGCCACCACGCCCGAGCAGCGCCGCCACCAACTCCTGCGGCACCCGTCCGATCACCGCAACCGCCACAATCCCTAACAACACCCCCCACCACGCGCGACCTAACAACTCCACGCAGGCATGGCCGAACACATGCAGCCAGCCGGGTCCGCCGGGCAGCGCCAGATGCGCCCCCACTCCTGCTAGAAAAACCACGAGCGACCCCCAGAACAGATAATCCAACCGCCGCCGCGCCCCACTGCCGCCACAACACGATTCCGCCGCAGCCGGGTTCGCGCAGCAACACGGGCCCGCTATCGGCGCTTTCAGGCTTGGAATCGCGATTCCCCCCGCCTCAGGGCCTTGCAACGGGGGCGTTTTCAGCAACGATCGCCGGAGCGCCTTGCGGTCCCGGTCAGCGCCGGGCGGTGGATTGGAGCAACAGTCGGCCATCTTGAGGTGCCCGATTCTAAGCCCCAAAACATCGGATGTCCAATCCCGCGCAATTTTGGTTGGTTTGACCCGGGGCATGGATTACCGTGCCGCCCCCCGAGGGGAAACCTATGTCGATCAAAGGAAAAGAACTGGCCGTGGCCTGCGCCAAGGCGGCGGATGAAACCAAGGCCGAAAACATCCGCATCCTGGACCTGCGCGGAATCTCGGGTCTAACAGACTACATGGTGCTGTGCTCCGGCACCTCGATGCCCCAACTCCGCGCCATCCTGCGCGACGTCGCGGGCAAGGTGGAGGAACTCCACGGGGTCAAACCCGTCCACACCGAAGGCAAAGCCGACACCCGCTGGGTGGTGCTCGACTTCATCGACGTGATCGTCCACGTGATGCATGAGGAGCTGCGCGAATATTACCGCCTCGAGGAACTCTGGAAGGACGCCAAGGAAACGACGTGGTGCTGATGAGTTGGCTATGAGTTGGCTGCTTGTTGATACAGAGGCGCAAGTGGGAGACAACCGTCTCGGCCAACCCTGTTCAATTGAGAAATTCTAACCGCAGATGGACGCAGATGAACACAGATAAATTCAAAATCTCTCTACATCTGCGTCTATCTGCGTTCATCTGCGGTTTAAACCTCTTCTCTTCCTGCTTTATTGTACAAGATTGGCTGTCTCGGCTGTCATTGCGGATGCACCGCGCGCCGGGAACGCGAGTCTCCAACCCGCCCCTCTCACGGCACGCGCGGGAACCTGGAGAAATCCGGCGCGCGCTTTTCAATGAAGGCCTGTTTGCCCTCCCGGCCTTCCTCGCTCATGTAATACAGCAGGGTGGCGTTGCCCGCCAGATCTAACAAACCAATCTGTCCGTCGCAATCCGCGTTGAGCGCGGACTTGAGGCAGCGCAAGGCGAGTGGCGAGTGGACGAGCATTTCGCGGCACCACCGCAGGGTTTCATTCTCCAGCTCGGCCAAGGGCACCACGGTGTTGACAAGGCCCATCTCAAGCGCCTGCGTGGCGTCATACTGGCGGCAGAGGAACCAGATCTCGCGGGCCTTCTTCTGGCCGACGATGCGGGCGAGGTAACTCGACCCGAGGCCGCCGTCGAAGGAGCCAACCTTGGGACCGGTCTGGCCGAAACGCGCGTTGTCCGCGGCGATGGTTAGATCGCACACGATGTGCAGGACATGGCCGCCGCCAATGGCATATCCCGCCACCATGGCCACGACGGGCTTCGGCAACGACCGGATTTTTTTCTGCAAATCGAGCACATTGAGGCGCGGGATGCCATCCTCGCCGATGTATCCCGCGTGGCCGCGCACCTTCTGGTCGCCTCCGGCGCAGAACGCCAGGTCACCTTCTCCTGTTAGAACGACCGCCCCCACGGCCGGATCCTCATGGGCGAGGTCGAACGCCTCTAACATCTCACTCACCGTTTTCGGGCGGAAGGCATTGCGCACTTCCGGCCGGTTGATGGTGATTTTGGCAATTTTCCCCGCATCCGTTGTTTGGTAACGGATGTCCTCGAATTCACGCACGGTGGTCCACATGGCCGGGACTCTGCACGGTTCCCCATCCGGCGGCAATACCGGGGTGAACACACGAGGGAAAAAGAAGAGATTTAGAACCACGGATTTTACGGATTTTACGGATTTTGAAAATGAATTGGCTTTACGTGAATTCCGGTGACCCTTTCCCTTTTTTTGCGATCCTTGCGTTCTTTTGCGGCTAAAAATCCTGTTAGAATCATTGGATGGCCGCGAGCCCGTCCGCAAGCCCCGCCTGCCCGGGCGATGACGACTTGACTCCGCCCTCCCAATTCCATATCCGTGATCCTGTCATGTCCTCCCTCCGCCCCCGCGCGAATTTCACCCATCGCCCGATCCTCCCCGCAATGAAGCCCGATCACCCGCTCACCCCCGCCATCATCACCATCTTCGGCGGAACGGGCGATCTCGCATGGCGCAAACTCGTGCCCTCCTTGTTTGATTTGTACCGCGACGGACGCATGCCGACGCGGTTCCAGATCATCGCCGTGGGCCGCGCGCCCATGCGGACCGAAGCGCTGCGCCTGCACCTGCTTGACGGGGTGAGGAAATTCGCTCGCGAGGGGAAATTGGTCATGGCGCAGTGGTACCGTTTCGCGCGCCACATCATCTATCAGAACGGTGCTTACGAAGATCCCGCAACCTATGTCAAACTGCAACAACACTGCGTGACACTCGACCGGGAATGGGGAACCCAGAGCGGCCGCATCTTCCACCTGGCCACACCTCCCGCCCTGGTGTGCGTGATATCGGAATTGCTGGCGGGGACCGGTCTCCATCAGGACCGCGCGCGCAGCCGCATCGTCGTGGAAAAACCCATCGGTCACGACCTCGAGTCCGCCCGCGCCCTGAACCATGCTCTAACATGCCATTTCCACGAATCACAGATTTTCCGCATCGACCACTACCTCGGCAAGGAGACCGTGCAGAACATCCTTGCGTTCCGTTTTGCCAATCCGCTCTTCGAGCCGATCTGGAACCGCCGTTATGTGGATCACGTGACGATCACCGTGGCGGAAACCGTCGGCGTCGGCAACCGCGGCGGCTATTACGACCACGCCGGCGCGATGCGCGACATGATGCAGAACCACCTCTTGCAACTGTTGTGCCTCGTCGCCATGGAACCCATGGTTTCCTTCGGTGCCGATGAACTGCGCGACAAGAAACTCGACGTGCTGCAGGCCGTGCGCCGCCTGAAACCCAACATGGTGCAACACTATGCCGTGCGCGGCCAATACGGCCCCGGCGTGATCGATGGGAAAAAAGTGTTAGGTTACCGCCAGGAGGCGAAGGTGGATCCCCACTCGAAAACCGAGACTTTTGCCGCGCTGAAATTGTTCGTCGACAACTGGCGTTGGGCGGGCGTGCCGTTCTATCTGAACACCGGCAAGCGCATGCCCAGACAGGTGTCGGAAATCGCCATCCAGTTCCGCGAGGTGCCCCATCAGTATTTCCCGCGGGAGGCCGCCCGCGAATGGAGTTCCTCGCGCCTCGTGCTCTCCATCCAGCCGGAAGAAGCCATCGTGCTCGAATTCCAAGCCAAACAACCGGGCCCGCGCATGCAGTTGCGACCGGTGAAAATGCATTTCAATTATTGTGAGAGTTTCGCAACGCGCTCGCCGGATGCCTACGAAACCCTGCTCTGGGACGTGATGAATCACGATCCCACTCTGTTCATGCGCGCCGACCAGGTGGAGGCCGCGTGGCAGCTCCTCATGCCCATCATCAACGTGTGGGAAAACCAGCCGGCCCGCCATCTCCCCAATTATGCCGCCGGCACATGGGGACCACTCGCCGCGCTCAAAATGTTAGGCCGGAAGACAGTCTGAGGCCCGCTCCTAATAATTTGTTAGACCGGGTGATCCGTTCACCATGAATAGGAAGATAGAAACCACTGATTTCACTGATTTCACTGATTAAACTGATTTTTAAGAGGATAGATAGAAAACCCGCCCACCCCAAAGGTGAGTGAAATCCCAGCCAATTCTTTCAGTGTAATCAGTTAAAATCAGCGCAATTTGCCTCGTTATTTGGAATAAAGTGCTCGGCTATCTCCGCTTCGCTCCGGTTGTTGTAAAAATGGCGGGTGTTACCCTTGGCATTTTCCTTTCTAGCACTCATTCATCGGCTCCCGCCTGCCGAGTCCACCGCCTCACCTCGAAATCCCCGTGGCTCTCCACCACCTCGCCATGCGGGAACATTTCCTCGAACTCGGGAAACCGCGTGTCTCCCTGGTAATCCGCCAACACATGACTCACCAGCAGGTCGTCGAATTCTGTTAGAAACGCGGAGTAAACCTCAGCGCCGCCGATGATGAACACCCGTCCCACCAACCCGGGCAGGCGCCGCAGGTCCGCCGTATGGTGAATCACCTCCACGCCGGGGGCGGACCATGACGCATTGCGCGTGAGCACGATGTTGCGCCGTCCCTTCAAGGGCCTGCCGATCGATTCAAACGTCCTGCGCCCCATCACCACCGGATGACCGGAGGTCATGCGCTTGAAAAACGCGAGATCCTCCGGCAAATACCATGGCAAGGCACCGCCCTTGCCGATCACGCGGTCGGAGGTCATGGCGACAATGGCGGTGAGGTGGGGATTCATGGGAGTTGTAATTTTTGTTAGGAAACTCGTTAGATGCGCGAATTGATCATTTTCCGATGCGGCGGCGCGGGGCTTCGTCGAGTTTCGAAACATCCGGGTGATAGCGGTCGATCAGGGCGAGGGTGGCGGCGAGGGCAAAGCCGTCCTGGCGGAGAAGCACGGGCAACATGGGTTCTAACACCGCAACGAGGGTCGCGGGATCACGCGGTTCAAGCGGACTCCAATGACCGGTGAACTGATCGACGGGCGGGGGTTTGGCCCAGTCATCCATCAGGCGGAAAGCCTCTTTGCGCAGGGCCTCGGGGCGTTTCGGATCGGCGGCGAACCGGAGGATCCTCGCGGCGTTATCCTCATCCCCGATGCGGTAGGAGTTGTGCAGCAGGCGGCGCAGCATCAGGGGCGGCCACTTTTTTTCATCAAGTTGATCAAACAGGGCGGCAACGTCCGGACGTTGGTTTGTTAGATCGAGATCGCAGACCGCGCGGATTGCTTCGTCGGCCACCTTGGAATCCGCGTCCCCGAGGAAATCCCCGACGAACGGACTGCGTTTGCCACGCAGGGCGATGACGGCGGCGAGCCTGACGGCGGCGGATTCGGAATGGGTGATGATGCGCAGAAGTTCGGGGTCCTGGGACATGCGCGCCAGGGCGTAGGCCCCCGCGTGGCGGAGATAGGGATCGCGGTTGTCGTTCTCCGCAAGCATCTCACAGACCGGGCCGTAATAGACGATCACCTTGCGTTTGCCTATCAGAATAGTGGTGAGGAATCGAACTCGGGGCGAAGGGTCGACTAACAAGGGCGCAAGGGATAACAACTCAGGGCCGGAGGAGGTTTCCGTGAGGGCACGCAGCGATTGGCAGCGGATTTCCTCGTTGGGATCTTCGAGCAGTGAGAGAAGTTTTTCCTCTGCGGCCTTGCGGATTTTTTCCGCCGGGATGGCACCGAATTCAGGAAAGGGCAAGGGTGCGGCCCCCTTGCGGGCGAGAATGCCCAGCCCCCAGATGGCATGCATGCGGACCATGGAATCCGAGGAAAGCGTGGCCTCGGCGAAGCGCTCAAAGGCATCCGCTTTGCGGGTGAGGGCGATCTGCGCGCGCAGCCGGATGCGCGCGTCGGGATGTTTCAACAGGTTGGCAAGTTCTGCGGAACTGCGCTGTCCGAAACCCGCGCGCATGATATTAGCCGCGCTCGCCGCCTCATTCTTCCGCCAGGTCTTGGCTCCCGCATCCAGTGATAGCAGCCGACCTTCATCGTGCGACTTCCAGCCACGGCCGAAGTCCGTGACAAAGAGCCGTCCGTCCCATGAGAACCCCGCATCCGTGGCGCAGATTCCTGATAGAACCTCACGGGTGCCGGTCATTTTCATGCCCGCGCCGTCGGGTTTCATTTCAATCGACCTGATGCCGGAATCCGCCGGGTTGCCGCTGTTGTCGCAGACGAGGAAGCGGCCCGCCTCGGATTCAAGGAAGCCTGTGCCCGGATAGCTGGTGACGCCGCCCGGCTCGATGGTTAGATTGGCCACGGGCGGCACGATGAACGCCGGTTGCTCGGGATTGGCGGTCCGCCACATTTTTTCGTCCAGCCATCGGTTAGGCGGAGCGTCCTTGAGGCCGATCTGGCGGTAAAATTCGCCCACCGCCTGATGTTCCATTTCCCAGCCGGAATCCCCGCCCTCCACAAGATAGACCACGCGGGCGGCATCGCCCTGGCCGGAACCGCCGTCCACGACGAAGGGATAGCCGAGCGCGTCGAAGGCGACCCCTTTGGGATTGCGCAGACCGGTGTGGAAGATTTCAAAGCCGCTGCCGTCCGCCTCGAAACGGAATGCAGCCCCTTTGTTTGTTAGATGATAGGGAACCCCTTCTTGTGTTGTCAGGTCCAGTCCGCGGTCGCCGATGGTGCCGTAGATGCGCCCGTCCGGTCCGAGCGTGAAGCCACCCATCCCATGACCCGGTAGGGAGACATGGACGCCGAAGCCGTCGGCGACGGTCTTGCGCTCGTCCGCCACCCCATCACCCTTGCCATCGCGCAGTATCAGCAGTTTGGGAATGCAGCCGAGATAAACCGCACCCCCATGAAACAGGATGGCCGAAGCCGGACCATCTAACAAATCGTTGAATCCATCCGCGTAAACCCTGCTCTCATCCAGCGTGCCGTTGCCATCGGTGTCGGCCAGGCGGCGGACGAGTTCGGATTTATCGTTCCAACGGCCGGGCGGTGGTTTCGACTGCCATTTTTCGAGCAAGGTCTTGCGGTCCTTGACTCGGGTGGAGGCGAGGTCGTCGGTATAATCGTCCATGTGCTCGCGGATATCCTCCACGCCGAAGCCGGAGCGGTGGGTTTCGGTCACGAAAACGCGGCCCTGGGCATCGAAGGCCAGCGCAGTGGGCGAGCTGATCTGCTGGTTCTTGAAATCCGCCTCGACTTTGAGCGTGACACCTTGTGGAACGGCCACCGAGGGCAAGGCACCGGATGCCACCAAATCTCTAACAGACTTGTCCGCGGCCGGCACGGACCCGGCAAGGGCGAGCGAAATGAACAATGAACGGAACATCATGGCAGGGAAGAGGCGGAATGCGTCCCCATTATCCAAGCTCATGGCCCGTCTGCCAACTGCAAAAGCCGTTTAGCAGGATGGGGTGAAATCGAAACGCGGAGCAGCAGAGGGGCCGCAGATGCAATCATTGCCTCTTCACGCCCCGCGCTTCTTGACCTCCTTTTTTCCCTGCTTGGGGGGCTGCGCGGCGGGCTTGGTCACGTTTTTCGCCTCCCGCTCGCGGGTGCGTTTGCGCCAGTCGCGGCGCGGGGGTCTTTCGCCGGGCATGGGCGGCGGGGCGGCGGCATGGTAATTGAAACCTTTCAGATGCTTGCGCGTGAGCCGCCGGCCGATGAAAAGCTCAAGATGATCTAACAGGTTTAGATCCTCCCTGGGGACGAAGCTGATGGCGTGGCCCAGTGCCTCGGCGCGGCCGGTGCGCCCGATGCGGTGCACGTAGTCCTCAGGGTTGACCGGAAAATCATAATTCACGACGTGGGTGAGGCCGTCGATGTCGATGCCGCGCGCGGCGATGTCAGTGGCGACGAGGACGCGGACCGTGCCGTCCTTGAAGTCCTGGAGTGCCTGCAGGCGTTGTTCCTGTGAACGACTGGAGTGGAGTTTGGCGACTTTCACCCTGGCGAGCTTGAGGAAATTTGTCAGACGGTCCGCGCCATCCTTCATGCGGCAGAATACCAGAACGCGATGAAAGCCCTCATGCTGGAGCATGTCTAACAACATCGCGCTTTTCAAATGTGGGGGCACCTCATACACGCACTGGTCCACGGTGTCGGCCGGGTTCGAACGCCTGCCGATCTGGACCATCACGGGCTGGTATTGAAACCGGCGCGCCAGCGATTCGACCTCCTTGGACAGCGTTGCCGAGAACATGAGGGTCTGCCGCCGTTTCGGCAACGTTCTAACAATGGTTTCGATGTCGGGCAGGAATCCCATGTTCAGCATGCGGTCGGCCTCGTCCAGAACCAGGATCTCAAGTGCGCTGAAATCAACCTTCCGGCGACCGGCCAGGTCTAACAAACGACCCGGTGTGGCGACGATGATGCCCACGCCCTTGCGCAGGGCCTTGATCTGGGCCTCCTCATCCACGCCGCCGTAAATGGCGGCCACACGCACGGACAGGTGCCGCCCGTATACCCGGATGTTATCCATGATCTGCACGGCGAGTTCCCGGGTGGGCGCGAGGACCAGGGCTTTGAGTCCGCCCGCCTCGCCATCGCGGCCTGGCTGCGCCAGACGGTGCAGCATCGGCAGCACGAACGCCGCCGTCTTGCCCGTGCCGGTCTGGGCAATGGCGATCAAGTCACGCCCCTGCATCACCTTGGGAATGGCCGCCACCTGCACCGGCGTCGGACGCGCATACCCTGCCTGTTGAACGGCGCGGAGGATTCCGGCCTCAAGTCCGAAGCTGCCGAATGGTGTGGGGTCATGGGTCATTAGTCATTGGGATGAAACGGGTGATGGATTTTGTTTCCTTTGTCTTGTGTGTCACGGTTTGGATTTGGATATTCTAACAGAATCTATCAAGAATCCCTCCGAGTCCAGTTGGCAGCCCGCGGGCAGCGGCAGTCCGTCCGCGGGTCCGGCGGGCCCATGGGCGCGCAGGTGTGGGTTTGCCGCAGCCACGAGGTACCAACCGGGGAGGAGTTTCCCCCAGGAATGGATTTTGCGGCCCTTCTGCGGTTCGAAGTTGTCGGTGGGCGGCGGCGGGTGCGGCATCGACATCGAGACCACGGTGCCAGCCACCGCCAGACAGGGGCAATGGCACAACCCTGCCCGCTCGACAGGTTGCAACGCATGCGTCCCGAAATCATAGAACACAATGCGTTTGCCCGTGATCTGCGTGCTTTGCAGCACGTCGCGCAATAAATCACCACCCACCCAGTTGCCGCTGTGGTCGCCATCGAAGGTGTCACAGATGAAAAGACCGGCATGAAACAACTCGGGAAACGCGGCGAAGAGCCCGGGCAGGTCTGTTAGAACAGGGTCTCCCTTCAGCGCGTGTATCATGTGACGCCTGGGCAGCGCGTTGATCATGCCGATCTGGTGGCCGTTGGTCCACATTCTGCGCCGCACGGTGTTTTCCAGCGCGCGGAAGCCAAGCACCGCCGCGTTCCTGGCCTTGGGCATCCGCAGGAGCCAGTCGCGTGAGCGGAAGCGCTGGCCGATCGCATCGGCCGATGTGGTTAGAAGTCCGTTTCTAACATTCTCCAAGGTCGCGTCCCCCGGCGGGATGGATTGCCCGAAGGCCACCGTGATGCCGAGGCTCGGGCGAACCGGGGATTTGCCGAAGAGGCCGTTGCGCTCGAAGGAGAATACCGATCCCCAGGAACCGTCAACCCACACCGGGATCAGGGGATGACCGGCCTTTTTGGCGATCAATTCGAAGCCGCGTTGCAACTCGCAGAGCGTGCCGGTGCGGGTCAACTGGCCTTCGGGGAAGAGACACACGACATCGCCGTTCTGCAGGGCGCGGATGATCTCACGGATCGCCTCCAACGGGTGGTCGCGGCGGATGGTCATGGTGTCGAATATGCCGGTGAACACCCGGATGTAGCGCTTGGCCATGAACACCTCGTCCATCACAAAACGGATCGGCCGGTGACAAGCGGTGGATAGATAGAAGGAATCGGCAAAGGTGACGTGGTTGGGCAGCAGCAGCACGCCACCCTTGGCGGGGATGCGTTCGCTATTGACGCTGCGGATCCGATAGACCATGCGCACCAGCGTGGTGCCGATCACCCGGATGAAATCCGCCGGCAGCAGGCGGATGATCAATACGGTGGCTAGAAATCCCGCCAGACTAATGAACCGCATCTGATCCTGAGGACTGTGTTTGGCATCGATGCCCAGCGCGGCGGTGCCATATTCAAACCCGGTGATGACAATGACCGCGGTGGCCCCCGCAAGACAATCCTGGAGGTTCACCGCGGACTGAAGCTCGCCACGCTTGGCCGCCGGATAACGGTCCTGCATCCACGCGTTGAGCGGCGCAAGATACAAGGCGGAGGAAAACGCCAGCAGTCCGACTGTTAGAAGAAACAGCGCGCTGCCCGGCGAGTTGAGCGCGAACACCAGCGGTCCAAGTTCTAACAAACCAAGGAAATCCCCCGCGTGGCCCGGCCGCATGAATGAGAGCGCCAGAGAGAAGACCGTCATCGCAATGCCCGCAACCGGCACCCACCCGAGTTCGATGCGCTTGCGCAGCAGGAACGAGGCCGTGCCGAATCCCGCGACCATCCCGAGCGAGGCGGCCACCATGAACATCGAGGACAGCGTGCCAAATCCATCGCCGCCATGCGTCATGACCTTGGCGAGTTTCACCGACCACAGGTTGAGATAAGCCACAAATCCCCAGAAAAACGCCACGCCGAACGACGCCCGCCGCAGCGGCGCGTCACGCCACAGGTCTAACAAATTTCCGAAGTGGCTGACGGTCAGTTTCGCGCTGAACCTGCCGCCGCCCTGGGCGGGGACCCGCGGAATGACCCATGCCAGCACGACCATGGGCAGCGAGAATGCCGTTAGAACGAGCAGAGGCCAGAGCGCGGCCTCCCACGCCTTGCCCGGGGTGGCTCCCATCTCGTGAAAGCGCCGGTCAAACAGGAAGCCACCGCCGATCTGGCCGATCATCATGGCGAGCATCGCGGTCATTTGTTGGATGCCGGTGGCGAAGCCGAGGTGCTTGGACCCCAGCAATTCCTTGTTGATTCCGAGTTTGGCGGGGCTGAAAAAGGCGGACTGCACGGCTATTGCGAAGAACCCGCAAAGCGCGAGGGTGAGATTTTTCATCTGGAGCGCGCCGCAAATGCCGGCGAGCATCGCGCATTGCAGCACCGCCGTGCCAAGGATCACATCACGTTTCGAGAAACGGTCGCTCAACCAGCCGGCGATGGGCGCGAACAACACAAATGGCAGCGCCATCATCAGCCCGGCGGCGGATTCCACGGATGAGCTGACCGCCCCGCCCAGCGCGATCAGGATGAACTGGGACATCTGGTTGTTGAACGCGTTCTGCGTTTGTTGGACAATCATGCACCAATAACCCGTCCACTGGCGGCAGGTGGGTTCAAATCCGGGCGTGTCGTCACTCATCGCCACAAACCGTAGACACCCGGACGGCAACCGGCAAGCGGGACCTGTGCCAGACCCTCAAGGGGGAATCTTGCCGCAATCAAACGCATGGATCAAATCATACCAAGTCGTGGCACTCCCCGCAAATGCCTTGCAGGCCTGCCATCCCCCCCGCAGAGTGCGCGCGACATCATGGAATCCTGGCAAGCTATCGTTCTCGGAGTGATCGAAGGGATCACGGAATACCTTCCCGTCAGTTCAACCGGTCACTTGCTCGTGGCTCAACATCTCATGGGCATCGGCACGATGACGCCGCTGGACAAGGCGGCAGCGGACACCTTCGCGATCTGCATCCAGGGCGGGGCCATCCTCGCGGTGCTCGGCCTGTATTACAAGCGGGTCGTCCAGATGATGCTCGGCGTGCTTGGCAGGGACCCGGAGGGGCTGAAACTCGCAGTTTCCATCGTCGTCGGTTTCCTGCCGGCGGCGGTGATCGGCGTGCTGGCCAACGACTGGATCGAGGCGAAACTCTTCGGCATGTGGCCGGTCGTCTTCGCCTGGGTGGTCGGCGGCATCCTGATCCTTGGCGCGTCATGGTGGTCCAGACGCCGGCCTTTGAAAGCTTCCGGCCTGGAACTGCTGGAACTGCCCTGGAAGATGGCGCTCGTCATCGGTCTGCTGCAATGCGTGGCCATGTGGCCGGGCACCAGCCGGAGCCTGATGACCATCGTCGGCGGGCTGATCGTCGGACTTTCGGTGGGCGCGGCCATCGAGTATTCGTTTTTGTTAGGCGTGGTCACGCTCACCGCGGCCACCGCGAAGAAGGCGCTGTGGAAGGTGCATGATCTGGATGCCGCGTATGACGTCTGGTTCGGCGGCGCGAAACTGATGTGGAACCACTATGGCGCGCTGCCCCTGATCGTAGGCGTCGTGGCAGCCACCGTTTCCGCCGCGCTGGCGGTGAAATGGCTGGTTTCCTACCTGCAAAGCCACGGGCTATCGATCTTCGGCTGGTACCGCATCGCCCTCGGTGCGGCGATCGGCGGGCTGGTGCTGGCAGGGGTGTTTCCGTCCTAACAAAACCGGACCATGTCCTTGACGAACTGGCCCCAGAGGAAAAACAAGCCTCGCTTGGAATATTGAAAGTGGCCGTCGCCGGTGAGCCGGATGATGCCGGCGGCGAGGTTGTGATCGAGTTGGTTGCGCATTTCGCGTTCGATGGTGTTTTCGATTTTCTCGGGGTCCGGGACGCGTAACTGGCTAACAGGAATATTCAGTCGGGCGAGGTAGGCGCGGTGGTCGCGCAGGATCTCATGGAAACAATTGCGCCCGCAGGGGACGTGGTTCCAGCACATTCCCGGCGGACACTTGAGGGTGGGGGCAAAGGGGAAATTGGTGGTGCGCCAGATGCTCCCTTCGCTGTCGTGGGAGGTGATCGATATGAAGGCGAAGGCGACATCGCTCTGCTCGCACAAACAGATGGCGGCGACCGCACGTTCCTCCGGGTGCCAGAAAAGCCTGAAATACTGGTGCATGCCATCCCACTCCCATCCGCAATCCGAAACATGCTCGAACCCGGCATCCTCCATCGCAACCACTGCTTGCGGAGCGTTCGGGAAAAATGAAATGCTCGGAATTGCTTGGTGGCTCAGGCGGTTTTCGACCGGCAGGCGCATCCGCCGGATGCGGGTCAGCAACTCAACCCAGGGCAGGAAAAACCACAACAAAACCCCAATGAATCCCCCGATGAGGCTGCCCGTCGAAAAATACAGCAGACAGAAGGTGGCGGCGAGAAACGTGAGGGCACCGAGCTTGCGGATGCCGGGCCGGTGTGCCGTGCGCAGGGCCACGGCAAGGACGATCAATCCGCAAACCATCAGAGTTTCACGCATGGGAAATCGAAAGACACAGGGGGTTGCAAAGCAGGCACTCGGAACGAGTCCCATGCTTATGGGCACCACGCAAGTCCTTGTTTCAGGCAATTTGCGGCAAGCGCAGGCACCGTGACGCCCAGCCTCAACCGGGATCGGGGAACCTGACAAGCCGCATCTAGCGGTAAGATCCGCAACCCGGGCCACGTTTCCCTCAATCATGGAGCCATCTAAAATCACGCGCGGCCTGTGGCTGTTGCTCGGACTCGGTTCTGCCGCGGGCTTGTCCGCCGCTAGCCCCACCCACCCGCTGATGCGGGATTTCATCGGCATCAACGGGCACACGGTCCAGTTCAAACCCGATCTCTATCAGCCAATCTGCCGCCTGGTGCGCGACTATCATCCGGTCTCATGGGATCTCGAAAAGGCGACCTCGGAACCCGCTCCATTCCCGTTCGCGAAAAACAGGGTGGACTGGAGCAAGGTCTATGGCTCATGGAAAGATCGCGGCTGGACCACCGACGCTTGTCTGATGTTCGAGTCCGTGCCGCTCGCCAATTGGGCGGATCTGGAGCGCGATGCGATGGCCCACGCCACGGCCTTCGCCCGCGAGTTCGGCCCCTCCGGCCATCGCCGACTCGTGGAGTCCGTGGAAATCGGCAACGAACCGGGAAAATGGAGCGATGCCGATTACTCCCGCATCTTCCGCGCCATGGCCGCCGGCATCCGCTCGGCCGATCCGCACCTGAAAATCGCCACCTGCAATCTAACAATAACCCGGGGCGGCGACTATGAAAAAAGCGTCGACTGCATCGCGGACTGCCCGCAACTGGTCGATGTGCTGACGCTCCACACCTACGCCCAACTCACCGCCTGGCCGACTTGGAAACGCAGCTATCCGGAGGATCCGGCGCTGCCGTGATATCTCAAGGATGTGGAAAATCTCTGCGCCTGGCGCGACCAGAAGATGCCTGGAAAACCCCTGTGGATCACCGAGTTCGGATACGACAGCACCACCCAGCCACAGCAAAAATCCGGGGATTTCGCCAAGTGGGTCGGGGTCACCGACCTCCAACAGGCGCAATGGCTGGTGCGGTCCCTGTTAGTCTTTTCCGCCATGCCGGTGGAGCGGGCTTACATTTATTTTTTCAACGACGAGGACAAGGCCAGCCTGCATGCCAGTTCCGGCCTGACACGGCATTTCAAACCCAAACCCTCGTTCCACGCGGTCCGCCATCTCCAACAGACCCTCGGGGATTTCCGCTTCTCCCGCATCGTGAACAACGATCCCGGAATGCTCCGCGTCCAGGAATACCGCAGCAATGCCACCCCCCCCGCAAATCGTCTGGGCCGTATGGGTGCCGACTGCCGGTAACGACATGCGCAAGGTTGTTCTAACCAACGTTCCGGGAAGACTTGTCTCATCCTCACGCACGCCTCTAACAGAAATCCAGGAGCCCGCGGGAGCCAGACAGATCAAAGCGGGGAGCGTGGAAGTCGAAATCAACGGTAGCCCGGTTTTCCTGGTGTTGGAGAAATGATTCTCCACATCCCCGGGCACCGACCCAATCACCGGTTCTTCACCAGCGCGGCGGCGTAGAATCCATCATAACCGGTGGCCGCCGGCGAGATCAACCGCTCTTCTAACAAGTTGAACCCCCCCTGTGCCAGCAGGTGGTCCACGGCGGCGCGGTTTTCCGAGGGCAGGATCGAGCAGGTGGCATAGACCAAACGTCCGCCGGGCTTGAGCATGGCGGGGTAGCTGTCTAACAATTCCTTCTGAATGCCCCGCACGCGTTCGAGCGCGGCGGGTTTGAGCCGCCATTTGAGATCGGGCTGGCGCTTCAAGGTGCCCAGCCCCGAACACGGAGCATCAATCAGCAGGCGGTCCGCCACAGCGGCGAAATCCGCCACAGTGGTGGCAGTGATCTCCTTGGGCTTCACGCACCCGCCCGCGCCGGCGCGTTTGGCGCGGCGCCCAAGTTCTGTTAGCTTGCGAACATCCACATCCATGGCGAACACGCGGCCCTCGTTCTTCATCAGCGCGGCGAGATGCAGTGATTTCCCGCCGGCCCCGGAGCAGGCGTCGATGACCCGCGCGCCCGGCAGCGGATCTAACAATGGCGCGATCATCTGTGATCCCGCGTCCTGGATTTCCACACGACCGTCCAGACGCAGGGATTTCGGCAGCACCTTGCCGGGTGCCAACACCAGCGCATCCGGCAGACCGGGCATTGCGCTGGCGGCAATGTGGTTGGCCGCCAGCCAGGCGACCGCATCCGCGCGGGTGGTTTTGAGCGTGTTCACCCGCAGGAATACCGCAGCTCGCTGGTTAAGCGCCGCGAGCTCGGCGTCCCATGCCTCACCGAGTTCGTCCGCTCCGAGGGCGTCGAGCCAATCGGGGATCGACTCGCGCACGGCTCGCGCTTGTTTTGTTAGATCCAGCTCACGGGCCTGGATTTCCGCGAGCGGGCGTCCGTGGTATTGCCACCACTCGGGGATTTCGTAACCCATGCGCACCCACTGGGCGGCGCACAGCGCGGTGGTTTCCTCGCTCTCAACGAGAAACCCCAGCGCCCGCCGCCAGCGGACCACCTCAAACACGGTCTCGGCGATGAACCCGCGGTCGCGTTTGCCCCATTTCGGGTTTTCCTCAAAGGCTGCCGCCAACTCGTGGTCGAGCACGCGGTGTTCGCGAAAGACAGACTTGGCGAGTGTCGCGGCGGCCTCAGCCAGAATGCGGTGCATTTTCATGAAAACCACCTTTTCCCATTTCCACCGCATTGGCAACGGAACTTCTAAAAACTGTCGGCGCTGGTTCAAAACTGGATTTTTTGCCGGAGCAAAACTAGACAGATTTCAACGTGAAATGGCCGAGAATCGGGGGCCATGTTAATTTTGGTGAATGATCGAGAACCCAAAGCTTGCGGAAGGGGTGAAAAAGCACGGTCGATATAAAGGGACAGACCCTTTATCGAAGATTCTTCTGGACAGGATGCTTGTCGGG
>CAYWLC010000042.1:20622-21066 GCA_964458895.1 uncultured Luteolibacter sp. | reverse complement strand
GGCGGCTTCGCCATGGTGCTCACCATCATGGTGCCCGCCCGCTTCATTTACGGCCTCCAGGACCTCATCACCTTGAAGCACATTGACAACATGGCGAAGATCATCCTCCTAACAGGAACAATCGTCGGTTATGCCTATCTGATGGAGTTGTTCGTCGCGTTTTATTCCGGGGCGATTTACGAGATGGACGCCTTCAAGTTCCGGATCGCCGGCCCTTACTGGTGGGCGTATCTCTCGATGATGACCTGCAACGTGCTTTCGCCCCAGGTTTTCTGGTTCCGCGCCTGCCGGGAAAACCTGTGGGTGGTCATGATTGTGGCGATGTTCGTGAACGTGGGCATGTGGTTCGAGCGCTTCGTCATCATCGTCACCACCCTGGCCCGCTCGTGGCTGCCGGGCGATTGGAAAACCTTCTCGCCCTCACCCCAGGACCAATTGCTTTTC
>CAYWLC010000042.1:3922-20612 GCA_964458895.1 uncultured Luteolibacter sp. | reverse complement strand
GAGGTCAAATGGGCGATGCGCGAATCCGATCCCCACCATGACGACCACCTCGCTCACCCCGACCACGGAACCATCATCGAACCCGCCTATCAGCGCGAACTGGTCGTGAAGTAATCTCAACTCAACCCTCAAATTTGAAATCTCAAATCTCAAATCTCCCATTGTGAGCACCACCCGCAAACGCGTTTACGGATATCTGGCCGAGTTCAAGAACGCCTCCGCGCTGTACAAAGCTGCGGAGAAGGTCCGTGACGCCGGCTTCAAAAAATGGGACTGTTATTCGCCCTATCCTATCCACGGCCTTGACGGCGCGATGGGCATGAGGCGCTCGATCCTGCCCTGGTTTGTCTTCTTCGGCGGCCTGACCGGCACCACCACCGCGTTCTCGCTGGCCTACGGCACCCAGGTGGTGATCTATCCGACCGTGGTGCAGGCGAAGCCGGCCAACATCTTCACCATTCCGGCGTATTTCCCGATCATGTTCGAGCTGACGGTGCTGTTTGCCGGTTTCACGGTGCTCTTCGGCCTGCTGGCTCTCATCCAACTTCCACGCTTCAACCACCCGCTTTTCGCCAGCCGCCAGTTCCACCGCGCCACCGATGACGGATTCTTCATCGCCATCGAGGCCCGCGACCTGCAATTCAACCCGGACCACACCCGTAGCCTGTTAGAAAGAATCGGCGGCAACAACATCGAACTCGTCGAAGAGGAAGCCGACTGATTTCATATCTCAAATTTCAAATCTCAAATTCTCGCCCCCACATGCGCTACTTTTTCCTGGCCTACCTGCTTGTCGCGCTGATCGTCGTCGGCATCTTCGGATTCCGCGGCCAGATGTTTTCCAAGCCGCCCGTGCGGATTTTTCCGGACATGGACGTGCAGGACAAGCTCCGCGCGCAGAAGCCGGACGCGTTTTTCGCGGACGGCCATGGCGGGCGGATTCCCGTCACCCGGACCCAGCCGCGCGGATTCAACCCGGAGGGTGACAAGGAGATCGGCGGCATTCCCGAGTATGAGTTCGGCGGGCAGTCCGGGTATTATTACACCGGACAGATCGGCGACTACTTCGGCAACGGCATGCCGGCAGAACTAAATCTATCAGAAATAACCGCCGCCGAACTCATCCGCCGCGGGCGTGAGCGCTTCACTGTCAATTGCGCCGTCTGCCACGGAGCATCCGGTGACGGTCAGGGCGTCACCGCCTCCTATGGCGTGCCGGTCAACACCAACCCGAACGCCAAACTCAACTCCCACGCCCCCGGCTTTTATCCGGACGGCCGCATGTTCAACACCATCACCAACGGCATGGGCCGCATGAGCGGATACGGCTATAACGTTCCTGTTAGAGATCGCTGGGCTATCATCGCCTACGTCCACACCCTTCAGGCCGCCAAAACCTCCGCCACCCCGGCCCGATAAACCCCCTCCGAATTCCAATGGCCCACCACCACGTCACCTCAGCAGACATCGCCCTCTACGGCGACCACCTCGAACCCGCGTCGGTAGCGAAGGTGAAAACCATCGCGTTTGCCGTGGCCGTGGTCGGTACCGTCGCCAGTTTGTATCTGCTGTTCTTCGCTCCCGAGAAAATCCGCGGCTGTTATTCTTACTCATGGTTGTTCGCGTTCTATTTCTATCTGACACTCTCGATCGGCGGCTGTTTCTGGACGCTGCTGCACAACGTCAGCAACTCGGGGTGGGGGACGTCCGTGCGCCGGACCTATGAGAACCTGGGATCGACCTACCCATGGATGTTTCTGTTAGGTCTGCCCTTGTTGTGCCCGCAGGTGCAGCAGTATTTGTATGAATGGATGAACATCCACCGCGCCGCTCCCGGCGATGTGAAGGAACACCTCCATCATGTGAACCACCTGCTGCTCTACAAGTATTGGTTCATGAAAATCCCGTTCTGGTATGCCCGTGTCGCATTTTATTTCATCGGTCTGAGCCTGATCATCATCGGCCTGCGCAAGCTATCCACCGACCAGGACACCGATCCTAACCCCTGCACGGCGCGTTTGTTCAAGGCGCGTTTCCACTCGACCTACACGCTCATCATATTCGCGCTGACGATCACCTTCACGGGTTTTGATTTCATGATGGGACTTGATTTCTCATGGTTCTCCACGATGTGGGGCGTCTATCTGTTTGCCGGAGCCGCGCTCAACTCGATGGCGGTGGTGGTGCTGATCTGCGCCTGGCTGAAGAGCCGGGGCCACCTCAAACACGTCACCGGTCCGGAACATTTCCACATCATGGGCAAGCTGATGCTGGCGTTCACGATTTTCTGGGCCTATGTCTCGTTCTCGCAGTTCTTCCTGATCTGGTATGCCGGAATCAAACCCGCTATTTCCTCATCCGCAACACCGGTGACTGGAATGTCGCCATGATCACCCTGGTCTTCGGCCATTTCGTGGTGCCCTTCGTCCTGCTGCTCCAGGCATGGCTCAAACGCAACCCGCGCACGCTGGCCATCGTCGCGGCCTACACGCTCTGCATGCACGTGCTCGACCACTATCTGATATCCATCCCCGAACGCGGCGTCTCGCTGGGCAACATCAAGCCGGAGGTCTTCGGCCCGATCCAAGTCTCCATCCCGGGCGCGTTCTGGGGTGACATTTTCGCCTTCATCACCATCGGCGCGGCTTTCCTTTTCCTGCTTTTGCGCGCCCTCGGCCAGCACTCGCTCTATCCGTGCCGCGACCCGCGCATCCTCGCATCCGCCAACCACTTCAACTGACCACCTCCCCGCACATGGACCCCAACCGCGACAATCCGATCATCCGCTTCGCCACATTCTGGTGGGGGATCGGCACCTTCATGCTCTTCGCGCTGTTGTTCGCGGTGTTCTGGTTTTTCTATCACAAACCGCTCGTGACCCTGGAGGATGTGGTGGCCAGAACCCGCTACGAAACCAAGGCCCGCGTGCAACGGGAACAGGCGGCCAGCTTGCCTGCGGAGGCCATCGAGGCCGCCATTCCCGCCGTCGCCCGCACCCTCGCTGCCGCTAAACCCGCCGCCGTGGAAAAACCCGACCAGGTCGTGCCCGACACACCGACGGCCCGCAAGCTCGCCGCCGAAACCCCTGCGGCTCCGCCAGCCGCCGCCCCGCCCGCCCCGAAACCCTGATTGCCTCATCCCCGAGTTCTAACAAAAATGTCCGCCGCCACTTCCAGCACCCACCTTCAGGACACCTTGATCCGTTCCGGGATCGACCGCTCGCTGCGTCATCCCGTGATGTTCTTCCTGATGAGCGGCGCGGCGTGGCTCGCGTGCGCGTTGCTGTTAGGTTTGATCGCCTCCGTCAAGACGGGCAGCCCGGGATTTCTCGGAAGCTGTGAGTTTCTAACATACGGACGGGTCCAACCCGCGCACATCAACGCGCTGGTCTATGGCTGGGGGATGCAGACCGCCTTCGCGGTGATCCTGTGGCTGATGGCGCGGCTCACCCGCAAGGAATGCACCATGGCGGGCACCATCCTGACGGCGGGTCATGTCTGGAACATCGGCGTGGGCCTGGGGGTGATCGGCATTCTGGCGGGTTTCGGCACCGGGATGCCGTGGATGGAGTTCCCGCCCTTCGCATGGCCGGTGCTGCTGGCAAGTTACTTCGCGATCCTGATCGGCACCTTCATCCAGTTCCGCGTGCGCCCGGAGGGAAGTGTGAACATCGCGCAATGGTATCTGCTCGGCGCGGTGATCTGGTTTCCATGGATATATCTAACAGCAAACATCCTGCTTCACTGCGTCCCCGGGCACCCGCTGATGGGCGCGGCCATCAACGCGTGGTTCCGCTCCGCATTGGTGTTGCTGTTTTTCACCCCCGTGGCGCTGGGTGCGGCATCTTATCTGGCGCCGAAAGTGACCGGCAACCCGCTCTACAGCGACTCACTCTCGAAGCTCGGTTTCTGGTCGCTGGCCATCATCGGTCCTTGGGCGGGCATGCAGAAACTCGCGGGGGCTCCGATTCCCTATTTCCTTCCATACGTCGGGGGAGCGGCCACGGCGCTGTTCTTCATTCCCGCCTGCGCTGCGGCGGTGAACACGATCCGCACGGTGTGGCCGTGCCGCGAGGTTCTGGCAGTGAGTCCATCGCTGCGTTTCACCCTTGCCGGCATGGCAGTTCTTGTTTTGTTAGCGGTGGGAGTCGTGGTTTTGTACCTGCCGGACTCCACCCTGCCTGCCACTCAGTTCTCGTTGTCCGGTTATGGTTTTGAAATCCTCGCGCTTTACGGGTTCTTCGGGTTTGTGATGTTCGGGGCCACCTATTTCATTGTCCCGCGGGTGACGTGCCGGGAATGGATTTCGCGCCGCCTGATCCGCTGGCATTTCCTGTTCTCGGTGTATGGGGTTCTCATCATTGTGTTTGTCACTCTCATCGGCGGATACCAGCAGGGACTTGGCCAGGAGAGTTGGAAACTCCCGTGGATGAACGCAGCGGACGCCGGAATTTCGATCATGACGGCCATCACCTTCGCCTGGTGCCTGATTTTGTTTTCCAACGTTTTCTTCTTCCTTCATCTCACGCTGATGTGGCTGTGCCTGGGTCGCCGGGGGTCCCAGCCAACTCTGCTCGTGTGTTCCCCTCAAAACGCGGGACCGCTCGATGCCGCTCACGCCACCGCCCCCTCATGATGGTCCGCAGATCCCAATTTTTCGACACTCCCCAATGAGCTTCCGCACATTCATCTTTGCTCTAACCGCCAGCTTCGGGATCGCGTGGCTGGCGATCATCGTGATCCCGTTCTTCGCGATGCGCGAACTGACACCGGTGCCTTATCCCGAAGCCAAGGCCACCAGCGCCGGGATTTTCTTTCCGAAACGCACCGGCCGCGTGACGACGGGTGCCAGGGTGTATGCCGAAAACGGGTGTTATCTCTGCCACACCCAACTGGTGCGCCCGACCTATGCCGGCAATGACCTCTATCGGGCCGACTGGGGTGGCCTGAAAATGGACCCGGACCGCGGCGACACCCGCCGCGAAACCAACGCCTGGGATTTTTCCGGCGAGAAGTTCGCACAAATCGGCGGGGTGCGCATGGGGCCGGATCTATCCAACTTGGGCCGCCGCCTCGAGACCGCCGACGGCTCCTCCTCCAATCCCGCCGCATGGTTGTATGCCCACCTCTACAATCCGCGCAACAACCCGCAATTGTGGAACTCCACATGCCCGCCGCATCCATTCCTGTTTGAGAAACGCGAGATCAAGGGCTACCGAGCGCCCGATGCCCTGGCCGTGGATGCCGGCGAAAACATGGAACTCGTCCCCGGTCCTGACGCCAAGGCGCTGGTCTCCTACCTGCTCTCGCTCAGGAAGGATCACCCGGTCCCGGCCGCCCTGAATTTCACCCCGCCGGAAAAATGACGATCATAGTTAGATATTTCCACATCACAGCCACCTTCCAACATGTCCCTTTCTAACAAAAACCCGGATGTCGAGATTCCGGGCCTGGCGACCGGACCACCCCGCGGCCAACTGGTGCGCGACGCCGAGGCCTGTGCCCGCGAGAAAAACATCACCACCACTGGCAAGGCCTCGATCTCGGTGTATGTGATTGCGGCCTGCGGAGTGGCCATGGTGGCTGCGGGGGCCATCCTCGGCAAGGCGGGCAATCTGTTTGACTATGGCAGTTTGTTCCGCGTCGGCTACAACCGCACGCCACCGTCGGGTGAGAGCGGTGAAGGCCTGCCGCCAAAAATGGCCATGGATGCCTACCAGGCCAAGGGCATGAAAGTATGGACCACCAAGTGCATCACCTGCCATGGCCCGGAAGCCAAGGGTGATGGCAGCAACTTCCCATCGCTCGTCGGGTCCGCATGGGCGCTGGGCGAAACCGAGAGGTTTTCCATGATCATACTCAACGGCCTGCACGGCCCGATGAGTACCGGCAAGACCTACAGCGGCGCGGCCGGCATGCCGACCCAGAACCCTAACAAAGACATGACCGCAGAAGAACTCGCCGGAGTCATGACTTATGTGAGGAACCACTTCGGCAACAACAAGGGCGACGTGGTCACCACCGAAATGGCCAGGGCCGCCTTTGAAATTTCCGCCAAACGATCGAAGGCCGGCCAGCAAATGACCACCGAGGAACTCACCGCAGACCACCTCAAGGCTCTGCCCGGCAAAACCCTCGACCCCAAGGCCATGGTCGATCCAATCACGCTCAACCCGGTGTTCGCAGGCAAAAAGACGGAATCTAACACACTTTCACCCGCGGAAGCCAAGGCCCCCGCACCTGCAGAGACTCCGGCACCGGTGAAGTGAGCCGGATCAGTCGGATCATGACAAAGTCACGGCTTGGCCGCGACTAGCAGAAATGGCGCGGGGCGCAGGGTGCCGAGCATGGCGTAGCGCGCGATCCTCCAGCCTTCGCGGCTTCTCGCGTCCATCCAGGTTTCCACCGCGTCCGCTTCATCTTGACCGGCGGCATGGCCGGGGTAACAGACCACCGACAGGACCCCGCCGGATTTCAACAAGCCCGCAGCTTCTGTTAGAGCCGGCGGGGTATCCGTGGGCGCGGTGGTGACCAAGTGATCGCTGCCAGGCAGGTATCCCAGATTGAACATCACTGCCGCCACGCCACCCTGGGGCGCATGCTCCGACATGCGTGTGTGGCTCGATGCAACAAAGCATACCCGATTGGCCAGCCCGGCGGCCACCACCCTGGCGGTGGCCGACCGGATGGCCGCCTCCTGAATGTCAAAGGCCAGAACCCGCCCGGTGGCACCCGCACATTCCGCAAGGAACACGGTGTCATGCCCGTTGCCTGCGGTGGCATCGATCACCAGGTCCCCCTCGTGAATATTCTCCCGGAGGATCGTCCATGCTAGTTCGGTGGGTCGCGGCGGAAACATCATGGGTCTGGGGTCTGAATTGTTCAGCCTCCACAAATTGACCTTCAACAATGAAGCATTTTCAAGCTTGTTTTTGCCTCTGGTTGTGGGCGGGTAAGGTTGGTGCGAAAAATCTCCATTCGGTGACTTGATGTTTTTCTCCCTCTTTCCTTGTGAAGCGGGGGAAAACACGCATTTTCACATCAAGTCACAAGCCAAGCCCATGCCCAACGAGAACCCCTTCCAATCGCTTTTCGAAACTCTCGGTCGTTTGCCCGTGGCGCACGCGGAGACGGTGAACCGGCAGGCTTATGATATTCTGGATGAACTCTTGTCCGTGCCCGTGGAGAATAGCGGGCGCTGCATCCTGCTGCGGGCACCACGTGCCGGTCATGGCAAGACCCACCTGCTGTCACGCATCCAACACCATCTGGGATCAAGCCATGAGTTCATCCCGCTGCATGCCTCTTTTGGTTGTCGAATTGATACCACCACGGTGACGGATGACGTGCTGCGTTGTTTGTTACGCCCATTGCCGGCCTCGGGCGGACTCTGCGCCTTGGATCGGGTGACCCGCCGCTTGTTCGCCCAAGCCTTGGAGCCCATGGTCAATTCGGGCGAAGTTCCCTGCCAGGATCGTGACAGCGCTCTCACCGCCTTGCGCGCGCGACCGGTCGAGACCTTTGATTTTAATCATCCCAATGCCGTCACCGCCCGGTGGGCGCGGGAAAATTTCGAGGCCCTCGGGCCGCGTCTGAGCATGGAAATCGCCCAACGCAGCGGTCAGCCGTTTCGCGAGGTGGCGTTCTGGGTGGACACGTGGTTCCGGTTTGCGGCAACTCCGTTAGATAATCCGGTCCGCCTACGTTTGTTAGCAGATGCGGTTCGCTGCGGCAGTCCCGGCGAAGGCGTGCAGACGGAACGACTGCACGCCTTGCTCGGCATGCTGGCTTTGTTGATGCGCGTGGTGTTGGTGGCGGATGATCTTGAAGGAATTTCCGCGGATGAAACCGCAGCCCTGAGATTGGCGGCATTTCTGGCATCTCTGCGCCAGTCGGTCGAGCGCCTGGATGTGATCCTTTCACTCAACCTCGACGTGTGGGAAAGCACCTTCATCCCGCGCCTCAGCGGCGGCCTGGTGGATCGTCTATCCGAAATCGTGATCGAACTCAAACCGCTCACCGAAGAGGAAATGGTGGCCTTGCTGGAATCCCGCGTGCCGGGACTTGGCAGCAAGGTCATCGAACGCGTGGACCGCAACGCCGCTGGCTTTCATGCCCGCGGCTTGATCCGCGCCGCAGGCATGGCCTGGTTGAGGGCCTCTGCCATGGATACCCCATCGCGCGTTTCACAGACGCCGCCGCCGGTCCCCACCCCGGTTTCCGCCCCCTCGCCGGTGTGTCCGACACCGCCCCGGGAAACGGAGTTGCCACCTACGGCGGCGCAAAACCCGACTCCAGGGGCGGTAATCGCTCCACTGCCTTCACGCATCCTGCCGGAAAAAAGCCCAACGGATCTAACGGAAAACCCGCCGCCCTTGCCCGTGGTATTCCGGAAACCCAACGAGTGGCGTCCTGTCCTGCAAGCGGTGGCCCCACCTGAGGCTCCGCTTGCCCTTGCGGGCAGCAAGGATCTGAAAACGCCGGAACCCCTGGAGGTGCTGGAGGGATTTGTGGCCCCTGACTTTCAATGCGCTTCCGATGCCCCGACGGACTCCGATGCTTCAACCGTCGCTGCCGCGCCGCCAGCGCAGGCTCCCGATTCCGCTCAAAGCCCGGTGATACCGGAAATCCCCGACTCGGACCGTGTGGACAAGCTGCTCCAGCAGTTTCGCGAGCGCTATGGCCGGGGTGGCCCGTGAGAAATTTCACAAACCCCTTGCGAAACAGGTGTTTTTGCGAGCTTATTTCCGCGCACGTGCATGAGTAAATCCTCCATCGAATTCGAAGCTCCTGACGCTCCCACCCGCGCTGGCCGGGTGGCCGACAGTTATCATTCCGAAACGGATGATCTGGCTGGCGAGCGCATGGTTCTCAACATGGGGCCATCCCACCCGGCCACTCACGGAGTCTTGCGCCTCATCCTCGAACTCGATGGCGAGGTGATTCACAAGGCGGATCCCGACGTCGGCTTCCTCCACCGCGGCGACGAAAAAATCGCGGAGAACATGCACTATAACCAGTTCGTGCCCTACACCGACCGTCTGGATTACCTGGCACCGCTGGCCAACAACGTCGCCTATGCCTGTGCCGTGGAAAAACTCATGGGTTGGTCGCTGCCGCCGCGCGGCCAGGCGCTGCGCGTGCTCTGTTGCGAACTCGCCCGGCTTTCCTCCCACCTGTTAGGCGTCGGGGTCTGCGCCATGGACGTCGGCGCCATGACGGTTTTCCTCTACACCATGACCGAACGCGAGAAGGTCCACAATCTCTGCGAACAACTCACCGGCGCACGTTTCACCACGTCCTACACCCGCGTCGGCGGCCAGTTGCGCGACATGCCGCCGGGCTTCGACACCGCGGCGCGCGCCTTTCTAACAGACTGCGTGGCGGCCATCGGGGAAATCTCCAAACTGCTCGACAAGAACCGGATCTTCATCGACCGCATGGTGGGTGTGGGAGTGATCTCGCGCGAGTCGGCCATTGCATGGGGTCTAACAGGACCCAACCTGAGGGGCTCCGGCGTGCCGCGCGATCTGCGCAAGGACAGCCCTTACCTCGGCTATGAGAACTATCAGTTTGATGTGCCGATTTCGGACGACGGAGATTGTTATGCGCGCTATCAGATCCGGATGGAGGAACTGCGCCAATCGATCCGGATCTGCCACCAGGTGCTCGACGGCATGCCGGACGGCCCGGTGAACGTGGTGAATTCTAAAAACATGCTGCCATCCAAGGATCGCGTGCTGACATCGATGGAGGAACTCATCCAACATTTCATCGTCGCCACGCAGGGCATCGACGCCCCGGCGGGCGAAGTTTATTTTGCCGCGGAAAATCCCAAGGGTGAGCTCGGATTCTACATTCACTCGAAGGGCGGGGGAGTCCCGCACCGCCTGAAAATCCGCAGCCCCTCGTTCTGCAATCTCTCCATCATCTCGCGCCTGCTGCCCGGTCACATGGTCTCGGACGTTCCCGCCATTCTCGGCTCGCTGGATTTTGTGATGGGTGAGTGCGATCGATGAGGATGCGATAGATGAGGAAAGTTAAGCCGCAAAGAGGCGAAAAAATGACGCAACCTAACTCTATGTCCACCCTAGAAGAAAGCATCGCCTCGCACGAGACGCCAGGTTCCAAATATTTTCCGCCGTTCGGCATCACTGCGGATCTGGAGGCGGAGGCGGATGAACGCATCTCGCATTACCCGGCCAGCAAGCGTTCCGCCACCCTGCCTCTGCTCCACATCGTGCAACAGAAATTCGGTCATATCCCGTCCGCCGCCATCGAGTGGGTGGCGCAGAAGCTCGGCCTTGAGCCGATCAAGGTGCTGGAGGTGGTCACGTTCTATCCGGGATTCCGCCAGTCGGCACCCGGGAAATATCACATCCGCGTCTGCCGCACGCTGTCCTGCGCCATGGGAGGATCCTACGAGTTGATGGAGCGCCTGTGCGAACTCACCGGCATCGACCGCTCGCAGTGCGACCCCCACCATCACCCGATCGCGGTTTCACCCTGCGGGAATTTCTCCGTCGAATTCGCCGAATGCCTTGCCTCCTGCGGCACGGCCCCGGTGTGCATGGTCAATGATGATTTCCATGAGGCGGTCACTGCGGACAAGGCGGAAACATTGCTGAAAGCCTACGAATCCTGACGCATGACTACTTGATGTCCATGCCGCTCTTCAGCCCGATCCAGCGCTGCACCTTGCCGTTTTTGATGAGGGCTTTTGCCTGGATGGTTTTGACGCCGAAGATGGTTTCCGCCTTGTAGGCGCAGGATCCGATTTGGAAACTTTCTCCGCCCACGGTATCGGTGCCCTCGTCCTTCCATGCGAGAACCTGCTCGAAGGTGAATTCCTTGATTTGGCCGGATTTGATGCTCTCCTGCATGGTTTTCACCACATCGACTGGTGCACCGGGCGTTGGGGTGGGCACCATGTTAGGTGGGGGTTCCGCAGCGGGATCGGTGTTGGGAGTGGCTTCCGGTGCTGGCGCGGGTTCCATGGCAGGTGCCGGTTGCGGCACGGGAGCCGGATTTACGGTGGGTTCGGGTGCGGGGATAGGCGCGGGCGTGGGCGTGGGTTCCGAACTTGCAATAGGCGCGGGTCCAGGAGTGTTAGATGGAGTCTCGGCCGCTCCGACAACGGGCGTGCTTGGCGGATTGTCGGCCACTTGCTCCATGAGGTCGGTTTTTTCGATAGGCACCACAAGGGTCAAGGTGGTGTCGGCCGGACGTATGATGGCGTTGCCAGCTTCGACGCGGATGAGTTTCACGGAACTGCCCGAAGCGAACGAAAGGGTGAGCCCCGACGATTTGTCAGTATAAGCGATGCTGGATTTGAGAGACACTTTGGGCGGGAGTTGATCGGCTGTGAGCGTGGCCGGATCGATGGGGGCCGCAGTCACGGCTTCCCGGGACGCGCTGATCGGCGTGGTTACCTTGGAATGGCTGCCGGTTATGTTAAAGCGCAGTGACGGTTCCGCCATGTAGCCCAAAATGCAGGCCGTACCCATGCCTAAGAGAATCAGAAGCTGTTTCATGTCGTGGGTGATACGTAACCTGCGCCGGGTTCTTTGAAAAGAAATTTAAGAAATCATGCACAAGGGCGGGCGAGGATCGGAGTGAGGATGGGAGTTGCGCCGAAGGCAGCAGGCGGGCAAACTCGGGTCCGTGGCCGATGAGTTGCATATTTCCTGGCTTGCGGGCCGGTCCCGCACCAAACCCTATCTGGTGGGCGTTTCCGGAGGTGCGGATTCGGTGGCCATGCTGCACATACTCATAGAGGCAGGATTCCAAAATCTCGTGGTCTGCCACCTTGACCACCGCCTTCGCGGTCGTGCATCCACCGACGATGCCAAATTTGTCCAACGCCTTTCCGCGCGGCTTGGCCTGAAATGCGAGATCGACCGGGTAGACGTGCGGGCGCGCATGACCGAGTGCTGCGAATCCATGGAAACCGCCGCCCGCAACGCCCGGCACGGGTTTTTCGCCGAGTGCGCGCGCAAACACCGCTGCCGCAGAGTGCTGCTGGCCCACCACGCGGATGATCAGGCCGAAACCGTGTTATGGAATCTGTTGCGCGGCTCGCACGGCCTCAAGGGCATGCGCATGGAGCAAACGATGCGCGTGGAGGGCTTGGAACTGGGACTGATCCGCCCGTTGTTGGAACTCCGCCACTCGCAGTTGCTGGCTTGGCTAGAATCACGCGGCCACCGCTGGCGCGAGGATGCCAGCAACCATGAACCGGTCACCGTGCGCAACCGCCTGCGCAACGAGGCGTTTCCTTTGTTAGATCGTGTCTCCCAACGTGATTCGGTCATGGCCTTCGCCCGCGCCGCTGCGGATGCGGCCATGCGTGAGGATGCCGAAAACGATGCCCTGCAGAAGGCGGCACTCATCGACCCCCAGGGCCGCCTCCACCTGCCCGCATTGCGGAAACTCCCGCCATCCCTGCAACGCGCCGCCCTGCGCAACTATCTCATCGATCAACAGGTGCCGTCGATCAACCGCGCGTTGATCGAAGTGACCGTTAGATTGTTGGATCCAGAGTCCGCCGCCGTGGTCAATCTCCCGGGCGGCCGCCGCCTCCGCCGGCGCGCGGGCCGCCTGTGGGTGGAGGGTTAGATCGTCACGATGCATCATTGGCCGCAAAAGAACGCAGATCCATTCACAATCTCTCTTCATCTGCGTCTATCTGCGTTCATCTGCGGTTAATATCTCTTGGAGCACGCCTCCTTGGCCGCGCATCAGCGGGAGTCCGTGAAAACGTGCCGAAACGCGGAGGAGGAAAAGCACAAATCCCTCGAAATGACACGCCAAATCCCGATTTTCATTAACTAATATTAAATTTCTCTTGATCTTTACCATAATTTTTGAAAAATACGCGTGTCATGAAAACCACGCGATGGATTGCTCTGGGGGCGGTGATGTTGGCGCTGCCGCAGGTCACGGCGAAATCAGAGGTGGAAACCTCGCGCGAACGAGGGGCCCGGCAGGATCAAAAGATCCGGCATTTGGAGGATCAAACCGGCGGCAGAGCGAAGTCATCGGGAAACAGCAAAGCCCAGGTGAAATCCGCCACCCAGGCCCGGCCTGCCGGAAAACAGAGCAAGGAGGACCCATCGCGGGGCGAGGCTTCGGGCCGGATCTATCAGATCAAGCAGGGCGACACCTTCACCAGCATCGCAAAATCCCGGCATATTTCTGTGGAAAAACTCATCGCCTCCAACCCTGATGTGAAAGCCACGGAACTCCGGCCTGGGCAGAAAATCCGACTTAATCCAGCCGCCACCCCAATTGCGGCAAAGTCTGACAAAGCCGCCGCGCCGGGTCCGCACTCGCCGGGCACTGCCGAGGCCGCGACATCCACTACGGTTCCGGTTGCCACGAAGAGTCCGGGCTCGCACACGGTGGTCGCCACACCCGCCGGGAAAAAGCCCGAGCCGCATCCGACCGAAGCCTCCGCTGCGGTGGCCAGCAAGGAAGCGCCTGCCCCATCTCCTTCACCAAAGAAAGTGCACTCGATTAAAATCGACGGGCCGATGACTTACGGTGAATTCGCCGCCAAACATGGCACCAGCACCGAGCGTCTGAATGATCTCAACGGACTGGATCTCACCCATGCCACCGTTCTCGCGAAAGGGTCGGAACTTTATATCCCCGCCCAGCCATAAGCACCCGGATCCCGAGTCCTTTCCCGAACGAAGAAAACCCGCCCGGAGCCATGCCGGGCGGGTTTTATGCTGAATTCCGAGAGGAAAACCACGAAAACCAGGCACGAAAACACAATGGATTTGGGGCTTGGTTCCTCTCACCTTCAGGATGAGGTGATGCAATGTCACAACCCTCTGGTTTTTAGTGAAGTTTCCTGCCTTTTCGTGGTTTTCATCTCGATATTTAGGATGATGAGTCAGCAGGTCCGCGAAAGATTTCAAAATGGGGATTGCCAAGACTCTCCCGGCTTTCTAGTTTCCCGCCCGCATTCGGGACAGGTGTCAGAGTGGTCTAATGAGCACGCTTGGAAAGCGTGTGTGGGTGAAAGCTCACCGAGGGTTCGAATCCCTCCCTGTCCGCCCGGCGAGGAATTCCTCGGACCTACAGGACCCATGAGCCCTCCCTCTGGCATCTTCTCCGCGCCGATTCCCTGTGGCACTCGATTGGCACCCGAACTTGTCGTCTTTCGTGCTTGCAGTTCCCAATAGCCACGGAAGCATTCCCCCTATGGCAGGCGCAATCAGAGAACTCGACGGACTCCGCGTGATGGTGGACGACGTGGTGTACATGCCCACTCTGGAAGCTCCGCCTCAAAAACCGCATCCCTTTGTGTATTTCATCTCGATCCACAACGATTCGCCGGTGCCTGTGACCCTGCGCGGGCGCAAGTGGGTGGTGCGCGAGGACGATGGCGAGGTCGCCGTGGTCGAAGGCGAGGGCATCGTCGGACAAACCCCCATGATCGAACCCGGCGGACATTTTTCTTATAACAGCTACCATGTGGTCGCCGCAAATGCCCGCGTCTCCGGCGCTTTTTTCGGTGAAACCTCGCAGGGCGAATGGATCTTCACGCGGATTCCCGAATTTTTGCTCGAAGTGCCGAAATGGGCGTGATGTGTTAGATCTCAGCCGAAATCAACCGACCGCTTTCTAACAGAATGCAGCGGGAACCTCCCGTTGCCCGCCTGGCGCAGCGGGTCGAAGACCTGGTCCATGCCCACGGCCTTGATCTCGCAGACCTGGGCCATGAGTTCTCCGAGGCGGCCTTTGGGAAAACCGCGCTCCTTGAACCAAGCGAGGTATTCCTCAGGCAGGTCCATGATGGGCACGCCGGCGGGTGGATAGGCCTTGATGCCGAACTTGCCGAAGGGCATGCGCGTGGCACCAATCTCTTCTAACAGGTTGCGGAAGTCCTCGCGGTCGATGTCAGTGAAATTCCACATGATTTCAGGATGAAACCACTTCATCCATGCGCACGTCATGTGCCTCGGCGGGAAAGGCGTGGAGGACGATCTGGCAGGGGAAGCACACGCCGATTTTCAAGGCATTCGGGTGGGCATTGGCGAGGGCGCGGTCGTAAAACCCCTTGCCCCGGCCAAGGCGGCCGCCATGATGATCGAAGGCGAGGCCGGGGCAGAAAAAGGCATCGATGTTCATGAGCGGCATCTGGGGCAAATCCGGTCGCGGTTCGCGAAGGTTGTGGTAGGCACCCGATACCAGATCGGAGTCGGGATTTTTCACCTCGTGAAATAACAGGTCGTTGCCCAGCACACGTGGGAAGACCCAGGTGCGATCAGTATGGCGCGCGATGAGGCGCATGAGATCGACCTCTCCGGGCAGAGGGGAGAAACCAGCAAGGACCTCGACGTGGGGATGTCGCTCAAACCATGCATCAAGGGCATAGCATACCGCACGCGAGTCCTGAGGGTTATCACGCAAAATTTTCCGCATGGTTTTGCGGAGACGGCTTTTCAAGGAAGGGGATTCTGGATTTGACACTTGCAAGAGTGAGGGTGTTTTACGAGGCTAGCACTGATGAAGGGTCGATGGCAAGTGGTGATGGTGATTATTCTCGTTGTGGTTTTGCCTGTCGCGGCAGACCCCCCAAAGCCGATCCCATGGGATGCGCCGGTGGTGGTTAAAAGCATGTTCACTCCGGATCTCGGGATGCTCGATTCCGAACGCGATGAGTATGCCACCAACCTCTCCATTCTCGCCGCCAATCAAGTCGCCAAATCCCAAGCCAGCCCGCAAGCACTTGCCGAAGCACGCCGCTTGCTGGGCCTCGCCCTCCAGTTGTCGCCGCGCAACAAACGTGCGCTGGTCACCAACTACCAATTGACCAAAGGCGTCATGCCCGAGGTCACGGGTGGAAACTACAGTCCTCAAGTATTCGGTCGCCTGCTACTCACGCGGGGCCAGGTTCTCGAAAGACAAGGCGGTGAGGAAAACAAACGACTCGCGAGGTATTTCATCCATCTTGCCGCGATTCTGGACCCCAAAAACGAGGATGCCGTGTATGCCAGCGAAGTCCAACGGCTCGATCACGGCGAAATCGATTGGTCCGTCGTAACCAATGGACCGCCACCGGACACCGGGAGGAAGAACCCCTGAGTTTTTCCTCAATGAAACCTTCCGCTTGCCACAGACGATCCTCCACCTACGCTTGTCCGGAAATCACTTATGAAAATCTGGCTCGACGGCAAATTGGTGGATGAATCGGAAGCGAAGGTTTCGGTCTTTGATCACGGTCTTCTCTACGGTGATGGCGTTTTTGAAGGCATCCGTTTCTATAACGGACGCGTTTTTCGTTTGGAGGAACACATCCGCAGGCTCTTCGATTCCGCCCGCGCCATCCTGCTCGACCTGCTGTGGACTCCCGAAGAGGTCATCAAATCCACCTGCGAAACCGTGGCCGCCAACGGCCTCACCAACGGTTACATCCGCCTCGTGATCACCCGCGGCCCCGGAGGACTCGGCCTCAATCCCTATCTCTGCCCCAAACCCTCGATGTTCATCATCGTGGCAACCATCCAGCTCTATCCGGAGGAACATTACACCAACGGCCTCTCCATCATCACCTGTGCCACCCCCCCCCCCCCCCCCCCCCCCCCCCCCTCCCCCGGGGCAAGGCCCCCCCACCCCCCCAAAAACAAAGGCCCAAAACCGGGGCCCCCCGGGCCCCCCTTTTGGAACCGGGGGGG
>CAYWLC010000042.1:747-3912 GCA_964458895.1 uncultured Luteolibacter sp. | reverse complement strand
GAACATTACACCAACGGCCTCTCCATCATCACCTGTGCCACCCGCCGCCCCGCGCCCGGTGCCCTCATGCCCCAGGTGAAGTCCCTCAACTACCTCAATAAGATCATGGCCAAAATCGAGGCCATCCAGGCCAACGCTTTGGAAGCCGTGATGCTCAACGAACAGGGCAACATCGCGGAATGCACCGGCGACAATCTCTTCATCATGAAAAACGGTAACCTGCTCACACCGCTCATCAGCGATGGCGCGCTCGATGGCATCACCCGCCGCGTGATCATGGAACTCGCCGGAAATCTCGGCGTGCCCGCGCTCGAACGCTCCCTCACCCGTTATGATGTGTACACCGCGGATGAGTGCTTTCTAACAGGAACCGCCGCGGAGGTCGTCCCCGTCGTCGCCCTCGACCGCCGCCCGATCGGCACCGGCAGGCCGGGCCCGTTCACCAACCGCTTCCTCGCCGCCTTCCATGAACTCGCCAACAGCACCGGCACCCCCGTCCGCTGAACCCCTCCGAATTTAACAAAAACCTGCCGCCACCCGGAACCATCGATCCCTCGGAATGAAATGTTACTTCTGCGATAAAAAGGCCACCGTCTTCCTCACCCAGTTGATAGAAGGGCAGATGAAGAAGGTGTGCCTTTGCGACGCCTGCGCCAAGGAGCGCGGAGTCACCGACCCCACCGGTTTCTCGCTGGCGGATCTTTTATTAGGCGGCATCCCCGGCGGAGGCTCCGCAGCAACCGGCAAACCGGCCGCATCATCCGGCACCAGCGGCCGCAAATGCCCGACCTGCGGCTTCACCCTGGATGACCTCCGTCGCGTCCGTCGCTTCGGTTGCGGCGATTGTTATAGCACCTTCAGCGAGGAAGTAGGCCAGATGGTCCGCGGCATGCACAAGGGAGCCGCACACGTCGGCAAGGTGCCCGCAGGCCTCATGGCCATGCAGGTCCTTCATCAACGCATCGAAGAACTCCGCAACCGCCTCGAACAGGCCATCGCGTCCGAAAGTTACGAGGAAGCCGCCGGAATCCGCGACGAAATCCGCAACCTCTCGGAAACCAAGGTGTGAAATCCCGAATTTTAAATTATGAATAATAAATTCCAAATATAAGTTGCACCCATGGAGGGACATCCCAACAAACCAAGTCCCTAGCTTTTCTCCACACTCCCGGTTTTCTCCATATTTCAGCATTTACCTCCTCATGATGCGTTTCACCACACTCGTCAAACACCCCGCCGATTGGATGACCGGCGGTGAAGGTGAGCATAGTGCCGTGTTGACCTCGCGGATTCGTTTGGCGCGCAATCTGCGTCGCCACCCATTTCCGGGTTGGGCGAAACGTGAGCAACGTGCCGCCGCGTTGGAACTCATGCGTCCGGCCGTGGAAGGCCTGCCTGCGATGAAGGACGCCTTCTCTCAGGAACTCTGTGATCTCACTGCGGTGCAGAAACAGGTCCTCGTCGAACGCCACCTCATTTCCCGCGAACACGCCGCCCGTGGCGAAGGTTCCGCCGCCGTGATCGAACGCCGCCAGACATTCAGTCTCATGCTCAACGAGGAAGACCACCTCCGCATGCAGGCCATCCGGCCCGGACTGCAACTCTCCGCCGCGTTCGCCGCTCTATCAGAACTCGATTCGGAGTTGGAGAACTCGCTTGAGTTCGCTTTCGACCCGAACCTCGGCTACCTCACCACCTGTCCCACCAATCTCGGCACCGGCCTGCGCGCCTCGTCCATGCTTCACCTGCCAGGCCTGGTCCTCTCCGACCAAATCGGCCAGGTCCTCCAGGCGGTCAACAAGATCGGCCTCACCGTGCGCGGCCTCTATGGCGAAGGCACCGAGTCGCTCGGCAATCTCTATCAAATCTCCAACCAGTCCACCCTCGGCGAAAGCGAGGAAACCATCATCCGCCGGCTCGAACGTGTCATCGCCCAAGTCGCCAATCACGAGCGCAACGCCCGCGATAAACTGCTTGAGGATGACCCGGAGATGGTGAGCGACAAAATCGGGCGCGCGTATGGTACCCTGCGCCACGCCCACATCATTGATTCCAAGGAGGCTCTCAACCACCTTTCAATGCTCCGCCTCGGCGGCACCCTCGGGTTTTTCCCGCCGGAAACCGTGGTGCTGTGTGATACTTTGCTGATGGACATCCAGCCCGCCCACCTCCAACTCAGTTCAGAGCGGACCCTCAATCCGGAGGAAAGAGACGCAATTCGCGCAAAAATCGTACGCTGCCGTTTGCATTCTCTCGAATGCCCTTATAGTAATTCCCACAAAGATCAAACTTCTCCGATCCCTGATCCCAATAACCCCGGCACCGTATGAACAACTTCACTCCACGAGCCCAACAAGTCCTGGTCCTCGCCCGCAAGGAGGCGGACCGCTTCAATCATTCATACGTCGGCACCGAACACTTGCTGCTCGGACTTATCAAACTCGGCCAGGGGGTCGCCGTTAATGTGCTTGAACGCATGGGCCTCGGACTTGAAACCGTCCGCATGGAAGTCGAAAAGGAAGTCGGCTCCGGACCCCCGCAGAAAACCAGCGGCACCATCCCCTACACGCCCCGCGTGAAAAAAGTTCTCGCATTCGCCAACAAGGAAGCCAAGGGACTCAACCACTCTTATGTTGGTACCGAACACCTTCTGTTAGGCCTGCTGCGCGAGGGCGAGAGCGTCGCGGCGCGTGTGCTCAAACGCCTCGACGTTGATATCCAGCGCACCCGCAACGAAATCCTCGCGGAAATCGATCCTAACTTCTCACCCGACGACATGGACGACGATGATGATGACCTCGACCTCGACCTTGATGAAGGCGACGGCCCGTTCGAGGACCCGAGCCATGGACACGCCCCGCAGGCGGCCCAGGAGAGCGAGGGGAAATCCAAGACCCCGGCGCTCAAGGCATTCGGCCGCGATCTAACAAAAGTCGCCAAGGAAGGCGGGCTCGACCCCGTGATCGGGCGCGAACCCGAAATCGAACGTGTCATCCAGATTCTTTGCCGCCGCACCAAGAACAATCCGGTGCTCATCGGCGAGGCCGGCGTCGGCAAGACCGCCATCGTCGAGGGCCTCGCCCAGGAAATCGCCAACGGCAACGTGCCGGAAATCCTCCGTGACCGGCGGCTGGTCACGCTTGACCTCGCGTTGATGGTCGCCGG
>CAYWLC010000042.1:0-737 GCA_964458895.1 uncultured Luteolibacter sp. | reverse complement strand
CCAGTTCGAGGAACGCATCAAGGCCGTCATGGATGAAATCCGCAAGGTGAAGAACGTCATTCTTTTCATCGACGAGCTGCACACCATCGTCGGTGCCGGTTCCGCAGAAGGCGCGATGGATGCTTCAAACATCATCAAACCCGCGCTCAGCCGCGCGGAACTGCAATGCGTTGGTGCCACCACGCTCAACGAATACCGCAAATACATCGAAAAAGACTCCGCGCTTGAACGTCGTTTCCAACAGGTCAAGGTCGAGGAACCTTCCGTCCCGGATACCATCAAGATCCTGCAGGGACTGCAGGAAAAATATGAGTCGCATCACAAGGCCAAATTCACGCCGGAGGCCATTGAGGCTGCGGTCAGACTCACCTCGCGTTATCTAACAGCTCGCTTCCTGCCGGACAAGGCCATCGATGTGCTGGACGAGGCCGGTGCCCGCGCGCGCATCGGCACCATGACCCGCCCGCCCGCCATCAAGAACCTCGAAGCCGAGATCGAACGCATCAACCGCGCGAAACTCGCCGCCATCGCCGAACAGAATTTCGAATCGGCCGCCTCCTTGCGTGACGACGAAAAACACGCCAAGAAAAACCTCGAGGACACCCTCAAACACTGGCGCACCGCGTCCGAGGAAACCATCGTCACCGTCACAGAGGATGACATCATGGCCGTCGTTTCCAAATGGACCGGCGTGCCGCTGCGCCGCATGGAGGAAAAGGAAACCGAAAAACTCCTCA
>CAYWLC010000041.1:12029-21411 GCA_964458895.1 uncultured Luteolibacter sp. | reverse complement strand
ACCTTGGACCTGTGCGCCCCAAACGCACCGCTCTATCAAGCTGAGCTACATTCCGATATAAAATTGGAGCTCCCTACCGGAATCGAACCGATTTATGATGATTACAAGTCAACTGCATCGCCACTTATGCTTAGGGAGCATTTTAATAAAACACACTATAGAATAGTTTTAGTCGCCTCTATTCTTAACGAGTAAGCGAATTTATATAAACTCGATTAATGTGTTTTATTAAAGTGCCGTCTTTGACCACGTTAGAAGTCATCACATCTTTCGGCATTGATGTTTTGTTTGGCTCCCGAAGAAGGATTCGAACCTCCGACCAAATGATTAACAGTCACCTATTCTACCGCTGAACTATTCGGGATTAAACTTATTATGATCTTCTATGAATATAGATATCACAACGAACAGCATCTGCTAAACTTACATTTATACAACTTCTATTTCTATATTTAGGATATGCCGGATTGTTCTTTCCAAGTCTACCCTTAACACATACTCTATAAGATTCTTTATTAATCTTATTAAATGTTTTAACTACTGCTCTAATAGTTGCTAATTGTTCCATTTCAACAGTAGATTTAGGATCTATTGTCATAACATAATTTTCTGTTCTCATAATATAATTCCTCATTTATTTAATTTATGAGTCTATTATATACAGTTTTCAGAAAAAGTAAACATTTATTTTCACTTTTTATATCTTTTATTCGCTTTCTGGCAAGTCCTTTTGACCAGTCTTCACCGACTTTTTTCTTTCTTTTTTCACCTTTTCCACAGGCGCAATAGAAACTAATCCATTATCAAATGCAAATTTATGACTTAAATTTTTGTATAATGGAGTCAAATCTTGTTCTTTAATAGCAAGAATTAACTTTGCTTCTGTAGGATGTAATCCTTCTAATAATTGGACAAAGATAGATTCTCTACGTAATGCTGTTAAATCAGTACGACAAAAGATATATAACTTCTTTACTTCCATCATTAAATTGCCTGGAGTCATACCAATTGGAGCCACATCTTCCTTATAAGGCGGAGATCCTTCAGGTAATACCATCCGTTTTGCTGGGTCATACGCATATTCAAACAATAATCTTAACGCCCCATTTTCTCTATATTTCATTAATGCTGAAGCATCAGTATTAATTTCATCTAATATTTCTGTTAAATATTTACTCACTAAAATTCCTCAATTTTGTCTAATAGTAATTTGCATCTATTTTGGATAAGATAATTCATTATTCGCATTCGATCCATTTTGGGTTTACAGTTTATATATTCATCGATAATAGTTTCTCTTATATCAACAGGAATCTTTTCAAATGATATCAATTGTTCATTTCTATCCCAGTTTCTTATCTCAGTATCATTTTTGCATGCCGCTTTTCCTAATTCGATAAATTCTGCAAGACGTTTTGCTGAAACTGGGGTTTGTCTTACACCTTCTGTGACTATGGCAGAATCATCACTTAGTATATTTGGTATACCGTCATCAGAAGCCTTTACAATATGGGTGATATACTTTTCATAAAGATCTCGCTTTGACATCTTTAACTGCTTTTTAATTATAGGAGAAAACTGATAAATGTTATCCCATTTCTGTAATTGTAAAAAGTCATGATCAGAACTAATAATCATTATTTTCTGTGGTTCCTCAAATAAACCTGTAGATGCTAGTTCATTTGTTTGAGACCATTCAGATAGTATTGCAATTATATCATCTGCTTCTGCTCTATCAATATGCATAACTTTGTATGGAAAATATTCTTTAATATCCTCACGGATACTAGTCATACAATCAAATATTAGTTTCCAGTTCAAGTCAGACTTTTCACGACTTTTCTTTCTATCTCCTTTATAGTAAGGAAATACTTCTTTACGCCAATAGTTTCTACCATCTGCTGCTATTACAACTTGGCCATATTCTTTACTATACTTATTTTTATAAGATAATATAGTATTCAATATAGCATGTCTTACAATATTCTTAACTTGGGTTTCATCACCACTAACCAATAATGGTTTGAATTCACTGTTTGTTATAACAGACATTGCTATCTGCGAATAATCTAATATAATCATCAGAATGCTCCCAATAATATTGTGTCTTCATTCAACCTGCCATTTGGTGTTACTGTTTTTGCATTAACTGTTTTTACACCAGCACTTAAAGTTTTCTTTGCTATTGCAGTATTATTAAAGAATTCCTCCGGTTTCCTAAGCATAATTTGTATAGATTCAGTTATATCAAAACCAAGAATTGCTGTACCTTTAATAGTCAATTTAGTATCTTTAACTGCTTTGTATACCGCAAGTTTTCTGTACTTAGTATTATAAGTCCATATTTCATTACTATCAACTAAGGATGTAGGTGAAATAGATTTTAGTTTAAGATCACCAAACTCTTTAAGATACTTAACCTTTGCAATAATTTTATTTAGAGGTATAGGTTTCTTAACTCTAGGTTTAGATACCTTTGCTGAAACTATACGTTGATTGCATCCATTAACTATAGAAGAAACAAATGTAATAAACTTCTTTAATTGAGCTTTTGTGAAATTGCTATATCCTTCTTGAAGATCTAAATCAGTCTCTACTTCTTCAAGTTCTTTTAATAGTTCATTATAATATGAACCTATATCTTTAGCTACAGGACCGGTGATTTCACGAGCTTTTAAATAACTTGTAATATCAAAATCAGATTTTTTATTTTTGACAAAATCATCGATAGCACCTTCAATATCTTCAGAATACTGAATTGCTAATTCATGGGTTTTATCTACTTTAATCTTAGGTTCTACTTTAGTAGTAACTAAAATGTCTGGTTCTTTAACTAAACTGTAAATCTCAATCAACCTTTTAATTGTATCTTCAATATAATTTGAATGTACATCTTCGAGATATTCTTCTCTAAGTTTTAAACGACATAAAACACCGAGAGATCTTATTTCCGAATCAGAAGCTTTATTAATAGTAGGGACTAATTTCTTTCTTTCAGTTGAGATAAGATATTCATGAATATATGTTCTAGCTTGCTTAAAGTCTATATTAAGATTATACCAATTAGTTACATGAACCAGTGACATTTTATAATTGAAAGGATCTGTAGAAGGCTCATCTCCACCTTTAAATTTAGCTTCAATACTACGAACCTTGTCCCGTCTTTTTTCAGCTTTTGCTTTTTTACTCTCAACAAAAGAGTCTGACCGCTCGATTTTCTTAGTTGTTATAGCCATAATTGCTCCAATTTCAAAGTACCATTATATATCAAAAGCTGAAAAAAGTAAATAGTTACCAAGTGTAAAAAGTGCACTTTTAAGTAATTGATTATATTATACTTTTTTTATTAAAAAGTGGGCTTTTTTCACTTTATGCTAATCCTATCACCCTTAAAATAAAAAAGTGTGCGCCTAACTGATTATTTTTATTTTATTAAATAGAATCAATACATTAGAGATCATTCGGTCTCAAGTAAAGACTCATAAAGATGTTGAAATTCTTCAGAGTCAGTTACTTGCTCATTATAGTTTTGCTTATGATATGCTCTTGCAATTTTGTTGATATGTTTCTTAGGTAACTCAAATTTATCAGCCAAATCTTCAACTATATCTTTAATGAGTTCCTTTTCAGCGTCAATTCTAGTAAAGGAATTGCTAATCTCAAATAAAGCATCTTTGATTTTTTTCTTGTCGACCGGATTGCTCACTACTAATGTCATATTATTTTCCTGATGTTGTTGATTGTTTAAAAATTAAAATTAGTACCAATGCTGCAAGGTAATTTTCAAGTGATGATTCTATTGCTAAACTTGGAAACAAGGTATTCAATGCCCATATTAATGATATAGGTGCAATTGATAATAATACTATTAAAACCAATACTAATGTCGCTGTTAATTTCATGATATTTTTACACCTTTTCTACTATAAAGTTTTTTGGATTTCACAATTTGCATCTTGAACCTTGGAGTTCTTAATGCTTTTGCTACTGGACTTCTCATTTTTTGAACCTCTCTAATCTATTTGAAAACCAATCGCAAATATCGACTAGCGTTAATGTTGCTAAACCCATTACACACGCAATTACAACAAAATACTGCACAAATTCTAACATAGTTATTTAACCTCTTTCACATTAACTTTCTTAAAATCAGAAAGTGTATAACCACAATCTATAACATTTTCCATTGCTAAAGCAATTGCTTTTGCTTTATTACCTGCGATAATATCTAGTACTGAAAATGTTCCTTTTGGTTTTAATTGAATATCTACTCTGTATTTCATAATATATAATTTCCTCATTTATTTAATTTATGAGTCTATTATATATTAGTTTACATTATTGTAAACGTTTATTTTTAACCAATAAGGAAATAGACTGTTTCCTAGGGAGAAATAATAAGGACTTTATCTCGTATATGATTACCATGCACACGAATCATTATATTATTATTATAATAATCATTTGATTCTAATACATTGCGAAGAATTTGTTCCTTTGCTTCTAAATAAGAACATGCAGCTTTTGATGAGCAGAAATATATTATTTCGCGTTTGAATTTATCTTGACCTAATGTAGATACATCCAAAGATAGTTCAATACTAGATCCATAATAATCTAGCCAATCTGAATCTACCTTTGATTTAATCTTCTTCTTTTTCTTTTCGCCGGTCTTTAAAGTAATAGTTTTTGTTTTTGTTTTTGAAAACTTAGCGGATTTCTTGCCTACATATTTACGACCTGAAGGTATACAAGTTATTAAATATACAAAACCTATACAATTATCAGGTAACTCAGTTATCTCAACATCCTTGTAATACCAAGTCATTAATAATAGTCATCCGTGTCGTCTTCTAATATATCTGCTCCACATACTGGACAATATACAATTTCTTCTAAACTTATATCTTTAGATATAATCACTATTTTGCCTTCAGTTTCACATGATTTACATTCAAATGTTTTTGATGTTGCCATTTCTATCCTTATTTAATTTAATTTAATTGGCTTACAATATGGTAAACCAATTTACAATTTGTAAAACTTTATTTATCCATGACAACTAGTACATTCACCTTTACTAACATTTACTCCTGATTCACTACGTATATAGTATAGACTCTTTATATATGGATCAAGAAATGCCAGTTTATGTACTTCAGAAATATATTCTTCATTTTCATCAGCACTAAAGAACAAATTAATAGATTGTGCTTGATCTATATATCTTTGTCTACCTGAAGCTAAACGAATAATTTGTTTTTGGTCAATTTCAAATGCAGTTTTAAATACTGATTTCTCATCTTCATTCAACCATTCAACATGTTGTACTGAACCATTATGACTAATAATATCTTTTATAGTATCTTGTGAATATACATCTTTATCTTTCATTACTTTTAATAAAGATGGATTGACTCTTTCCATTTTACCTGCCGATGTATTTTGTACATATGCATTCTTATAGATTGGTTCAATGCCTTGACTAACAGAACCACATATCAATGCTGAACTTAGATTAGGTGCTATAGCAATTCTATGTGTATTTCTAACACCATAACCTTTACACCAGAATGGTTCTCCCCATTCTTTTGCCATCCATTGACTTGCTCTTAATGTTTCATCGTGAAGATGTTTAAAGATTTCAGTATTCTTGTAATAAGCATCCATTGATTCAAATGCAATCATATGATCCTGAAGGTAAGTATGGAATCCTAACATACCCAAACCAAGTGCTCTACTTTTCTTAGCAAAACGAACTACCTTTTCCATCCCTTGTGTTTTTGTACCAATCTCAATTAGGTCTTGATTTACACAATCTAGGAATACAGTTGCAACAAATACTGCATCAGTATCTTTCCATTGATCATAAAGACTAGCATTCATTGAAGATAACACACAAGAAAAGGTATGGTCTTCATCAGACATCAATTGAATTTCAGAACAAAGATTTGAAGCCTTTACAGTCAACCCTAAATCCTTATACATCTGTGGATTTTGTTTATTGACTTTGTCAATGAAATTAAAATATCCTTTACCTGTTACCATCTTTAACTTTAATGCTTTTTGGTATCTCTCAATAGCATCTTTATCACCTGTTTCTAATCTAGCAATAAATGCATCTGAAATATTCCAACCAATATTAGCATCATCTGGATTCTTATTAATATAGTTAACTAATTCATAAAAATCATTATGATCTATTTCAATATAACCTGCCCAAGCACCTCGTCTTTGAGAACCTTGACTAATATCTCTTGACATTTGCACAAAGTCTTTAAATACCGGCAATACACCGGAAGCAGCACCTTTAATGCCGGCAATCTTAGCACCTCTAGGTCTGATTGCTCCTAGATAACCGGATGTACCAAATCCATTTTTTGATAGAACTGCAGCTTCTTGTTGAGCGCCGTAAAATGAATAAACAGAATCTTCAAGGAATCCACCTGAACAAGATACTGGACATCCAATTCCTGTACCCATATTAGATAATACAGGAGTAGAAGCCGCCAGGTAACCATTCCATAATAGATTAAAGAACTTATTTTCCCATAATATTTGATTTGATGTATACCTTGCAGCATGTGAAGCTACGCGGGTATAGACAGATTTCAAATCTGGATAATCTTTTGAAAGATAATTCTCTTTTAACATTTGATATGCGGGTGTTGTTACCCATTCAGGTAATGTGCCTTCAGACTGGAGTTGTCTACGTTCTTCTCCTAATTCATCGTATATACTTTTAAATTTTACCATCATTCCACCAATAAAGTTTGTTTCTCACTAATTTCGCCTAGACCTTCATCTAACTTATCCAGTTGTTCTTTTAATTCTTGTCTTCTTTTAGGATCAGTTGCCTTTGCTAGTTCCATTCTTAAATATCTTACTTGTGCGTCTTCTATCATTTTTAATTGCTCGGTTACCATTGGAATTTGCCTTCTGACCATGCTCTATTATAATCATTGCCAGTGGATGAAAAGAAATCGTGTAATGTGCTTGATTCTAAATCACGATAGAACCAATCTGCTATAGGATTATATGACGGTTTAAATATCATTTTATACCCTAGATTTTTAAGACATGTATCTAGTCTTGATTCAACAAAGTTTTTTAATTGATTTTCTGTAATACCTTTAATATGTCCTTTTTCAAATATCTTATCTATAATAATTGTTTCATGCTCGAGAATAACTTTTGTAGTATCTTCAAGTTCAGTTCTTAATTCTAATAATGCTTCTTCTGATATAGCTCCAACGTCAAGTGCTTCTTTCAATAGAGTCCTAAATAACCATGCACCTGCCTGACTATGTAGTGTTTCATCTATAGCAGAAAAGTTAATACCTGCATTAATGTTTATAAGTTTATTCTTGCCAACATTATTGAAGTGTTTAAGAAAAGCAAATGAACTGTATAATATAGCACCCTCAATCATTGAAAAGATACCTATCGACTTAAGAATATTATATACAGAATCTCTTTTTTCTACTCGTTTCCCTATCCATTCCATTCTATTCTTTAAAACTTCATCGTTCAAATAATCATTATAAAATTCATCAGTATCTAAACCTAGAATTTCATTAATCTTATTATAGAATGGAGCATGCACTCCAATTTCCATAAATGCAAAGGTTGTAGCCATTCTTTGAATATCAGGTCTTTGGAATATTTTACCTACATAATTCTGCCAATAATCATTACCAACTGATAATTCATAAATGGTAAACAATTTCAAGGTAGATATAACACCATGGTATTCTGCTTCTGTGAAATTAGTCTTTAAATCATGCAAGTCTTTTTCTACTTCAATTTCATCCGGTAACCAAAATATTTCTGCTTGTTGTTTTGCGAATTCTATTGCAGTTGGGTAGTCTATTGTATATGTAGACTTTTTCTCTAACAGTCTTATCGACATTATTTATTTCCTTTATTATATATGTTAGCTTCTACAGTAACTCTATGTTGGATCCATCCTTTAAAATTCTTATTAAATGAATCAGTTGTTGCAGCGGAAGCTTGATGTTCTGTTGGAGAAGCATGTAATGGTATTGATCCAACAAGATCATTAAATAGTTTTAAATCTTTTTCTATTGAAGGTATCTGTTTATCATGAGTAAAATATGATACTCTTGCACATCTTGCCGCAGATATTTCCATTAATCTTCCGGTGGTATTGTCATGTCCCAAAGCAATATAGTCAGAATTAGTAATATAAGGAAGGTGAAAAACCCGTTCTGCAGGAGTAGAATTGTCCATTGCATTTTTCATTTCTCTCGCTAATTCTTGTATTTCAGGTTGGGCATCTGGATGATTTCTTAATTCAAAGAAATTATCCCATTCAGTAGATGTTACTATAACAGATATATATTGCCATGGTTCTAGCAAGCGGTTGAATACTTGTTTATGTGGACTACTAACTTTATTAGTTATCCATACTAAAGAACATACTATACGTCCTGAAGTTTTCCACATAAACTGAGCAAACCATTTCTTGAATCCAGTTAATTCAATACGAGCTTTCATACCTGGTTGATTTGCACCCCAATGAATAGGTGTCGCAGGATCATTCCAAACTTGTTTAAGAAATGTTGAAACAGGTATTGCTCTAGAACTAGAAGCATTGCGACTAAATACTCGGTGGGTCATGAATTCTGCATGAATACCTCTCCAATATTTTAATTGCATTGTAGTTAATCTTATTTTATTATGAGGATTTAAACTATCCTCTATCACTCTTACTTCACACGTCATTATTTTCTCCTTTAAATTATCCCGGTATAAAATGCTGTATCCCAAAATATATCATTGCAACTATACCAGCAACAACTATAACAATAGAACCTGCACCTACAAACATAGTAATAATAAAACCTATAACTACGGCGATAATCCGTATACTAAAAAGAATTATTAATACGAAAATGAATGCACCTATTGTTTGTATTATTTCTAATGCCTCTGGGCTCATAAATTTAACACCTTTGCTATATCTGTATGGGGTAATTTATCATTACCAGTTTTATATCTTTCTATAACATATAATTTATACAATTCTGCATTAACCTTTTCTAAAAAAGATCCAAGTGAACCACTGTATTGACAATTGTGACATTTTACAAATAGACTTGTAAATCTTTTATAGATGAATAATCGAGCTTTTTTGAGGTTCTTTTTTGAATCACCGCATAAACAACATCTTGAATTCCAAACAAATTCAGATTTTTGTTTACCGTTTTGTAATTGGGGGATTATTAAATTCGCGTACTTAACATCTATATCAATCATAATGAATTACCTATTTAGTTTAATAGGGTTATTATATCATGTAGATGTTATTTTGTACATTAAAATATATTTTTATTTTACTGTTTACAACTGTTTACTT
>CAYWLC010000041.1:0-12019 GCA_964458895.1 uncultured Luteolibacter sp. | reverse complement strand
TGTGATATACTGGTTATACCAGGTTTTTCAAGGTTAATGCTAGTTAGTTTATTTGAATATATCAAAATGTTTAATTAGAAAACCTACTGCTACTGCACTACCTACTACCATCCATTTCCAGTTTTCTAATACTGTCAGCCTATCTGATATTGATTTATGCTGGGATACGGATTTATCTGAATGCTCCTTTAACTTAAGTTCTATTCTTTCTTCCATATCCTCTAGTTTTTCAACTATTTCCTTTGTATTTTCATTCATTTTCTTATACAATTCACGAACATCTGTTGAAGTTTCTCTACTACCAAACTCTAAATTACCTATACGTGAATCATGTACTGCTAATAATCTTGTCACTTCGGTAGAAGATTTTGCTATTTCAGCTACGGCAGAATCTATTTTATAAACTACTGATTGCAGAACTGCTACTTCTGTTTTTAGTTCATTAACCATCACTCAATTCCTTTTGATTTCTAATCCATTCTTGTAATGATTTTAATTGTTCTACTACTTGATAGTACGTTCCGTAATTTTTACTAATTGTTATTGCTACCTCAGAGAGTTTAACATCGGAGGCTCCTTCATTAATATCTCTGGAGGTGTTGGGAACTTTGGTTTGACTGGCACTACTGTTGTGCAAGCTGACAAACCCATTATTAATAGTACACTTATCATCAGATTCTTTGGTAATATAAATTGGTACTTTCTTAATAATTTCATGGGTTTTTCCTTCAACAATTTTAACTCTATCAACATATTTAGTTACAACTTCATGACTAATCTTTTCTGCCTCAAGTTCTTTCTTAGCAATTTCTGCTTCCATCTGTTTGACTTTTAATTGCCATTCTGCTTCATTAGACATACCACCAATAAAGAATATACCTACAACTAATAGAAATGCAGATAAAATCTGTAATCCTAATTTATACGGTAAAGATATTAAACCACCAAATACCATAACTAAAACTGTTCCTATAACACCTGCAAATGCTGATGCATAGAATATCCAATCTGGTAGGAAGTTTAATAAGAACATCATAGTGTTTTTTGATTAATGTCAACAGCAATTTGTTTCATTGATTGCCTTTTTACAATAGGAGGTCTTTTCTTTCTAATAACTGGTTCTTGTGTTGATACTAAACCGGTTGTTTTATTAGTTGGTTCTGTAGAAGCAACAACCTGCCCTTGACCTACAATAGCGCCATCTTCAAACATCTTTACCTGTAATGTTTCTTCTGCAAGAACAACATTAAGGTTTATAATTCTTTGTAACTCATGTTCTGAAATAGTCTCTAATTCAGATTTAGAATTCCATTGTTCTTTGATTAAAAACAAGGCAGCTACTATATTTTTTAATTTAGTATCTCCGCCAGGAAGTTTATTTATCAATTTTTTCATATTGAATGTCAATCGACTTAGGTAATCGTAAGAATCCTTTTCTTCTTCAGTTTTAGGATCTCTTATTTTTTTACCTGCTTTATCAATTATACCAAACTTGAATGCTTCTGTTTCAGGAAATGGTTTAACAAGCATCGAGAGGACTCTAAAAGCTATAAGATTATCAACTATGCGTGACATTAAATTTTCCTTAAGTTTGAAACAATATAATCATCAAGTAAATAATCAGATGCGATAATACCATATTGAGGTAATGTATCCGGCATCCTATTTAAATAAATTAGGAATGTAACCAATATATTCCAATATTCGTTATCTATTTTATAAAACAATATATTTACTGTAGCATCATTAAATAAATTAAAGAGAACGATAAAATGGTTTAATATCAATCGTTCTCTTAATTCATCTTTATTATTAATATATCTTGTCAATAATTTCTGAATATATAAAACCCTATTCAAATCCTCTTCAAATTCCTTTATGGAAGTACATTGAGGATTATCATAATGTTTCATACAATAAAGTATAAAATTATCTTTATTTAATATTTCAATCATAATAAAAGGGGAGCCTTAACTCCCCAATATTAATTATGCAGTAACAGTCAATGTTTTAGGTGTAGATGTTTTGCTTGTGCAACCATCTGAACTAAGTACACATCGGAATCTATAACCATCATATCCTGTGACATCACTAATTGATAATGTTGCTAAAGTTACACCGGAGAATACTCCTGAATTACTTAAATCAGCATAAGTTGGGAAAGCATCTGTAGCGGTTTGCCATTTATATGCCAAAGTAGTTCCACCAACTAATGTAGCAGCAACTACAAATGTTGTTGGTAATCCTGCAACAATAGTTCTATTAGAACCCTGTGAAGTAATAGTGATAGTACCATCAACAACGGTAGCATCATCAGCAGCATCACTTGATACAGCAGGTAATACAGAAAATGCAACCAAGTGTTCTGCTTTATTACGAACTTGACCTTGAGCATCAGTATATGTTTTGTAAAACCACCAACCTGGTTCATTTAAACCTTTAACTATATTTTCTTCTTGTTGAGCTTCTGTTTGATCTAAGAAAAATACATATTGTAAATCTTGTTGATGAATATACTTAGGAATATCTGCTCCTTTAAGGTTTGCATTTACCACAGTAGCAGTAGAACCAGCATAATTGACAACTAAAGTTAATACAGTGGATGAATCAACTTTAAAAATTTTATATTTAACTGTGGCAATAACAATTGTATCACCTTCTTGAAAGTCTGTTAAAAAAGTAGTTGGTGTAACACCATTGCTAGTAACAGTAGGTGAACCATTTACTACACTAACGCTTGTACCTGTAATTGAGAATGAATCTCTATTTCCCCAAAGTGACATTTTTTATTCCTTATTTTAAGTTTATTAGTTATTTATATTGATCAATCAGGCATCTTTTTTGCGATATTAGTTGCAGTTGCATACATAACACCTTTTGCTCTTTCACCATACTTATCTTTGAAAGATTGTAAGTTCTTCTTCATGCCCTTTACAACTTTTTCTTTTTGCTTAACATCTATATCTGTTAATTCTTTTTCATCCAATTCAACTTCTTCTTTAATAGTTTTAAATTGATTTTTACTAGCTCTAATTGCTTGATTGTCGCCATGGAAAATTGTATAAGAAGGATCTGTATCGCCTTTGTGCTTTCTACTAATCTCACCAATTCGTCCAGTAATTCCTGCTCCTGAACCTTTATGAATAGTTACTTTAGTACCAATCTTATGTGCTTCTTCTAATTCAACTTCTTCTCTAAGATGACCAGCAGCACTTGCGTCTCTATAAATTTTACGTCCATGGGACATACTGGTAATTTTAGATATAGGATACTTTGAATGATGTTCAGGTTTAATTAAATCTTTGATTTGAGATTTTGCTACATCAATTTCTTCAGAAGACTTAACCTTAGAATCACCGTGTGAACTTGATTTATCATAAGCAAGTTTTCTACCAGCTTGTCTTTTAAATCCAGGTTCATCAAATGCTTTCTTGCGGTAACTATCTAATGTTGACATAGAAACTTCATCTAATTCTTCAACTTCTTCATTGTATTGAGTTGGTTTCAATTTAGCTGCAATCTTAGCAATATGATGAGTTTGTTCACCTTGCTTTACTAAAGCAGAATTGATATCTTTCCAAGTAGTGTGTTTAGTAGTTACTGCTTTAAGATTAGATGCAAATTTAACTGCCGCAGATTGCCCTAATACTGAACCAACTGCATCGTGTGCATGGTTTACTGGAATTTTACCTTCTTCTAATTCAACTTCTTCACTATAAGAACGATTAGACTTTTTATCATAACCTCCTAACTTATACTTGTCACTTGAAGTTCCAAGCGCCGGCGGATTAGGATTAGTTTCTTTTCTTTTAGCAATTACAGCGTCTCTTGCAGCTTTTTGATCAGTTACTGAACCACGAGGTTTTGCACCTTTCATTTTCATCAATTCATCTGCTAATGACTCATTTAATTCTTTATAACTTTTCATCTATTATTACCTTTTTGGTTCGCCATTCTGACTGGGTTCACCGCCAGATTTGCTATTTTTAAAATCAACCATACGTGGATGAACTTTTCTAGTACGAGTAATCCCGTTATTATCTACCCATTTTTTAACGTTAATATCAGATGTTGCAATATCTTCAAGCAACTCTTTATAAGTCTTCATATTACTTACTTAATGATTTTAATTGCCAAGCATGTGCAGCATGAACATCTAAACGATCTGCAAGGAAATTACATAGTCCTTGCTTTTTAGAATATGTTGCAATATCAAATGCTTTATTTAGACTTTCAATAACTGCATCATTAGCATCAATAAGATTTAAAAACATTTGTTTTGTTAATACTACTATTGAAGAGTCATCTGAAACAGTTTTAGCATCATAAAGATCAGAAAGACCTACAGGTGCGTATTGATCAATAGCACGAATATGTTCTGCTATAGGATCTACTGCACTATGTAATTCTTCATATAATCCACCAAAATAACCATGGTAATCATTAAAGTTAGGTCCTTCAATATTCCAATGATATGAATGACTCTTAAAATACATTACAAAAGTGTTTGCTAAGGCAATTTTCAATGCCGCGGATAATTCATTCATTTTTATTTCCTAGTGATGTGATAATCTATCTTTTTCTGTTTTACGAACTTTTGAAGTAAGTTTCATAGCTAAACGATTTATAATTGGTTTTCTTTTCTCAATTACACGTTCAATTCTTTCTCTTTCAGATGTAGATAATGAAGCTGGATCTCTACCTTTTAACAACTTTTTCTTGATAAGACCAACAGCTAATTTTCTAGCTCTTTTATTTATTTTTTTAGAATCTGAATGAGTCCGCATAGCAATTTTACGTTTTGCAGTTAACTTAGGTGCATATTTTGCCATTCTAAGTCTTGCTTTCATTCTTTCCATTTTAGAAAGAACTTCCATAAGAGCTTCTTCACTTACAGGAACTTGAATTTCTACTTCATTGCCTTCTTCATCAATAATAATAAATTCATCATCATCATATGCCTCAAATATATCTTCTTCTGAAAGCGAATCTATTATTTCATCAATTTCTTCTTCAGTAAGATCAAAATCTTCGTCTAATTCTAATTCTTCATACATATACCTGACTTTCATTCTATCAATAGTATCTGTACCTTTTGGACCAGGAGTTAAATTTGATCCTACATGTGTACGTTCAGATTGATCAACTCCATGCCGTTTAGTACTTAAAGTTGCATGTCCAGTTGCTGCAAGATTTTCAATCTTTTCAGCATCATCCTTTGGTAAAGATTTAATTGTTTTATTAATTTTAACTTCATTAATCCAAAAATTATCAATAGGGTTTGGAAAGCGTCTTCCATAACGTTCTGCCCTTTCAGTAGCTAACTGAAATTGTTCTTCAGTTAAATTACTTTTTGAGATATTTTTAATTGATTTCTTATCATAGTTAATACCAACTTCATCTGCAAGTTTTAACATTTTGGAAACAATTTTTAATGAATCTTTATTTAAAGTTTTAGTTTTACGTAATGCATTATTTACCAATGTTTCAGCATTACTTGATTTCTCAGCATCATCAAATCCTAAAATAGTTGCAATCATTCTAGCAACTTTAAGTTTATCATTAGTTTTAAGAGTTTTGTCAGTTAATTCTTCAGTCATACCATTTGCCGTTGATGCTCTAAATTGATTTATCATAAGTTCTATTTCAGTTCCATGCATATGCCAATAATCTAAATGGTGTAGGAAATCTCCATTTCTTTCCAAAGCTATTTTTGCTTTTATATGTGCATCTTCCCATTGATTCAATTCTTGTTCATCCGGAACTTTTCCTTGTTCTAAATGCCTATCATTAATACCCATGTAGATATCTGTTGCTTTCAATGCATTTAAAACAGATATTGGATCGTGATCACCGGATATTTTTATAGTTTGTACAAATGCTCTAATAGCATCTTCTGAATGATGAAGATTTTTAGTTGTATAACCTTTGAATGTAATTTCAGAAGGTACATCTCCAGGTTGAATATCTTCAAATAAAGTTTGTTCTGACATTACTACGTCCTGTATCCATTTTTTACTAGTTTCACCAATTGAATTTACAACAACAAGATAATTACTACCTCTGTCTAATATCTCAAATGGTTCGTTATTTGATTCTACAATATCACCAATGTTGAATATTTCTTTATTATAATATCTTTCTCTAAGTTCATCAACATTTAGTTTAAATTGTTCTTTAATGATATCAAGACCCATTCCTTGTCTAACATCATTCATTAATAGTTTACCATCAATATCACGTAATGTAGAGGGTAAACCCTTTTTAAAGATTTGGTAATCACCTTCAGAAGCTGCCGATCTCATCTTAGTACCAGACATACCAGAAGCATCATCAGCATCTGGATCTCTTTCACCGGCTGAAATTACTTGAATAGAATCATAATTATATTCTATACCATTGTATTGGTTAAGTAATTTTTCAAAAGCACCAACCCGATCAGAACCTGCAATCATGACAAGATTTTTATATTTAGAGTTTAATGCTTTCGCAACCTCTATAGGTGTGCGCTCTGTATCAGTTGCAGGTTTGAAATTGGTGTGTGGAAACATTAGATTCAAATAATGAATCTTTTTATCCACCGATAATGGGTTTTTCTTTTTATCTTGAGTTCTAGAAGCATATATTACATAATCTGCTTTATTACTAGATGCAAACTTTTTAACTACCTTAATAAGCAGTCCATGACCCGTGGTAGGAGGAGAAAATCTGCCAAAAGCAAATACAATTGTTTTGGCAGGCATTTCCTTTAAAAATTGTCTGTACTGTTTCATTTGGTCCCATCTATAAAATAAACTGTAAGTTATTTATACTTTTTAAATACTAGAATATAATTTTAGTTATGCTCTTGCCAGTTCACTATACCAACCGCATCATCATTAGTTGTAGTAGCTATTGCTGCTAAGCACCATATGTCTGATACGCCTGCTATTGTTCTACCTAACTGTTGACTAAAGTCTATGTCATTGGAAGTAACCTGAGCAGATCCACCCTTATTAGATCCTACAAATATACCTTTTGTTATAATCTTTCCACCCGAAAGTGCAGTAGCAGAAACATCGTATTCTACTGTACTATCTGTGCCTGCAGAAGTCCAACTGGCACCTGTGAGAGTTGGATTAAGAATAACAGCATAAGAAAAAGCTGCCTGTTGTAATCCAAATACATCAAATGCTGTTGGTACTACTATAGAGTCTAGGGCAGTTGACTTCATGCGTAAACAGACTAATGGTCTATAAACACTGGCACTAAGATCTTTACCTGTTAATGCAGTTCCTATGGCACGGGTTTCACTACGATTCATATAACCACCCTCTGATATTACCGTAGAACAGATCGCTCTCATTGAAGCTGCTGGTCCAGTACTAATAATTTCATATCGTAAAGGTAACGTAGCTGTAGTCATATAAACTTTGTTTGCTATATTAGCATGATGGAAAGTATGACAAACAATAAACTGGCCATCTATAACAAATCCACAACGAACTGAACCTACACCCAACCATTCAATGTCACACCAAAAAATCTGTGACTTAGAAACATCTAATATTATTCCACTAGATCCAGTCCCGTCTAATTTATCACCATTCCACAAACTTTGGGGGAATTTTTCTGTAGTGTCATCTACTGAACCAGAAGTATATTTTCTAATGACAAGATTTTTTGTGGTTCCCGCCACTTCAAAGTAAACACCATTCTGCGCTCCAAAATATCCAACACGTTGAGTAACTCCAGCAGTAGGAGTATTCATAACAAAAGTCAACATACTCAATAAACTTTTTCCAGGCTGATAGGAAAATACTTGTTTGCTTTGACGAATTGCTGAACCTGCACCAGTGGTTGCCATCAGTATAGAACTTTCATTTGGTTGAAAAGTTGACGTAGCTGCACCAGTATCAACTTGATCCCACTTAAATGCATTGTCCGAAAAGCGCACACCACCATCAAATAAAGTATATGGATTACTTACACGCAGTCTACCAAAAGCATCTGATTGCGTTGGAGCAAAGAAGCTTGAGTCAGAAGTTCCCTTAACAAAGATTGGATTTGTATCAGAATTGGTTGATGTATTCTTAGATACTGCAAGTGGGTTACCAGCATCGTTTTTAATCTCTACTTCTGGTATAGTGCCAATGTTAACTGTGGGTGTTCCACTAATGGCGACTGTAGTGTTTTCCAATGCTGCTAATGTGCTAGCACCTAATTCAACTGTGCCAGTAACACTTATATTTTCCAATGCTGATAATGTGGTTGCCGATAAACTAACTGTGCCGTCTGCGCCAATACTAACTGTGCCTGTGATTGGAATTGGATTACCGGCATCGTTCTTAATCTCACCGTCAAAGGCGGCAGGAATAGTTAAACCTGTATCTACAAAAATACGATTGGTGGTGCTGTTTACTGAGGTGTCTTTAGATACAGGAATTGGATTACCAGTATCGTTCTTAATCTCACCATCAAATGGTACATCAGGTTTAAACAAATATGTCATACGATTCTCCAGCCACTTCTGTAAATTAATTGAATGGCACCATTGTTAATTTGAATTATAAATCCACCTGCATCGTTATCAACATTGCCTTGGACAGTAATAGGATTGGTCTCTGCATGACCAGATTCGTCTTTTATAATAATCATTCTACCTGAACTAAGTAATTCAGTTGGTAATGTTATTGTAACTGGACCTGCATAATTTACACCAATATAATAATCATCACTACTAACGGTATATGTATTATTAGTTACTAGAGTCGTGGTGTAAACAATATCATGCGGATTTACTTCAGCAAATTCAAACTTCTTTAAGGTATCATTATATCTAAGGTATCTACCATCCATAATAGATGGTCTATAAACATCATCTAACCATCTTAGATTAACTTCACCAGATCCAGGACCTAAAGCAGCAATTTTACCAATTGCCTGTTCCATGAACTTTAGTTTCTTACGGATGTCATCCATCTGAGGAGTAACTAAATCTGGATCAGGTTGTTGGAACGATTTACCAGTATGTATTTTTTCTATTTCTGCCGGAGAATATTGCTGAGAGGCAGGTTTAATTTCAGGAACTGGTACTTCTTCTATTATTTGAGCAACTTCTTCTATCTGCTCAGCCACTTCAATAATGACTTCATCAAATCGATGTTCTAAAGGTTCTACCTTAGTAGCAATCTCAGACAATTGAGCAAATAAAGAACCTAAATCAGATTTAACATTCTCTTTTACAGTCTCTATCTTTTTATTGATTGGATCATTTATCTTTGCTTCAGATAATTGACCAAACAAAGAACCCAAATCAGACTTGATATTCAGTTTGACTTCTTCTAACTTTTTGCCAACAGGATCATTTTCTTTATAATCCTTTTTACCTTCAGCAACAAGTTTTAAGAAATCTTCGAATTCACTCATTTTAATCTGTCCCCACCTTTAACTATGAATTCCAATTCTTTAAAATTCAATGCATCTACTATCCAAACGATATCATCTATGGGTATTAACTTATTATATACCTTTCCTTGATTCTTTTTTAGTTCACTATTACTAGTCTTATTGTCTTTCTGTAGTTGCTTCAAAACATCTTCAATTTCACTAGTATAGTATCCTGTTTGATAGTCTCTTTTATAATAAAGATTAAAATATTTTGGATCATCTTTTGTTTTAATGAATTGGTAATTACCTAATTTAGCAACACCCTTTGTCTTAAATTGATTTAATGTCTTTTTTAGTTCATCATCAGTATAGTCTGGATATGATGCAGAGCGGTTTGCGTGTAATGATGCAATCTTAGGACTTGCTGTCCATGAATATATTTCTCTACCACTACTATGTTTAGTATTTTCCTCTGATCTTTCGACCTCGCCTCTGTATAATTCAATATGTGAACCCAACAAAGTTTTCATCAACTCTTTGACTGGTAAAAATGATTTTTCTAATTGTTTTAGTGTACTAGAATTTTCTAATGCATTACTACCAGAAGATAGAGTACCTTGTGACCAAGAATTCACAGCATATTTAGAATCAGAGGGTAATGTTTTATTAATCTTTTTAACTAGTGAAATAATTTGACCTAATTTCTTATTGTCAACAGCTTCTAATAGAAAATCTTTAAAAGATTTCATTTAAGAAGCCCTTGAACGACAATAGCGATTCCCCTAATACAGCATTAATCTTATGAAGTGCATTGACTTTATCTGCACCTTTAGGAGTTCCAATCTCACCAGATTTTACTGTGATCATTGAACTGAATACACCTTTGATTCTGTTCTTACTTCTTGGATTCTTAATGTTTTTCTTGACTTGTTTCAATAAGGAATCAAAATCTAGATCAAGGTTATACTTGTTTAGAATCTTTTTGATATCATCAAAGTTTCTACTTTTCCAAACAACTGAACGACTTTTCTGCTTAAATGAGTCTGGTTCATAAATAACATGGCGTAACTGTAATTCAATACTAGAAAGATTGAATTCGTATTCCTCATCTTTAGGTAACTTGGTCGGTGCTTTGATACCCATCTTGGTAAACAGAGTTCCTAATGGTTGTTCAATAGTAGCAACCTTTACCAATCCTAATATCAAACCTTGCTTCTCAGCAGCAAAGTCAAGGAATTTCTTCTTGAAGTCTGCTTCAGATTTATCAAGTGCTATAATGTTATCAATCTGCACGGAATAACCGAGTTCTTTATCATGGTAACGGATTGTGATGATTTCACCAGTGTTGAGTGACCTTTTGCCCTTGTATCTATCAGAACCAAAGGGAACAACAACTGAATCAGGTAAACTCTCAAGGTACTTCGCAAGTTCCTTTTTAAGGATTGTCTTATCTTTATCAGATTTGATATGGGTTACCAAATCTATATCGCCAAAGTCTTGTTTATTTGGATTAGAGTTATAAGAACCAGATGGTTCAATAGATACAAATCCTGGAAACTTCTTTATTAGATTTTCATAAGAAACGAGAAACTTCTTGAAGTGTTCTCTACTTTGAATACGATCTGCACCCGTTGAACCAGACATCTTATAATCCTTTTAATGCTGAGTTATCAGGCAAGAACTTTCCAGTCAAACCTAATTTTGCTTTACGTTTTTTCCAATCTGCCTGGAGATCATCTGGAATATCTGCTCTAGTACTATCAAGTATCTTCAAATAGATATCAATCATACTAGAATAATCTTTAGGCTTAAGTTTTGCTTTTAATAACTTATGTAGTTTGTAATAATCTTCAGCATCAGTTCTTGTTATCTTTACGCCTAACTTCTTACTCAATACGCCTAAAGCATCTTCTGGATTATGAGCAATAATAACGCCAGTTTCCTTATCTTTAACCCCTGTTACATGATTAAAAGAATAGTTTGCTACTTGAAATGCAGACAGCATCAATTGGGTTCTATGCAAACCTTTCACATTAGAATTTGCAGGATACGCAGCAGAATGATAACTAAATGTCAACCATTGTAGATCACCAATCATCCAGTCAATTTGAACACCAATACCAACTTCATATCCTTTATCATTAATTTGTGGAAACAGCCCAAAGATGTTACCATTTGTAACTTTCTTTTCATCACAATATAATGATGGAGCATGTGAATTGATATACAAGGTTAGTTCTTTAAGAAATGCTTTCATTAATAGCATTTCAGGAGATGCAGACTTTGCTCTCTTTTCTAATTTAGCAAATTCTATATGAACTGCTTTAGGATCAATATTCCAATCAGACATAGACTTATCTGACATAGTATGATCAAGCAAACTCTTTGAATCAATACCAAGATCTATATCCCCAGACATAGGCTTTTTACCTACTGAACCAAGTGGTTTGAAATGATTTAGATTAAATATTGCGGCTTTCTTTGGAAAGATTTGTTTAAGTTCTTTGAAATATGCTTCAAGTGTAGGAGCAATGTGTTCCAATTTGATAGAGGCAGTTTTATCCTTAAATACATTACCGCCCTCTGTTATAAATTCTACAAACGATTTCATATTATTCCTTTTAATTAATTCTATATTTATAAAACTTTA
>CAYWLC010000040.1:19654-21899 GCA_964458895.1 uncultured Luteolibacter sp. | reverse complement strand
AGGCGGTGCTCGGCCTGAACACTCGCAGGCAGAAAATCGTGATGGACAACCGGTTGTCCGCGCCGCAACAAGCGCAGAACACCCAGCTCGAACGCGCGGCCGAGGTCAACCCCGTGCTGCGCGGTGCCTATAACTATGATGCCAAACAGTTCGATCGATTCCTCGATGGCAACACCGCCGAAGAAAACGCCGCACTCAAGGAGATCGCCAACCGCATCGTCACCCAACAACTCGCCGCCGAACCCGCACCCGCCGCACTCGAAGTCACCCTGCCCGAACGCGGCACCGTGCTCAGTTTCAGCCGCAGCGTCGAGGCCGACGGCACCCGCCCAATGGCCATCGAACTCAAGCTCGAGCGCTCTAACGGCAGATCCGTATGGCTGGCGCTCCTGATCTGCCTGCTCGCAGGCGCATTGGCGGTGGGGGGGCGCAATGGCAAGCAGGCGAGTTTCTAACATATAATGGGAATGAAGTCTGCCGGAACACAGCCGTCCCGGCTGTGAGGGCCAATGGTCGTCCCGACCGTTGCGAACATGATGCGCCTTGAATCGCCCTATTTCGCAACAGGCGGGACGCCTGTTTGACGCCTGTTTTCCGCCACAGCCGGGACGGCAGTGTTCCTCGGTTGACTTCCTGGTGGCGAATCCCCCACCCTTGTGCACGGACATGTTTGTGATTTCCATTGCCGCGCTCAAACGCAACACCGCGATCCTTCGCGCGGTGGGGGAGGCTGCGGGTTGCCATATCGTGCTCGCGCTCAAGGGCTTTGCCTGTTGGAAGACGTTCGCCCACCTGCGCGGCGATCTGGACGGCTGCTGCGCGTCGGGTTTGTGGGAGGCGCGGCTCGCCCGGGACTATTTCCAGAAACACGTGATCACCTACAGCCCGGCCTTCGACGAGGCCGACATCACGGAACTATGCCAATTCACCCACCATCTTGACTTCAACTCGCTGTCCCAGTGGATGCGCTTCCGTGACTCCGTGATGGCGCACCCGCGCTTCATGAGCGGCGAACTCCTCTGCGGCCTGCGGGTCAATCCCGAATGCTCGACCGGCCACACGCCGCTCTACGACCCCTGCACCGCAGGATCTCGCCTTGGCATCACGGCGGAGCAACTGGAGGGAGCCGATCTAACAGGCATTTCGGGGCTGCACTTCCACACGCTGTGCGAGCAAAATTCCGACGACCTCGAAAAGACACTCGCCGCAGTGCACGCGAAATTCGCAGTATTGTTAGAATCGCCGCAGTTCACCTGGTTGAACATGGGCGGCGGGCACTGGATCACCCAACCGTTTTATGACCGCGAGCGGCTCATCCAGCTGATCCGGGAGACCCGCGCGAAATACGCCTTGGACGTCTGGCTGGAGCCCGGCGAGGCCGTGGCCATCCACAGCGGCGTGCTGCGAGCCACAGTGATGGATGTGTTGCAATCCGGCGGACGGCACATCGCCATCCTCGACGTGTCGGCCACCGCGCACATGCCGGACGTGCTGGAAATGCCCTACCGGCCGGATGTTTTCCTCGTCGATCCCGGATCTAACAACAACTCGCGCCCGGCAGTCATGTTCCCCGGTGAATACTACCATCCCACCGGCGATCCGGATGTCCCATCTCAAATTTCAAATTTCAAATCTGAAATACCGACAACCTACCGTCTAGGCGGGCCGAGTTGTCTGGCGGGCGATGTGGTGGGGGACTACACGTTTCCGCGGGCACTGCGGGTTGGGGACATCCTCGTGTTTGATGACATGGCGCACTACACCATGGTCAAGACGACCACCTTCAACGGCGTGAAACACCCGCCCATCGCATTGCAGCACGAGGATGGAAGGTTGGAGGTGATCCGGGAGTTCACCTATCAGGATTTCCGCGACCGTCTGGCTTGAGAAATCCAACGAGACATGGAAACCACCGGTGCGCATCATCCGAATCTGAGTTCCCGCGACGTGCGGTGGAATTTCTTTTGCCTGGCGTGGATGGGGTCGGTGTTTGCAATGGGATGGTCGGAAGTGGTGGTGGTGCTGCAGCCGTTGCTGGTGCATTACGGCGCGAGCAACACGCAGATCGGCATCGTCCAGGGCGTGTTGATCGCCACCCTGCCGGGCATGTTCCTGTCGCCGTGGATCACGCGCCGCTTCCGTCACAAGAAAATCTATCTGTTTGTGACCGACTCCCTCTATCTGCTGCCCGTCGGGCTGGTGGGTGGCGCGGTGTGGGCGGGTGGGGCGGGCGGCGGCACGGCGA
>CAYWLC010000040.1:0-19644 GCA_964458895.1 uncultured Luteolibacter sp. | reverse complement strand
CACAAAAAAATTTGTTTTTGTGGGCGCCCCCCCCCCTTGGGCGGCCGCCGGGGGGGGGGGGGGGGGGGGGGGGGGGGGGGGGGGGGGGGGGCGGCGGCACGGCGATGGTCGCCTTCATCGTGTGGATGATGCTGGCCGGACAGATTGCGGCGGGATTCGGCGGGTTGCCCAACCAGGAGTTTTTCACCGCGTGCATTCCGATGCGGCTGCGCGGGCGGCTGGCCGGAGTTTCGGCGGCGCTGGGAGGATTGTTAGGTCTGGCGGCCACCGGCGTTGCGGCGTGGATGCTGACCATCCTGCCGAAGCCGCAGGCCTATGGCGCGCTGCTGGTGCTGGCGTGGTTGTTGTGCCAGTTGGCGGATGCGGCGGTGCTGTGGGCGCGGGAGCCGGAGACGCCCGTGGAGAAATCGCCACCGCCGTGGGGCAGGCTGATGTGGTTGGCATTCATCCGGGATCACAAGTTCCTGCGGGTGACCCTGGCGGTGTGTCTGATATCTCCTTTGTTAGGACAACTTGCGGTGTTTTCCTGCGTCTTCGCCTTCCGTGATCTGGGGTTCGAGGCGCAGATGGCGGCGTGGCTGGGCATGACGGCCGCGGCGGCGCGGCTGGCCCTGAGTCCGGCCGGGGGCTGGATCACTGACGCGTGGGGCGCAAGGCCCTCGCTGATCTTGTGGGCGGCACTGGCGGGTTTTGGATTTTTTCTGTTAGCGATGCTTCCCTGCACGGCCACCGTTTTTGCGGCTGCGGGCATCGCCGCAGTGGCAGGCAGCGGGTTTTCCGGGGCGATGAACGCGCTGACCAGCGGCATCCCGCGGCCGGAACACCGGGCGGGACACTTCACACTGCTGGGCTTCTGCATGATCACCGCGAATTCCGGCGGACCCATGCTCGCCGGCTGCTTGTTCGACAAGCTGTCCTATCAGAATGGCTTCGCGGTGCTGGCGGGACTCACGGCACTGGTGACCGGGTTCTGCATCTGGTTGCTGCGCGGGCTGAGTTCGCGCGCGGAGGATTACCTGTGAACAAAAAGAGGAAAATAGAACCGCAGATGGACGCGGATTTACGCAGATAATTAAGAACGATTGCCTATTCAATGACTCACTCATTGGGTTAGGAGCTTGATCCGTGTCATCCTCTGAAATCAACGTCCATCTGCGTCCATCTGTGGTTTCAATTCTTTTCCAGGGTGATTTCCGGGCACGAAAAAACCGGAGAACCGCGGGGTTCTCCGGTTTTGGAATTCAGTTAGACAGCATCAACCGCCGGAGGCTTTCTCAGGAGGAAGGATGACTGGATTGATGTCGGTTCCCCAAACCGTGCTTTCGCCGGTTTGCATGAGGGTTCTTCCGCCACCGATGATGACGTTCTTGTCGGAAGGCCTGATGGATTCGATGGTGGCACTGTTGTCCATGCGATAGATCACGGCCTTGCGGTCATAAACATCGGGATCGAAGGTGCCGTCTGCTTGGCCGTTGTAAACCGCAGCGGCGAGCAGCGGACGCCCGGAATTTCCTGAATCAGGAAGCGCCTCGGTCTGGGATGCCATGATATAAGCAAAGCCGACTTCGCCTGCGGCGAGGCAAGAGGCCTGTGTCAGGTTGTTGTCGGGTTTTTTGGTGTAGGGAGCCTTTGCGTAGAACACCTTCTCAGAGTCCGCATAACCGGCGGCGATCAACTGGCGGAAATAACTATTGGACTTGGAGCCATTGAAGGTCATGCTGGCGCTAGGATTGTTGGTAGAGACATCTCTGCCCGTGGCTTCGCTAGGGAAGCCACCGTAATCCTGGTCGAAGTTGAACATCGCCAAACCGATGGATTTCGAGTTGGCAACGGCTTCGGTGCGGGCACCCTTCTTTTGTTGGGCGATGATGACGGGCACGCCGACTCCCGCCAGCGTGGCGATGATTGCGATCACGACGAGTAGTTCCACCAAGGTGAAACCCCGACGCATTCTTTGATTGGTTTTCATGTGCGTATGTATCTATCGGTTTTTATTTTGGGCAAACGCCCGGTTTGTATGGACCGCGCGGGAATTCCCGCATCGATCTGTCCCCAAGCTACCCGCGCCCCCCCCGGGTGCAAGAAGGAATTTCCCCGACAGAAGGAATTTCCGCAGGGCGGATTTTTGAAGACTCTCCTGCCAAACCTCCACAGGAAAATGAAACCACAAAAGCCAGGAAAGGGCACGAATGCCCAATGGATGTGTGGGGCTTGGATCCTCTCACTTTGGGAAAACCCTGTCCCTGCGGCCGAGGCAGGGCGGGGGTATTTGCGGTGAAGGGAAGCGTGGACCATTTCGAGGGTGAGCACGGAGCAGGCGGTGACAAGGACCGGGTTGCTTCTCCATCCATCTGCCGTTTGCGCTGACCCAGGAGCCGCCCTCGCGTTGCATGGCGAGGATCACCATATCACTTTGGCGGCAATGATGGCGTTGAAGCCGGGTTCATTCTGGCCCGAGCCGTGGGTGCGGTAGTTTTCGTCTGTTAGATTTTCCAGGCCGCAGGTGAGATTCAAGTGATCGTTGACCTGCCAACCGCCATGCACGGATGCCACGATGTAGCCGGGAGTGCCGTAGGTGGGGATGCGTTGGTAGTCGGCGGCTTGATCGGCGGTGGTGATGCGGTTCTCGGCATTCGCCGCCAGAACCCGCCCTTCGACCCAGTATTTTTTCGACTCGGAGGTCCAGCGGAGGGCGACGGAACTGGTGAGAGGCATTTGTCTCGAGTTGGGTTTATCGATGACCGGGCCGCCAAGGGTTTCGGCCGCCTGGGTGCGGCCATCCATCCATGCGACGAAGCCAGTTAGCATCCATTGGGACGAGATACGCCATGCTCCTTCAAGCTCGGCTCCATAGACATAGCCATCCGCCGCGTTGGTGGTGATGCTTCGGGTGCCGTTCTTCACGCTTGTCAGGGCGTCAGTCACGTCCGTGTAGAAGACCGACGCGTTGCATGAGAATGACGGGTTTTCCTGACGGACACCGATTTCATAGGTGATGTATTCTTCCGGTTTGGCATCCACGGAGCCTTCCGACTTGGTATCCGCGAGTGACGTGACGTCACCGGAAAGATCGTTGAGGTTGGGTGCGCGGAAGGCTTGGGAAATGCCGCCATAAAGACTCCACCGGTCATTGATGTGATAGAGCGTGCGTAGAGACCCGACGAACGAATCCCAATCGAACGACTGGTCGCGAAGCAAAGTGGTTTTCCCGGTGCCGGCATCATAGCCGTAGAAGCGCCCGAGGTTCGCATCCACATGAGTGTAGCGGCCACCGGCGGTGATTTCCAGCGGGGCCACCGGTTTCCATGTGTATTGGGAGAACAGCCCCAGGGTGTCATAGGTGGAGTCGTCGGCGACGGGGAGTTTTTCCGTTAGTTTTGTTCCGAGCGCGTTGTTAGACCAGCCCGAGGAATCCACCATGTCGTGATAGAAGTCCCCCCCATAGACGAGGGTGCCGGGACCGATATCGGATTCCAAGGTGAGGTTGCAACCGAGCGTCTTGACCCTGGTGTAGAGGGACTGGATTTGGTCGGCCTTTTTGTTGTTGGCATTCAGATATTCCGAATCGTCAGTCCTTTGAAATGACAGCGTGGCGTTCCAACTTTTGATCTCGGCGTTGACCTCGGGGTTTTTTCCGGCATAGCGGAGGTAGGTGATGGAGTGTTCCTGATCGTAGTCGTCGAATTGATAGGTCCCCGCCCCCGCATGATGGATGCCATCCGTCCAACCCGGATTGTCCAGGGTGCGGTGCCAGCGTGATATGCCGTCCTGATTGACGTAGTAATTGGCCAAGGTGAGCGACGAGTCCTGGGTGATGGCATAATCGAAACGGAAATCGACATCCTGCTCGGGATATCCCGTGCCCGTCATGCGCCCGACGGCGCGATCCTCGATATCTCCGAAATCCTTGACCGACAGGCCGAGAAGAACGCCGAATTTGCCACCGACACCGGTTTCGGTTTCGATTCGGCCGATGTTGCTGCCCTGGCCATTGCTGCGGTATTCATAATAGGCGGAACCTGCTAGATAGGTTTGGCCGGCGGTCTTGTCGCGGAAGGCGGGGGCTTTTCCGAAGGTATTGAGCGTGCCGCCAATGGCATCGGAGCCATAGAGTACTGAGCCCTGGCTCTTGACGAGTTCCATGTGATCGATCGCGAGGGCGTCGATGGTATTCCAGTATTGGACGGGCCCGCTGCGGAAAGTGGAATTATTGACGCGCACCCCATCCATCAGAAGCAGGTTCTGCCGCCCAGTGAAACCCCGGATAAACGGCGAACCATGACCGTAGGCGGTTTCCTGCACCATGACGCCGGGAGTGTATTGTAAGGCCTCCGGCACGGATCTTCGGGTGTTTTCCTCCATGTTTTCCGAATCGATAAAGGCCATGCTATAAGCGGCGCGGCTTGCGGATTGTTCCGTGCGGGATGCCGTCACCACCAGTGGATCAAGGAAATTCTGGGCGAAAACAGGCGAAGTGGCGGCAAGCATCAACAGGGAAATTCTTGGCTTCATGCGGGGTTAGCAGTGTCTATGTCTTGGGAAAACGCGCGGCCCGGCGGAATCTTAGGAAAAAATTCCCACCGATCTAACAGGAATAGTCATGGTGTTTTGCGGGTTCTCATCGCGTCCAAGGTCCGGAATTCGCGTTCGGTGACCGGGTATGGGCCGGCGAATTCGATGGCGTGCGGGTGATCGGGGTTGGACCTGCAGGCGTAGGCTTCGCGCTGCTTGAGGTAGTAGAGAATGAAGTAGCGGCGGCTATCATCGCCGGTTTCCGCCAGAAAGTCCGGCATGCCGGATTTTTCGAGGAAAAGCGCCAGGTCGGGGTAGATCGACTTTTGAGAGGAGAGCCGGTAATAACCGAACGAGGCCGGTTCCTTGCGCACGAGCATGACTTGGTTGCGGGCCATCGAGGACGCGCTGCCCGGCAGTCCGGATTCCTCGAAGCGGGCGCAGCCTTCTAACAGAAAAACCGCAGTCAATACCGCCGTGGCCCAGCCTGCGATGTGCCATCGTGGTTGGATTCGGATCATGGAATTATTCCGCGGGGGGGGCTTGGAGAATGCTTGCGCGCATGATCGGCTTGGGTGGAAGACTGCGGCAGGGATGTGGCAGCTATGGGAAGTGTTGGGTTGCGCGCGCGGTCGGCTTGGACCCGTGCCATGAGGGTGCGGGTATTCGGTCGTTTGGCTTCAGAATTGATAAAAAACGCGGTTTCCATGGGTACCAGGAACTCGACGGCGGAATTGATGCCGACGAGATTGCCGTAGGCATTGACCACCGGGCCACCGCTGTCGCCGGGTTGCAATGGGATATCGATCTTGAATTTCCGCGTGCCGGTGAACGCACCCTCCGGTGCGAGCGTGGTGGATAGTTTTCCCGGTTGGGATTTCAAACCGGTGGCAATGCCGCCGTGGACCATCAGGGTGCCGCTTGGCAACCACTGTCCTGGGGGCGACCAATGGTAATACTCCGGCGTGCTTTCCGGGATGTGGAGCAAAGCAAGGTCCTCCCGCTGCGAGCGCCAGACGACCCTGGCCTTGACCGGGACCAGACGTCCATCCCGCCCGAAAAGAACGAAGACATTGCGCGCCGCCACCTGCATGAGCACGTGATCCGCTGTTAGAAAATACCCGTCCGGAGCAATGGGTGTCGCCGAGCCACCCTCGGCATCGCCTGGTTCATGGATACCGGTGAAGCCACCGCGCACCCAGTGGCTGAGGTCGTCGCGGTCGGTCACGATCACGGCACAGGCACGCCGGGAGATGATGCGACGGCATTCCATGCCTGGCACCTTCGGATCCGGCGGCGGGGGAACCGCGCACGCGGGAACGAGGCACAGGGCCACCAACACTCCCAGCAAACGCATGATCCAGTCCATCCGCGAGAAAGGTAGCACAGTGCAGGCAGATCTCACAGCAGATTTCAACAATCGTGCAACAAGCGCTCCACGACGCGCCGGAACGGGGCGGCCATGGCCAACGCGGCAATCTCGCCGGGCTCGCACCAGGCATCACCGGGCGCAAGTTGATATGAGAGTCCGCAGTGGCCGCCATCATGAACGCGCAGAGTCACGCGGTAACGCGTGATCGAGTAGGGCTGTTCCGCCAACACCGGCAGGTGGCAGAGAATTTCCGCAGGGCTGACGGGAAGTTTCCACAAACCCGTGCGGCGTTTCCCCTGCTCGCGGTGCATCAGCACGCGGCCATCCGCATCGCGCAGCCAGAGCGCGTGTTCATCCACCGCAGTGATCGCGGTCTTGCGCGACTTGCGCGGCAAATCCTCCGGCGTTTGGGTCTGACAAAACCTGGCCACCGCACAGTTCTGGCAATCCGGTACACCCGGTCGACACACAAGCTGCCCCAACTCCATGAGCGCCGCATGGTACATACGCGGATGCTCCGGGCACGCCAGAATTTCTGCTAGATCCCACACCTGTTTGATCCCAGCCGTCTCATCGACCGCCCCTGAAAAATCCATCACCCGTGCGATGACCCGCTCCACATTGCCGTCCACCAGCACGGCAGGCAGCCCGAACGCAAACGCGCGCAAGGCACCCGCCGTGTAGCGGCCGATTCCCGGCAACTTCATCAGCGCCGCGAGTTCCTGCGGAAACTGCCCACCATGCCCGGCGATCACCGCCCGCGCCGTGTCCCGCAACATCCGCACCCGGCGGTAATACCCAAGCCCCTCCCACGCTTTCAACAAAGCCGCGTCATCCGCGACGGCCAGCGATGCCACATCGGGAAATTTTGTTAGAAACCGCGTGTAATATCCTTTTCCCAACACCGTGGCGATTTGGGTTTGCTGCAACATGACCTCCGACACCAGAATCTGATAGGGATCCCGCGTCCGCCGCCACGGGTAATCCCGGGCGTTATTGGCAAACCAGCGTGACAAGGCCTTCCGGAATGCCGTCGGGTCCATTAACGCACTGGTTTTGTAGCGGGGTTTCAACACGCCGGTGATGCTCGCGCATTTCTGGCGCGAACGCCAAGGAATTCAGCGCGGAACTCCGAGCCCCCTCACCTCTCAATGACTCCGATCCCGGCCACGGTGACCGTCGTTCCCTCCAACACCCGCAGGGCGGTGAAGCGCAGATGGCGGGCACGGGTGCCGCCCGGCAAATCAATGCGCTGCTCGACGGGATTGGCCCGTAGGTTAGACCGTCCGCAACATCGGTCGGTTCCAGCCAGAGCAAGACCTCGGACAGGCACGCGCAGGCGGATCACGGAAAACGCGCGCGTTTCATGAAGTGTTAGATCGAGGCCGGCGGCGCGTGTTTCATCCGGCGCGGCCCAATACGTTTGCTTGTTGTCATCGAGTAAGAGGTCGGGTCCGAAGCCCGGGCCGCGGTTGGCATCGGCGGTGGCCGTGGACCCGGATGCTAGATTGTTAGAATACATTCGGTTTGGGCTGCGCTGGGCACCGGTCCAAATGGCGCGGGCGGCGGTGCGGCTGGGCCGGACACCAATGACATCAGGAATATGGCGGAGGTTAAAACTGCGTGACGCATGACTGGAATACGCGCTGCCAGCCATGATTTATCAAGCGAACGCAACAATCACGGTATCAACATGACGCGGAAGAATCGCCGGGTTTCGTGCGGGTCGAGCGTGATGTCACGGGAACTGACCATGTCGGTGGACCCTGCGGTCACCAGACCGCCCGGAACATCGGTCCAGGTGTCCGCTGCGAGGTCGGCGCTCGTCTGGATCTGATAGCTCCTCCCGGGGAAACAATTCCACGAAAGCGTGAAAGCATCGCTGGCATGATGGCATCCGGTGATAACGAAACCTTTACCGGGTTCCAGACGGTCGAAAACGCCATTCGCATCGTCATCGCGCAGGGCCTCGAGCGGGATGCGCAAGAGTTCGCCCGGATCGACGTCGCCATTGTCCTCGATCATCGCCGGAGACTGCGACCCTAACAAACCAAGATCCTGCGTCTGATAGGCGAGCGAGGTGAGATAAAGATCGGATGGCGGCGTGGCAAACGCCGTTGCCAGATCGATGGTGCCTTCCATCTGCTGGCCGGAGGTGCGGGCCGCGGCGGTTGCCGCACCGTTGGCGTTGGCCCAACCGATATGACTGTTAGAACTTTCCGCGGCGAGGACCGGCGACCCGGTTGGCAGCGCGATGAAACCGGACTTCGCCCACGGAGCGGGAGTCGTGGCGGACGGCAGGGCGGCGTTGCCGATCATGATGAAGTGATCGTTGCCGGCAGCCCCGGGCGCCCAGGTGGCCACATAGAGGGTGTGGCCACGCAGAGCCGCATAGAGCGTCATTCCGGGAGTGGAAATCCGGTATCCGGCAAAGTCCGCGACCCCATCCATCACAAAGGGGATGGGATCCGCAGGGACGGGGTCCGTCACGCCCTGTCCGTCATCCTCGACAAACACGTGCTGGATGTCGGACTTGTGCACGTTGCCGAGAGCGTCGGAGGCCTCGATGTAATAATCGACGAGTTTACCGCGGAAGTTCGGCAGGTTGGCATTGCCGACCTTGGCGAAATAATAATCCGCGAGTTCCGGCGGGGTGATGAAGTAGTTGATCTGGCCGTTGTTAGCGGCGGCATTGAGGGCGGCCTGTGTGTTAGGCAGCGCGCGCCGGGTCATCGGAATGGAAATCCATGATGCCACCTCGGAACCCCCGGCATAGGTTTCGTTTTGGTTAGAGGCCGGCGAGTTGGTGCCATCCATGTCGAGGCGCACCTTGAGTTGGATGCTGGCGATGCCGGCGATATCATACGCATGGGTCCACACATAGAACTCGGATGGCATTTGCTTCAGATAGGAATTGTCGGTCGGAGGATTGCGGTTGAACCAGCCAAAGTTCCACGTCCCTGGATTGTAGGGATAGCGCTGCGGTTTGAGCACGGTGGGCGGCGTGCGGTCGTTGTTGCGGCGCGCCGTTGTCATCCACGGCTGGAGTTTCTGGATGGCGCGTGTGGTGGCCAGCGCCGCCTTCACCTCGTCGTCATTGCCAAGGCCGCCGTAATAATTGAATCCGGAGTCGAGGCCATTCAGATAGATATGCCATGCGAGTTCGACGTCATTGGGTGCCGTCCAGGTTCCGTCCCAATCGTAGGGTGCCTGGATTTTCCAGTCCTGGACGCTGCCGCCCTCGTCGCGGAGGATTTGTTCGGCGGTCTCGCACCAGTTCGCGCCGGTGATGACGGGCGCCCATGTCCAGAACTTGAGCGCGAACCCGGGAGTCTCGAGATCCGCCATGGTGTTGGCATAACGCGTGGCCGCCGTGGCCGCCAGCGGTGGCTCGATCCATTTCAGGAAATTCGCCGATCCATAACAAGACTCCGGGAAAATCCACGCCCCGTCCTCGATGTGCACGGTGTCCGCGGCGGCAGCATGTTGATTGACAAAATCCTGGACCGCGCTCTGGCCGTAACCCGCGGCACCCGCCGCATTGAAGAACGCCGGCGTCGCCTCGTTCCATGACGAATTGCCGCCGCCCCATGCGTTGTCGCCATCGGTGGAAGGCATCACCATCACGGGTCTGTTAGAATCGGTGGCGAAGGGCGCGATGTAAGCCTGGATCTTGTCGACGCCCTCCTGCGCGTAGCCGAAACGATAGGACAGGACGTCGTCGGACGGGACGAGGAGGATCGACGACTCCTGGCCTGTTTCCGGGTTCACGTATTTCGCGCGGTGGAGTTGATAGGCGAAAGGTGAGACATTCCACGCGGCGTTGCCCGGGTTCGGCTGGCCGTACCACCACCCGCCGGAGGGCGAAGGACCTAGCAGGTCAGACCTGTTAGGAAGACTGGAGAAAATCCCGCGGTTGTCGCCGATGGCGCCCTGGTTCATGTAGGATGGGCAGGTGCGGCTGAGGTGGTGGCTGGCCACGATCGACCACTGGTAGCCCTCATCGGCCAGCACATCGATGATCGAGTTGGAAAACGCCATTTCCGTCGGGAAGTAACCCTTGGAGTGGTCTGATAGATCTGAGTTCGCGCCCCATGCCTTCCACCATGCCTGTTTGAACACGCGGATCTCCTTGCGCAGCGCGCTCTTGGGCAGCAGGGGTCCGAGCGAGTGGTGGTAATTGAAGCCGACGAGGTCGAGCCTGCGGCTGCCGGCGGGCGTGAGCCAGTTGCGGGCCTCGCGGTTTCCGTCGAACCAACCGGAGCCGTAACCGAGTTGGTTGGCATTGCCCAGCGAGCGGACATTGTCGATCAGGGATCCCGAATAACTCAGGCAGAAGCCCGCTGAGGTGTTGAGGTTGGCAAGCGCGTTGCTCGGCCCGCTCTGATAGGCGTTCCTGCGGTCATCGATTCCGAAGATGTCTGATAGATTGTTCTCCGGGTGCTGGACGGCGCTTCCATCGTAATTTCTGTTAGGTTTTGAAATGATCGAATCCCAGGCATATTCGACGCGGTTGGTCTGGCTGCCGTTGGTATTCCACTCCGGCCAATAGACCGGCTGGTGGTTGTGCCACATGCGCGAGACGAACACCGTCTGCGCCTGGGAAAGGCCCATGGTGAGTCCGAGCAATGAGGCGGCCAGGCACGGGCGCGAGGTGAATGGTCGGGTCATTGGCATTGAGCGGGTGCCTTGTTCAAATGTCGCCGATGACCGCGAGCGTTTAGGAAAACCTCGTTTCCCGGACCAACCGGCTGGGGGGCGGTCAATTCCCGCCGACGCGGATCTCAAGCGCGTTCACCGTGAGCGCGGCACCCGCCGAGGCACCCAAGCGGATCTCGTCGAAACGGGTTCCGGGCGGCAGTTTGCCGGCACAGAACGCGGATTTCAAGGGAACGCCACCCTCGTGCAGGCTGACCGCACCCGAGCGCAGATCATACCGCAAAGTGACCTTGCGCAGATCGGCGACCGGATGCTCCGGCAGGATCACGGGAATGTGTTGTTTGACATCAAGCGACCACGTGGGTTTCGCTCCATACGAATCGCCGAAAAACAACAGTTCCACTCCCCTGCTGAAAAAACTCATGCCGGCCCAGCCATCGGTGTGGAACTCACCCTCCGCGGGTTTCCCAACATCCAGCGTGGCGAGCAGCACGCCGCGGTCGCTAACCGGTTGTGGCCCGGGCAGCCCGAGATACGCCGAATAGTTCACGCCCTCGATGCGATGTGCCGAAAACGACGGGTTGCCATACTCCACACGCCATTGCGCCTTGTCGAAGGCGCCGGCAACCAGCGGATGGAACCGGTCCAAACCGGTGGCAAAACGCGGGCCATCCAATGGAATCCGTCCGGGTGGCCGCGTGCCTAGGATGCGCGCGGCCGTTCCCTCATTGATTGTTAGATGATCGTTCCCGATTTTGGCAACCAGCGAAACATCGCCCTCCACCGCATGCAACTCGTCAGGATTGTCAGGAGAGACCTCAATCCCAAACCCTATCCCGGAATCCAGGGTGGTGAAGTCCGGCGTGACCACCGTGAGCCTGCCAGCGGTGGCGCTGCGGTGGAACCATCCCCTGCCGCGGTCCAGTTGGAGCGCGTTTCTTGTTAGAAACACCACTTCCGCAGGACCCTCGATCAGCGCGCTGACGGAGGGTTCCAGCGTGATGGCCGCCCGCCCGGCCGACAGGTGCAGCGTCGCGCCCCGCGTCACGCCGGTGGCCGCACCGAGGTGGTGCGATGCTCCGTCGATCCGCCAGACCGCGTCCACTGAGAAGGACAGCGCGGCCACGTCCGCGACTTCGTCGTTGGGGTTGTAACAGTATGCAACCCATAATACAGCCGTCATGAGGGCGAGCACCGTGGCGATGACCAACAGCAGGCGCGATCGTGAATCACTGCGGGCCGGCACCAAGTCATGCTCACCCGCGGCATGCCGTCCTTCAAACTCCTCGCACAACGTGTGGTTCAGCAGCGCGTAGTTATCATAGAGCCTTGAGAACTCCGGTTCGTCACGCAGGCGCTGCTGGAATGCCGCAAAAGCATCCTTGGAAATGTTCCCATCCAACACCTGCTGGACCAAGTGATGATCGGCTCGTTTCATCCTTGTTTGTTAGAAGTGGCGAGGAGTTCACGTTCGATGCAGCGTTTGAGCGCCGCGCGGAGGTTGAACAGAACGGCCTTGAGCGTGCCGGTGCTGCGGTGGGTCCGGGTCGCGTATTCCTGCAGCGACGCGGTGGTGGCGTAGCGGTGGTGGAGCAGCTCGCGGTCCTGCGGGCGCAGGCGCAGCAGGCACTTGCGCAACGCCAGGTGCCGCTCCTCCAATTCACCGGGGTCGGCCTCGAAGCGCGGTGCCATTCGCTCGATCAGGTCATCGTCAAAGACGAGCCACCCCTGCGATGCCAGACGACGCCGGTGGTTGAGCATGTGGTAACGGATCGTCTGGAACGCCCACGCCTTGAAGTTGGTGCCGAGTTCGAAGGTCTCGCGCTTTTGCCAAAGCGTGATGTTCACCTCCTGCAAGACATCCCGCGCGCCCGCCCCCCCCGGTGCCAGGGAGCGGACGTAGGCGAGCATCGAGGTCTGGTGATTGGTCAACTCCTTGACAAATTCCTCGGATCCCGCGCCCTCTGGTGAGGCGGTCTTCATACCGCGACACTCTGGCCAATTTCCCCCGCGTCCGCAAGCGGTTAAACCATCGTGTAGATGACGAGTCACAGCACGGCATCGAGCACGCGGTGATTGCACAAGCAACCCATGGCCGATATCATTGCAGCTGAAAACAAGCCCATGCTCGAAGTGCCCGAAAATCGATTAAAATACAGCCCGTGGTTGATCCGGATTCCTGAGACATTTGTGGCTTACGAGGCGGACATCCACGCGGCCATCCGGGCACGGTCCATCAAAAAGTTAGGACGGGATTTCCATCTGGTCCGGCTCGGGGATCCACCGGCACTCCGCCACTCGGAGGCGGCCAAATTCCTCAGTTGGAATCTGCCGGTGCAGCACTCGTGGCCGTGTTGTCCGAAAGAAACCCCCGGCTTCATCGAAAAAGCGGCGCAAGCGATCTATCAGAAATTCGGTGCTTGCACGCCGCAAACGATCCTCACCGGTCCGCTCGATCCGGGTTCCGCACACCGCTATTACCGCACACTCGCCTCCAATTTGCGCGGGCGCATGCTTCAGATATTTCCTCCGGCGGCGGGGATGATCCGGAATGCAGAGGATCAGGACAGCCAGACTCCCACGCTGTTCTGCCTGCTGGGCAAGGAAGGGCTGTTCTGCGGCCTGCAATGCCCGCAGGACTGCGGGGGCTTCTATCCGGGCGGCACGAAATTCATCCGCCAGAACCAAGCGGGCTCCATCAGCCGCGCCGGCGCGAAGGCGGCCGAGGCCCTGCACCACCTACAGTTGTTCCGCCCTCCGCCGCCCATGGGTGCGCATTGGTTGGAACTCGGGGCCAGCCCGGGCGGCATGACCGCCGAGTTGCTTGTTAGAAATTACCGGGTCACCGCAGTGGACCGCGCACCCCTCGACGCACGCTTGCGAGACGCCACCGGTCTGACACCGGTCCTCGGCGATGCGGCCACGTTCCGCCCACAACCCGGCACGGTCTTTGACGCACTGCTCTGCGACATGAACGGCGATGCCCGCGAATCACTCAATCAGGTGGCACGCCTCACTCGCCACCTCAAGCCGGGCGGCCTCGTGATTTTCACTCTGAAGACCCTGGGCGCGGCCACCTTCGACGCCTTGAATGAATTGGAGAAGTCCATCGTGGCAAGTGCCGCGGCAGCCAGCCTGAACATTATCGCGTGCACGCATCTGACGTACAACCGCCACGAATTCACGCTGCTTTTCGAATATTCTCCGGCGATTTCAAATGTGGAAAAAAACCTGTAAGAGACCGTGGAAGCCCGGCGTATGCACGGCGATGATGCACAATTCCCTGGGAGGGGCATTGGCCGGGCTGTTAGCTCTCGGGTCTGTGGCGATTGCCGCAGAGGGAGATCCATTGCCCTTCCAAACGCTCGGTGGCCTTGCCAAACTGCCCGCCTCCAAGGACGGAGACCCCTACGCCAGCGAAACCCCGGCCCAACGCGACGCCCGCATGGCATGGTGGCGCGAGGCCAAATTCGGCATGTTCATCCATTGGGGGATCTACGCCGTGCCCGCCGGTAGTTATGACGGCAAACCGGTGGACAGTACCGGCGAGTGGATCATGTCGGTGGCCAAGATCCCTGCGGATCGCTATCAGGCATTCGCCAAGGATTTCAATCCGGTGAAATACGACCCCGCGGCATGGGCCTCCCTCGCCAAGGAAGCCGGCATGCGCTATATGATCATCACCGCGAAACACCATGACGGCTTCGCGCTGTTTCCCACCGCCGCCAGCAAGTGGAATGTGATCGATGCCACACCGTGGAAAAAGGATCTCATCGCCCCGCTCGCGACCGCAGCACGCGCCCAAGGCTTGAAGTTCGGTCTCTATTATTCCCAAGCCCAGGATTGGAACAACCCCGGCGGTTCAAAGATGGGCTATCCCGAGGGCCAGGGCTGGGACCCCTCCCAACAAACCCAAACCTTCGATCAATACCTCGACAATCTCGCCGTGCCGCAGTTGCGCGAAATCCTCACCCACTATCAACCCGACGTGTTGTGGTGGGATACGCCGCACCTGATGAACCAGGCGCGCACGAAAAAACTCGCGGAGTTGCTCACCCTGCGCCCCGGCGTCATCCACAACAACCGCCTCGGCGGCGGCTACAAGGGCGACACCGAAACCCCCGAACAGCAAATCCCAGCAACCGGATTCCCAGGCCGCGATTGGGAATCCTGCATGACCATGAATGATAGCTGGGGCTTTAAAACCCAGGACCACAACTGGAAGTCCACCACCACGATCCTGCACAACCTCGTGAACATCGTCAGCAAGGGCGGCAACTACCTGCTCAACGTCGGCCCCAACGCCCAAGGCGAAATCCCGCCCGAATCCATCCAACGCCTCAAGGAAGTCGGCGCATGGATGAAGGTCAATGGGGAGTCGATCTATGGCTCCCACGCCAGCCCGTTCAAAAAACTCCCCTGGGGACGCTGCACCATCAAACCCGCAGGCGCTGACACCATCCTCTATCTGCACGTGTTCGACTGGCCCGCCGATGGCAAACTCACCGTGCCCGGCCTCGGCAATGCGGTGAAATCCGCCGAGCTCTTGGCCAATGGCGCGAAACTCGCCGCCGACAAGTCCGACAAGGGTCCCGTTCTAACACTTCCTGCCACCGCTCCCGATCCCATCGTCTCGACCCTCAAGCTCGTCATCGCGGGCAAACCCGCCGTCGAGGACCCGGTCGTCTCCCCCGAGCAGGACGGCGTGATCCGCCTGCTGCCCCGCGAGGCCCGCCTCGATGGCGAAACCTTGAAAACCGAAGCCGACAACAACGGCAATCATATCGCCTACTGGAACAATTCCAAGGACTCCGTCTCATGGAACCTCTGCGCCGACCGTGACGCCAAATACGTGGTCCAGGTGGACGCCGCCGCTCCCGCCGCCGGATCCGTCCTTCAAATCCAGGGCATCGGCAAACTCGCCTACTCCATCCCCCAAACTGCGGATTTCCACACCTTCCAATCCACCAGGGTCGGCGAGGTCACTCTAACCAAAGGCAGCAAGGTCACCCTCACCCTGCGCCCCGTCGCCGACGGCTGGACCCCCGTCAATGTGCGCAAGGTCGAACTCATCCCGCAGCCCTGAGCCCGCCTCCCCCATCCAATAATTGCTTCCGGCGTCGGAATTGTTTGCCACCCGTCGGTTTTTTTCCTTGCTATGGCCGAAGCATTCATAACGATGACTCCCAGCCGTATGAAATTGTTTAAAAACTCCTCCGTGACCGTCGCCTTGGCTGCTCTTAGCTGTCTTTTTGCCTCCTGCGCCAATCCTGTCGGGACCTTGGTGCAGGACGTCGTCCGCGCCCCCTTTGTGGCGCTTGGCGCCGCCAACTGCGCGGTCCGCACCGCCCCAGCGGCAGTGGTCAGCACGAGACAGAGCCTCAGCGCAACTTACAATTCCCTCGGCCCGGCTGCTCAGAAAACCATCAGCCCAAACAACAACGTCGCCAATTGGGCCAACTGATCCCTTTCCAAGGCCTGACATCCAAACCATCCCCTGAGGGTCGGTCGGACATTGAAAACACAGTGTCCAACGGCTTCAAGTTCTGTTAGTGAGTCACTTCCCGAACTGTTCGTCCACCGTCATCTTCTATCAGAAACACCAGACGACGGGTCTCCGGCGGCAACAATTCTGGAAACTTGTCTGCCCACTCGGCGACGATGACTCCACCCGCTTCCAGATATTCGTCCCAGCCCAGTGCAACCACCTCCCGGGCGGATTCTAACCGATAAAAATCCAGGTGAAACACCGGGAGTCTGCCCCCGGGATATTCATGCACCAAGGCGAATGTCGGACTGGTGACCTCGGCGCGCGAACCCAATCCCGCAACCAATCCTTTGGTCCAATGCGTTTTCCCGGACCCCAGGCCGCCGATCAAGGCAATCACGGAACCCGCACGCACGGAGAGCGCCCCGGTCCGTCCGTGTTGCTCCATTTCCTCAGGTGTTCGAGCGCGGATCAGCATCACCCCCTCGAAAAGCGCAAAGCTCCGCCAGCGTCGATCCTAAAATTACGGGAATTCTCACGATCGGTTCCCATCGTGAGTGCGACTTGCCTTGCGCACCCATGATTCGGTTTGCCTAACGTGGCCACCCGGATCACACTCCCGCCCGTGATGGACATGCGCCTGCCGAAAATCATCCGCTTCGCCATCCGGGTGTTGCGGGATTTCTTTTTTCGCAATCACGGCCTCTTGCTCACAGGCGCGGTGGCATTCAACATGATGCTCTCGCTGATCCCGCTTTCCGCAGTGATCGTGGTGGCTTTGTCCCAGATGCTCGATCAACACTTGCTCATGGAATCTCTCTCCTCGGAGGTTTCCCTCATCGCTCCGGGCTTCGCCCCCACCCTGTCCGATATTCTCGAGAGTTTCCTGCGCAACCGCGGGGTGGTCGGCTGGATCGGAGGACTCAGTCTGCTGTTTTTCAGTTCCATGGCGTTCCGCGTGTTGGAAGACTCGATCGCCATCATCTTCCACCGCCCGCTGCCTACCTTGAAACGCAAGTTCTGGGTCTCCGCATTGATGCCCTACCTCTTCATCCTCATCGTGGCCGCAGGCATCATCCTCATCACCGCCGCCAATGCCATCATCGATGCCCAAAGCCAGATCCGCCATGGGATTCCTTTGCTCGATACCGCCATCCACAAACATCTGGGACTCATCATCTACCTCACCGGCGTCCTCGGCCTGGTCCTGCTGTTCACGCTGCTCTACAAAATCATGCCCTTGGCCAAAATCCCGCTCCGCCGCGCGCTGGCCGGAGGATTCACCGCCGCTGTTCTCTGGGAGATCACCCGCCACTTGCTGGTCGCTTATTATACCAGCGTCTCGCTCATCAATGTGATCTACGGGTCCATGGCCACCATCATCATCGTGCTGCTCACCATGGAAACGGTCGCCTTGATCCTGTTACTCGGAGCCCAGGTCATCGCCGATCTCCAAAGCAGCACCGAGGCTGGTATCCCGTGGTATGAGGAACCCGCCGCCCCACCGAAACCCTGAACAAATTATGTCAATCCCCTACGGCACAAAATATGCGTAGCCTTAGCGACATGCTGCGGTGTCACTTTCTCCGGATCTGCAATGATCCCGCCAGCACGCAACCGAATCTTTCACAATGATTACAAAAATCGACCATCTCGGAATCGCCGTCAATTCACTCGATGAAGCCATCACCTATTATCAGGAGGTTCTCGGCCTGACCTGTGAAGGACGCGAGGAAGTGGAATCCCAAAAAGTCCGCACCGCCTTCTTCGCCGCCGGTGACGTCCATATCGAACTCCTCGAACCCACGTCCGCTGAAAGCCCGATCGCAAAATTCCTTGAAAAAAACGGCCCCGGCATCCACCACATCGCGTTCGCCACCGACGACATCACCGGCCAACTCGCCCACGCCAAAAATTTGGGAGCCCGTCTCATCCACGAAATCCCCTTCGCAGGAGCCGGTGACAAACTCGTCGCCTTCCTACACCCGAAATCCACCTTTGGAGTGCTCACCGAGTTCTGCCAGCCCAATCATTGATTTCACCACCCTCACCACCAGTCTAACCAAACCATCCTATCATGCCCATTGATCCATCACTCCTTGAGGGGCTCAAGCTCCGCCGCGAAGAAGCCCTCGTCGGCGGCGGCATCGACCGCATCAAAAAACGCCACGTCAAAGGCCTGCTCAGCGCCCGCGAACGCCTCACCGCATTCTTCGACGGTGGCAACTTCATCGAGTTCGGCATGCATGCCCACCATTCGTGCACGAACTTCGGCCTCGAAAAACGCAAAATGCCCGGCGACGGCGTGGTCTGCGCCACCGGCGTGGTCGATGGCCGCCAAGTCGCCGCCTTTGCCCAGGACTTCACCGTCGGCGGCGGCGCGGTGGGCGCCATCCATGCCAAAAAAATCTGTGACTTGCTCGATTTCGCCATCAAAGCCGGCATGCCGGTGGTCGGCATCAACGATTCCGGCGGCGCTCGCATCCAGGAAGGCATCGAGGCACTCTCCGGCTATGGCCAGATTTTCTTCCGCAACGTGCTGGCCTCCGGCGTGGTCCCCCAAATCTCCATCATCGCCGGACCCTGTGCCGGTGGCGCCGCCTATTCGCCCGCGCTAACCGACTTCATCATCATGACCCGCAAGAACGCCAACATGTTCATCTGCGGCCCCGACGTCATCCGCGCCGCCACCGGCCAGACCGCCTCGCTGGACCAATTCGCCAGCGCCGACGCCCACGCCCAGATCAGCGGCAATATCCACCTCATCGCTGACGACGATACCCATGCCATCGCCCTCTGCAAACGCCTACTGGACTACCTCCAGTCTAACAACCTGAGCAATCCGCCGCACCGCATGAACGAGCAGATCGAGATCGCCGAAGATCCGCTCATGCATGACATCATCCCGGCGGATCAAAAGTCCCCGCTCGACATGCAGAAAGTCATCGCGCGGGTCATGGACCCGGGCAGTTGGTTTGAAATCATGCCCGATTTCGCCCCCAACATCCTCATCGGTTTCGCCCGCCTCGAAGGCCTCGTCATCGGCATCATCGCCAGCCAACCCACCGTCAAGGCCGGCTGCATCGACATCGACGCGTCGGACAAGGCCGCGCGCTTCATCCGGGTGTGCAACATCTACTCCATCCCGATTCTCTCGATGGTCGACGTCCCCGGCTTCATGCCCGGCCTGGCCCAGGAACGCGGCGGCATCATCCGCCATGGCGCCAAGATGTTGTTTGCCTGGGCCTCCGGCACCGTCCCGAAGATCACCCTGATCTGGGTGCGGATTTCGTCTTCGCCTGGCCCACCGCGGAAATCGCCGTGATGGGCGCGCAAGGCGCGATGAAGGTGCTCTATAAAAAAGAACTTGAGGAAGCCAAGGATCCGGTGGCCCTCGAACTGGAACTGCGCAAAGCCTACAGCGAAAAATTCTCCTCGCCCTACCAAGCCGCCAGCAATGGCATGATCACCGATGTGATCGACCCCGCAGTGACCCGCTCAACCTTGGCCCTGGCCTTCCGCGGCATCATGAACAAACAAGAAAGCCGCCCACCCAAGAAACACGGCAACATCCCACTCTAACACAACCATGCACGTTCCGCCCATACTCAAC
>CAYWLC010000039.1:0-22011 GCA_964458895.1 uncultured Luteolibacter sp. | reverse complement strand
TGTGGGTGGAAATCACCCCTTTGCGTCCGGTTTCCAAGGCAAAGCGCGCCGCCGGCAGCAAGTAGGCGAGCGATTTTCCCACGCCCGTGCCCGCCTCGGCCACCAGCGGCATCGATTGCATGAGCGCCTCGGCCACCGCCACCGCCAGTTCCTGTTGTTGCGGGCGGTATTCGAAATCCCGGGATTTCGCGAGCACACCCTTCAGGGAAAATGCCTCCCGGACCGCGTCGCAAAACCCGGGCACTGGCTGGCCGTCCGTCAGGGAGATCATCTCCCGTCCATGGCAACCCGCATTCGCCCTCCTGCCAAGCCGCAACTTCCACAACACCCCAAATCCCATGCCCAACCCGGCGGAGCCGGAACCAAGGAGCGATCCAACCGAGAGCGAACGTCCATTGGCCGCATCACATGGGAACCACTGAAAACACTGAATCATTGAAGGTTTTCGCTTTGGATCACCCGTTTCCGGGTATTTTCTGTGGGCTCAGTGGTTCTCAGCGCTTCAGTGGTCAATCGGGTTGTTTGCCGGAAAATCGACGCAAACCTGTCCACTTTAGTCGGGCAAGAAACCACGACCCCGAATTTTGGACTTCCCGCCGCGCCCGGATTGGAAATACTCCTGCCCCGACCCCATCAGGTCCCACGCCGGCTTAGCTCAGTTGGTAGAGCAGCTGATTTGTAATCAGCAGGTCAACGGTTCGAGTCCGTTAGCCGGCTCCACTCATTATCAACGGGTTACGTCATCTAACGGGGGTAGGGTTGACACCCCTCACCCCCTCATGAACCCGGGTGGTGACAAAATGGTGACAACTCAGCGGGATGGCCCTCCCGCGATCTCTAGCAGATCCAAGAAAAAGGGCAAACCCGTGGCAGTCGTGAAATTCGGCTCCGCATCCGTGCCGGTTTACCGCTTGAGCGAGAAACAGCGCACCCGTTTCGCCATCGCCCACTACCGGGATGGCAAGCGGAGGCGCCAGGTGTTCAGCTCACTCGACGCGGCCAAAAAGGAAGCCCAACTCGTTGCAATGTGGAATATAATAAAAGAACAACGACCCGCTAACATCAGCTACCCGTCAAGTGCGGCAGCGGTGGTTTTCGGTGTGCATCTTTAGCTTCGCTGATCTATCGATTCCACTCAGACTGCTTTTCGGCTTGACAGGAATCGAAGACAAGCGAAAGCTGCTGCGGCCTCTACGTGCGACCCTTTACCACCCGGCCTGGCCTGGCTCTCGGCCTGCACGGCAGACGGGCGAGACTGACATGAGTGGGACGATCTTCCAACCTTCACCAACCAATGGGCCGGCCTTGATCCTGCGCAGGCAGGTGCCATCGCCGTTGGTCTATGCGCCCAATTACTGGCAGTGGTTCGCGCATCAGCGCAACCACAACCGGCTGCCGGCAGAACTTGGCGATTGCCGGACGCAACTCGACCTGATCCGCCATCTGGGGTTGGCGGTCTTCAGCCGCAATGTTTATTGCGACCAGCGCCGGTGTTGGTTCGGCGGACTGGCGGATGAAGTGTGGAATGATGCCGTTCGCGTAACAGATGGGGAAACCGTCGAAGGGGAGGATACGCTCTTCACACGAACCGTGGAAACCCGCAGCGGCACCTTGACGGAACGCCGCCGCTACGTCCACGCCGAGTCCACCCTCGTACAGGAGAAGTTCCTGGTGAATGATTATGCCACCCAGCTCGACGCGCTGGCGGAACTGCTATCGGCGCGCCACTGGCGTTTCAACGCCGGGCGCTGGCGTGCCGCGCAGAAGGAGGTGGGCGACGCCGGACTGGTGGTCGCCGGGGAGTTGCACAGCCCGCTCAAGATGCTCCACTTCCTGCTTAACCCGGTGGAGGCCACCTACCTGCTGGCCGACCATCCGGAACGCGCCGACGAACTGCTGCGAATCCATGAGGCCGCGCAGCTCGACCTGGTGCGACAGATGGCGGCGACCGGCGTCCCGGCCATGATGTCCATGGACAACCTCGACACCATGTTCCATCCGCCGCACTTCCTGGACCGCTATTGCGCCCGCTATTACGAGCAGGCTTCCCGCATCTGCCATGAACATGGCTCCACGTTCTTTATCCACGCCTGCGGCCAGCAACGCGACAACTTGGCGCGCGTTGCCGCGCTGGGTGTGGACGGCCTGGAGGGTGTAGCCTTTCCGCCGCTAGGCGATGTCGAGCTCGACGAGGCCATGCGCCTGACCGGCGACCGGTTCATCATCACCGGCGGCATCAGCGCCATGGAATTCGAGCGCCTCACGACCCGCGAGGCGGTGTTCGCCTATGTCCGCGGGTTGAGCAGGCGCATGAAGCCATATGCGCACCGGTTCATGCTCTCGGCGAGTTGCAACACGCCGGTGACCGCGCCGTGGGAAAGGATCCTCTGGTTCAGGGATGCTTGGCGGGAGTATGCATGACGAGTGACGCGCTCGGATGCCAAGGTATGATCACCAAGTCCTTTGTTCCGAAAGACGAAATAGGGACGACGGCCGCGCGTCTGGCCGCAGAATACCGGCGAACGCTGCTGGAGGACATCGTGCCGTTCTGGCTCTGCCACGCCCTCGATCCGTCCGGCGAGTTGAATAGCCGAGTACCCATGTATTGAACCTACTGTGTTACCCATGTTCTGAACCTGGACCCCCGGCTTGACTCATCACCACGGATGGCATAATTCAGGAGCTCACCCTGCGGCAACGGTGGAATTCAACCAGCCGTGGCCGATGACCGGGGGCTGTTTCATTATATTTTAATTATGAATTGAATCGTTAGAAATAATGATGTCGAGGCCGAGCAGATCGAGACGTTATTAGGCTGGTCCAAAGATTTATCTTCGGTGCCTGGCCCGGCGGCGGCGGGTGGTCCATGCTTTTCTGGAGCCACATAGGGGTCCGCGCCCTTTTCCTGGGCGTTTGCAATGGTGAGGTTCAGTGAGGCGGCCCTCAAGGCGGCGAGCAGTGTTCGTGTTTTCATAACGGGACCACTCTAGCCAATGGCTCGCGGCGGAAGGTCACAAGATTGTAAAAAATCATCGGGCGGACTGAAAGCGCCCGCAGCACGTCATGTTTGGATCCGCGAGTACCCAAAAAATGGGGCGCTCATGGCCACTCGATGAGCATGTCCGCCAGCAGACGGGCCGCCGGATTATCGAGGCGACCGGCCAGCGTAACCTGGCAGAGGATCACCCGGCCGCCGCCATGGGATTTTTCTGCGGCAGCGAGGGCCGGCGACCATGCGAGTCCCCAGCCTCCTTGACCGGAGTGAAGGATCGGGGTCCAACTGTCATCGGCGAAAAACAGATCGTGGAGCAGGGGTGCAGGATAGCCGAGCTGTGGATCGTGCCAAAATCGCAAGTCGTTCTCGCGCAGGGATTGGGCGATGGGATGCATTAAATCGCGGGCAACGAAATAGCGCGGCCCCATGCCGGCGTGTTCGACTCGGATCGTGGAACCGGCAATCGCGAAGCAACCCATCGGCAGCTCGGTGAGCAAAACGGTTGCCCCGCGTGCGAGTGCCTCTTTGATGGCGGGACTGTCCATTTGAGCGGGATCGTCACTGATGATCAACTCCACGCCATCAGGGCATGACAGGGCAGCTGCCAACAGCGCGGCCTTGGTTCCGCCAAGTGCTGTCGCGCCGCCGTACCCCTTCCGGGGCTCCTTGGCGCGCGGAAACAACTCTAGATCCACCACCGTGTCATGCAGCACGCGGGATGAGCCATCCAAGAGAGCGAGTCGAAGTTGGAGAGTTTCGCGCGCATCGACCTCCGGCAGGGCATGAGCCATCCGTCCTTGGAAGACCGCTTCGCAGATGCCGACGCGCGCTGGCGCGCGCCCGGAGGCGATGATCCGGCCATCACGTTCCAGTTGGCAGGCGATCATGGCGTGATCCGGCACGTCCGGGCTGTCATTGAGAATCCAGACATCGGCTTGCAGCGACTCCCCTGAAAACCACGCGGTGCGGTTGAGCCGCAAATTTGCAGCCAGTGGGGTAAGCGCCTCCCGATAGGCGAAATAGGCCGGTTTCGGCCTCCGGCGGCAATCCATGATTGTCTTCATCCATCCGGCGGGAAACGCATCAATGAACAGATGGCTCGCGAAGCTCACCATACGGTTGTCGCGGCGCAAGGCCTCGGTCATCATCCGGGTGGCCCATTGCTGATGTGCCTGGCTGCGGGCGATCCACCCGGACATACTCTCCGCCGCTTCGAACCACAGGTGATGGTGCCCGCCGCTTTGAGCACCCTTGATGCGGCTCGGCGTCCAGCACGATTCATCTGCGGTATCGCGGGGCAGCCACTCCGCCGGGTAACACTCGCGCATCAGATCCTCAAAATCGAGTCCTTCGGCACCAAACTCGCCGCAGCCATAGTTCCACCCGGGCTTGACCGGTTGCCAGTAGCCGGCGTGCAGTTTGCCGAAATCGATTCCGTGGTTGGCATACCATCCCGTGTAACAGTGGTTGTCGGGCAGACCGGGGCCGGGAGGTTCGTAATCACCATCTATCGGTTTGATCTGCCGGTCCGGATTTTCGACAAGGATCGCTTGGGTGGCGGCAGTAAAGAAGCCCAGCAACTCGGTGCGCGTGAGATGGCGATGAGTCATGTCGCCCCAACTGAAGGGAAACGGTTCGTTGATGAAACTGACGAGCACGCACGAGGGATGGCTGCGGATCAAGCGCTCCATTTCCACCGCTTGGCGCAGCGCCTCGCTGAATTGATTACGGCGCAGATAGGAGAACAGAGGCAGATCGGTCTGCGCCATCAGCCCGAGGCTGTCGCACAAGTCATAAACTTCGGGCTCCACCGGACGCTGGGTGAAACGCAGGAAATTCATGTGTGCCAGTTTTGCCAGCAGTAGGTCGTCGCGCAGTTGGTCCAAATCGCCGTGGAAGACGCATTGCTGCTCGTGTCCCATGGTGTTCGACCCGCGCAAACGGATCGGCAGTCCGTTGAGCAGGAAGCGTCCGCGGTTGCCGTCGGGACCCGGGGATTCATCGAGCACGAACGAGCGCATGCCGAACTGACGGGAACCGGTGTCATCCTTGCCATCCGCCTCGAGGCGCACCTGGAGCTGATAGAGCCATGGTGTCGTGGGCGTCCAGCGGCGTGCGGCAGGCAGCGGGATGCGCACCCGGTAGCGGTTGACGCCGCTATCCGCCTCGGGCAGTTCCGGGGAAACCGTCACCGGCGTGCATTCGAAATTGCGCCCATGGATCTCCACGACAAGCTTGAGGGCCACAGGAATCGTGTCGCGGTTGAACACCTCGATCCATGCCTCCGCCGCGTCCTCATCTAACAGCGGGCGCACGGACAAGTCCCCGACATGCACGGCGGGTCGGGTTTCGATCCGGACCGGGCGGTGGATGCCCATGCCGGGCGGGCAGTGGCTCCAGCCTAGAAATGGATCGTTCCAACCGAGGCCGGTGGCGGCGTAAATCTTGTCACCTTGACGGCTTTGGCCCCATGCCTTGTTGCCCATGCAGATCGCATCATTGTCCACACGGACCAACAGTTCATTGTCCCCCGGCACGGCGCAGTCCGTGATGTCGCATTCGAATGGTGAGAAGAAACCTTCATGCGTGCCCACCAGTTGACCATTCCAGAACACTGCCGCTTTGTAGTCCACGCCGCCGAAACAGACCCATAGCGAGCCCGCTGAAAGTTGCTCCACGTCGAGATTCACCCGCATGCGGTACCATGCCCGGGCACGGCCAATGGGGCCTCCGTAATGGGGCAGGCTCACCTCCCGCCAGTCAGTCTCCGGTTCCAGCCGCCATTCGGCTTGACCGATCTGATGCTGCGTGCGTGTCACCGGCAGCGGCGGGGACAGATCCTGCAGATAGACCTGCGCCTCGCGTCGCGCCTGATCGAGGGCCTCGACCAGTTCGCTCGCTCCGAATGCCGGCCGTGGGACGAAAGCTCCGCCATCGCCAGATTCCAGCAAATCGAGACGGATGTCTGGCAGAACCGGCGGCTGCGGTTCCACCAAAGCCATCATTCCACCCAAATCGGCTCCTCGCGCGGCGATGCCCGCCACAGTGTCCAGATCGTTCGTATTACTCATATTATCGTTAGTGATAAACGGGCGGGCGAAGCCTCTTATTGCCCAACAGAATGCATCAACTTCACGTCACTTTTCGACCTGCTTAACCTGATCAATATCATCAGCGCTCGTGTGGCCGATGACGCGGCCATCATCGAGGGTGTCGGCTCGGTGGTTTTTGAGTCGTTGGAACATGACCCAAAGGTCGCGGCTGCCGCCGATGGAGAACCAGATGGTGGTAATGACGCCAACTGCGGTTGCCACGACGTATTGTTGAATGAAGAACCAGTTCGCCCAGTAGTGGTTGGGCCAAGGCGAAAATGCGTTCCAAATGAGAATGACGAGGAACGATCCGAAGCCCCAACCGAGGCTCCAGATCATCACGGAGATGGAGAGCGCCTTGTCACCACGGGTGAAATGCTCGTCGATGCCGGAGAGGGTTTTGAGAATGCGCCGGACGCCGCTCTTGGAAGGCTCCGGCTTTTCTGCCATGGCGATGGCGTCGTCGGCTCGTGCATATTCGCCACGATGGAGCATGCGATCCAGGTTGAAATTCTCCCGGCAGGTGAGGAGGGAGACGCCAATATAGGAGCCAATTGCGGCCAGCATCGTGAGGAAGTAAACTTCCTGGCCGTTGAGGAAGAATACGGAGGGCTTGACCCTCCACAGAATCATGGGCTCAAAGGGCGCGGACACACCCTCGACGCAGGTTTTGAGAAGTCCCAGCAGTGCGGGGCAGGTAGAAAGAAAGGGATAAACCGTGCCCGCCCAAAAATTGGTCAGGACGAATCCGGAGAGCGCGAGGCAGGCCCCGACCAACATGGCGGCCCAGGCACCGGCGGTGGTGCCTTTTTTCCAATAGAGCCCGCCGAGGATCACCGCGCCGGCCCCGCCGAGGTACACACTGCCGGTGAGCGCAAAGAACATGAGAATGTAGGTCACCTGCCCGAAATAGATCCCGAAGAAAAACGCATAGACCGCGACGAGCACGACCATCAGCCGTAGCCAGAAGAGCTGGGTTTTGGGAGCAAAGGGGTTCTTTTTCATCGGCAGGACAAGATCCTGAATGATGATCGAACCCCACGAGTGCAGGTAGGATGAATCGACACCGATCATGAAGAAGATCATCACGGCGCAGAAGGCACCCAGCACGCCAACCGGCAGGATGTCCCGCAGGGCGGAGGGAACACGCATCTGGTTTTGAATCGTCTCGAAGGTTTTCTTGGTCGAGGGGGATTGTTCGGCAAGTTTTGCCTGCCAGGCGGAGAGGACTTCAGGCGAACGGGAGGCCCTGGAATACCCCTCCGGCACATATGCCATGGCGGTGTCCTCCAAAGCCGACCAAGTGAGGTGTTCGGTATTAGCTTTCGCGCGGTCCGCATACTTCGGGTTGTGCAGAAAGGTATAGGCGGCGACCACCGCGAGCACGATCATGAGGCCTAAGAAACCGCCCCGCCAAGTGCCGAGGATCTTCCCCATTTTTTGCTCATGGGCATTTTTGGCGGCGGCATTGAACCCTTGGCCACCGGACCACGAAAGCACGTTGTAGGCACTGGCCAAGATGCCCACCAGCACGAAAAAGAGATTGAAATCGCGAAGTTTGCCAACATCAAACGGGTTGAGCATCGATTGTCCGGGCGGACGGTCGAGCAGTGTCGGTGCCACGTCGTTCCACCAGGAAAACCCGAGAAAGATCGAGACCGCCACCGCCAGATACATTGGATAGCTGAGGATGCCCATCACGCAGTCGGTGGTCATGATCGTGAGCTGCCCACCGAGGCAGGTGATGACGACCGCGATGGTCAGGAAGATCGCCATCAGCACGGCGAACATCGGCCACGAAAACCCGAGGAAATGAATGTTCTGCGGAAGGTCACAAAAATAGACCAGGAACCGTGCACCGACGGCCGGGAAGAGTCCGTAGTTGACGATGCCCGAGAGAGCGGAGAGCCCGCTGCTGAAAATCCGCAACCTCTTGCTGTAGCGGATCTCGAAGAACTGGCCCATCGTCATTGCGCGCGATTCTCGGTAGCGGAAGACGGCAAAGCCAGTGAGAGTGACGAGGAGCATGATCGGCGTGGCCAGCGCACCCCAGAAATTCACGCCGAACCCCGAGGCATACATGAACTCGAATAGCGCGACCACGGTGATCAACCCCATGGCGGCTTCACCGCCGGCCACGGCCACCACGTAGCGCCCCGCCACTCGCCCGGCGGCCAGATAATCGGCCACGCCTGTCACATATTGTCGGGTGTAGATTGCAATTGCGAGAACGATCAGGAGGGGGATACAGACAATGGCCCAGTCAAATGGATGCATATAGCGGTTACGTGTTTGGATTTAGATTTCTTTCATACGACCCCCACTAACCAATCGATCCATGTGAAGCCGGAGTCCCTGCTGCAAGTTCTCTATACTCCAGTCGGCGGTCGGGTGGACACCACAGACAGAGGGGACAACGCTGAATTTTTCTTGTCAATATGCATTTTTATCAAAAAAAACTGTAGTGTTTCAGGGATTGTCGTTGACGACATCGCGACCCTAGGTAATGACAAATTTCAACTGAGGCAGCGAGGCGAGCTTGCTTCGGAGAGTGCCCACACCAGGCCATATGATTCGAATGAAAAAGATCACCTCCTTTTGTCTGGGTCTGCTGCGCGGCAGGTCGGCTAGCTCCAATTGGCGGGGTTGGTCCTGGGTTTGCCTGCTCACGGGATGCGGTGTGATTCATCAGGACGTCAACCGAGGAACCACCGACATCCCGCACCTGGGTGCCCCTACCGGACCCGGTGCCCGGTTTCGGCTCAGCCAATCGTGGACGAAGGAACAGGCCGGTTTCCAACCCACCGTGGTGGACGTGTCGTGGAATGAGCAGGAGCTGACGATTCGCGCGAGCCTTGAGGATGAAACCGTGACGTCATCATCAACTCGGGACAACCAGAAAATGTGGGAACTGGGTGACGTGTTTGAAATGTTTCTGCAGCTTGAAGGACGGCGCGGTTACATCGAGCTGCATGTGACCCCGAACAACCACCGCCTGCATCTAAAACTTCCCGGTCCGAGCGGACTGGACGCCACCGGCCGGACGAGGGCTTTCCATGAAATGCTGGTAGAGCCGGTGGGCTTCGAATCGCGGGTCGAGCGCATACCCGGCGGCTGGCGGGTCGAGGCGCGCGTGCCGCCGGAGGCCTTCGGAATGCGCCGATTCGACGCCGGGACGCGCATGGCGATGAGTTTTTGTCGCTATGATGCCGGCGGTGGCCGCGAGACGGTTGCCTCGTCCAGCTCCCCCCATCCGGTGTTCTCATTTCACCGTCCTGCCGAATGGGCGATGTGCGTGCTGCGAGCTCCATGAATCCCCACCCAACACCGAACCACTCCCCAACCCCATGATCATGTCCAAGCAGCCCAGTTTAAACGACAACAGCCTTGCAGCAGTGCCTGAGGATACTGCGGATGTGCTGAATTTCGCAAGGTGCGAACTGCGGCGTTGTCTCAAGCAAATGACCGGCGAGGATGGGGCGGCGGACGGAATAGCCCTTGCAGTGGGAAACGAATTGGTTGGAGTGGACCCGCCCGCAGTTGCGAATGCGTATCTCGACGATTCGTATGACATGGCCTTGAAAGCTGGCTGTGGATTTGTGGCGGGATCGAATCCACGCGCCGTGTTGCTTGGGGTTTACCGCCTCTTGCGGGAGCTCGGATGCCGCTGGGTGCGGCCGGGCGCGGAGTTTTTGCCTTGGCTTGGCCCCGGAGGCTTCCATCAAGCACGAATCGAGATACGCGAGGCGGCGGCCCACCGCCACCGGGGAGTGTGCATCGAGGGAGCGGCTAGCCGGGAGCAGGTGCTGAATATGATTGCATGGCTGCCACAGGCGGGTTTCAACAGTTATTTCATCCAATTCCGGGACGCATTCACATTTTATGACCGCTGGTATCGTCATACAGGCAATCCCGATTGGAAGGAGGAGCCATTCGACCGAACCCAGGCGGCCTCTTACACCGCCGAAGCTGCGGCGCTGGCCAAGAGCCGGGGCCTGCTCTATCACGCGGTCGGCCACGGCTGGACCTGTGAGGCCGTAGGCATCCCGGGAGTTTCGTGGGAACCGATCGCCGACGTGATGCCGGACGAGACTCGCGAACTGCTGGCCGAGGTCGGCGGCAGGCGCCGGTTGTTCAACGGAATCCCGCTCAATACCAACCTGTGTTACGGCAACCCGGTGGCACGCCGCAAGATCGAGGAAGAAATCGTCCGCTACGCATGCGCCCACCCGGAGGTGGATTACCTCCATTTCTGGCTGGCTGACGACGTGAACAATCAATGTGAGTGCGCACGCTGCGCCAATACCCGGCCTGCGGATTTTTACCTGATGATGCTCAATGGAATCGACCGCGCGCTCAGTGAGGCGTGTGTTGCCACGCGGATCGTGCTGCTGTGCTATCTCGATCTGCTGTGGCCGCCGGAACGCGAACGGCTGGCGAATCCCGGACGCTTTATCCTGATGTTCGCGCCGATCTCCCGTTCGTTTGCTCAACCTCTGCCCGCAATCCCGCCGTACGCGGATGCGGAACCGCCGCTCCCACCCTATCGCCGCAACCAGATCGAACCGCCGCGCGGGATCACGGAAAACCTTGCATTCTTTGAGGCATGGCAGCGCGTATGCCCGGGACTGGACACTTTTGACTTCGACTACCACCTGATGTGGGACCACTTCCGCGATCCCGGTCATCGCCAGGTCGCCCGGGTGCTGCACGCCGACACCGGACGACTGAAGCGCAATGGTCTCAACGGCCTGATCAGCTGCCAGATCCAGCGGGTTTTCCTGCCCACCTCGCTGCCCATGCATCTTCTTGGCCGCGGGCTTTGGAATCCCGCCGAGTCCTCCGACAAGCTCACTGCGGAAATCATGGCGGCGGAATTCGGCGAGTCGTGGCGCGACGTCAGCCATCTGCTGGACCGGCTCAGCCGACTGTTCGCATTCGAATGGTTTGCGACCGACGAGCGGGAGCGGGGCACGCCGGCTGTGGAAGTGGCGGACGGCCTAGCCGAGGTGCCGGGCCTCTGTCGAGCGTTCGCCCAAGCCGCCACCGTGGTGGTCCACACCGATCCGGTGCATGCGGAATCATGGGCCAACCTGCTCTACCACTTGCAAATCTGCATCCCCTTGTCACAAGCCATGCAGGCCATCATAACGGGCGGGATGGATGAGTCTCTCGCGCACTGGCAGGAAACACTTGCCATTGCCCGCAAGGCGGAACCGCACATCGCCCCGGTTTTCGACCTCTGCCTGTTTGCCACAACGTTCGCTACGCGCTGCTTCGAGGGCGTGGGAAACCCGTTCGCCGAAAGCAGCGCCTCATCCTGAAGGGATGTCGGGCTACGCCGGTTGCATGATGTTGCAATCGAGTTCCTCATAAACCGAGGTGGCCCGGCCCTCGATCAAATCCAGCAGGCGCTCAGCCGCCAGCAACTGCATGTCCCGGGCGCGTGGTGCGATCTGGTGCGCCTTGGGTATAGCCTGAGCTACGGGAAACGAGCGAAGGATGATAAAGTTGGGACGGTTCCCGATAGGGCGCGGGTCACCTGCTGATAACGCGGAACCTTGAGTTCTACCATCTTCTTGCGGTTTTGCTGGTGATTTATCACATCCGCAGTTTCATAACCAATTTTAGCATTGTCAATACCAATTGCCAATCGCCTCCCGAAACAGGGCTGGGCTGGTCGTTCATGTGATTTGAAGAAAGTGGACTAAAATAGTGGTGCGCGGGGGTGCAAACGACCTCGACGAGGGACGCAGACAACGGCCACTCCCATGCAAGTTAGAGAGTGGTCATTTTGTTATCTCCGGTTGGCGTGGTGTTGTGACCGCCGTCATCCCAAGTAGGCCGATGATCCCTTCGCTGCATGTGGCGCGTATTTCGATCGATTTGACCACCCGCCTCGGATCGCAAACGACCTCAAGCACATCGGCATGGCCCATTTCCGTGCCTTCAGGTCCGACGTTGCATGCAGCCTTAGGTTGTCGTGACAGCGTCCCGAGCAGGACAGGTCGGCCGCGCAGGCTGAAGTGCTGGTAGTAGCAGTCGAGGTTATAGGGAGGCACGAGCGATTCGACGAAGCGCTCTCCACCCGCGTAATGCACCACGATCTCGCCGTTGGTGATGTAGTTCTTGGTCGGACGCACATAGGACTGCAACAGAAAGCAGAACTTTTCGACGCTCCGGCCGACTGGGATTGTTATCCCGGCCGGCAACGGATACGGCGGCCAACTTGACAGAGCCAGGATGCTGTTCGGTACCGTTCCGGAACCAGGATGTGGCCGCCCCGCAGTGAGGAATCGCAGCCCCCCCGCGGTTTCTTCGACGACCCGGGGCATCGGCGGTAAGGCCAGTTTCCGATCATGCCACCAGACTCCGATGTTGGTCCATCCGCCGGCATCGGCTTTGAATTGGGTGGAAATCATCGCCTCCTGGGTGGTCTTGTAGGCAGCGGAGAGATCGAAGAGCACCTGCCGATCAACCGGCACGATGGGTGCGGGCGGCGTGGTTGGTGCGGCAACGGTCCCTGGTGGCTGTGCGCCACCGTTCCGGGTCGCTGGCTGCAACAACATCGGTGGACGGACAGCTGGTTTGGCAGCGTCCGGCAGCGGACCCATCTCCACCGTTACTACGGATTCCATTTCCGACGGGGTCTCCACCATCGTTCCGGAGAGGTTGGCACGCACGCGCTTGACGGTCGGCTTCGGCGTCCGGATGGTGAATACAGCCTGTGATCCACAGCGCTTGTATTCGTAGCTCAGGTCCGGGGTATGGATACTGGCCTCGGTCCAGTCGGAGGGAAACCCGGGACAGATGTCGATACGCCCTTCATGGATCGCGGGTTCAATGCCAAAAAGGCCGCGCACCGATGCATGCAGGAAGGGATCGACCGCATCGATGTCCTCAATATCACCGCCGCCGACGCCATAATTGGATATGCCAAAGCGGATCCCTGGAGTCTCGCTGGTGAATGCAGACATAACGGCGGTCTTGAAGTATGGCCACCAGAGATCGGCATCGCCAGCCCGCATCCCCGCCATAGCCGCCAGGCAGGTATCACCGACAGGTATCCACTGGACGCTCCAGACGATCGGCCACCAATCACTGCAGGTGAGCAGTTGCACGCCAGGTGTAGGCGTGAAGCCGTAGTTGGCCGCCAACCAGCGCACGGCGCGCCGAGATTGCTCGGGGGTCAGCAGATCGGCGTTGGCGGCAAGGTATTCTTCCCAGATCGGGGGATGGCTGCGCCACTGCCCGTCCACGCCGATGCTGCCCAGGCGGCCCTCCTTTTCGTGCCACAACTCCCGGAAGATGGCGCTGCGCGACTGGTCAGCAAGATCGCGATAGCGGCGGACAGCTGTGTCGTCGCCCACCACCCCGGCAAGTCGGGAAGCCCGATCGAGCATCGCCCACGAAGTCGCGCTGGAGGTGGCAGACTTGGGGCCATTGCCGCTGGAGTCGCAGTTCCAGTAATCGTACCAGTCCCCAAACAGGCCGTCACTATCGGCATCATGGTTCAGTCGCTGGTTGGCGACCGCCCGCTCCACGGCTGGCCACAGATCACGCACGAACTGGCGATCGCCCGTCCAGGTGTAGTGGCGCCAGACCTCAGATCGACCCAATACGGCGTATTGTTCTCGTTCATGAAGGTGCCCAAGGACGGCGCGATCCAACCGATCGCCCCATCTCGTTCATGCATGGCACCATGGAATCGGAGCAACCCGGCGATGGAGGAGTGGTCGCCGCTCCATTCCTTGCCATACCAACCGACCGACAAGTGCGCGTATATCTCCCATCTTCCTGCCGACAGCACCAGGCCAGGCCCCTGCTGGTGATAGGCGCTCCGGCAACGCTCCCAATTGACCAGCGCGTTGAGGTGCCGGTCGGGGGTTTGGATGCGGAACTCTGCCCGCCGGGCGTCCCAAGATTCACAGGTGCGATCCAGTTCCTTGGACGGGTTGGCCAACAAGCGTGCAAAATGGGACTCCGGTTCCAGGGCCCTGCCGATATGGGCATCGAACCATGCCTGCTTCAAGCGCTCACTTTCTTTCGGCCATGCGCTGGTATTGGCGGTATCGAACCGGGCCATGCTGACCCTGCTACGGGGCTCGTCATACTCGGTCACACCCCAGAAGGCGGCCACATGATACACCGACTGCGGACGCTTCGCGACGAATTCGGCCTCCTCGCCGTGGTTGGCCAGCACGGGTTGACTTTCACCTCTCATCGCATCTTCGAACGCCGAATCCTGTTCCAATGCCGCCGGGACCACTTGGCCGACACCATCCCCATCCCATCCGGCAAGGACAAGGCCATTGGGCAGATTGGGTTCGCTGATGAGCGCTCGATTTCCGTCGATCCGCACCCGATTCTGATTCGGCTGCGCATCCTCGTATTTCCAGAACATACCACCGAAACGCCAGACGATGGGGATCGGCCGGTCGAAGGAGATCCGGCAGACGAAACCATGGGAATCCAGCGCGGGAGCAATCCGGACGCTGGCTTTCCAGTCCGGTGAGGTGATCTGGTAATCGGTATATCCGGGCCTGAATGTGGTCGTGATGCCCAAGCCGGGTGTCTCGTCGAGCCACGCGGTGCCGCCAGTGACCGTGCGGATCCCGATCCGCAGGGTCCCCATGCTTGGCCAAACACCACCACATTGGGCGTCAGCGCGCGCCCAGAGCGGGAATATCTTCTCGTCTCCCTTGACGAAATTCGTATAGACGCCGACCCCGCCAGCGGTGCCCATCCGAAAAATCGGCAGATCGCCGGTCTTGATCCGGTTTTGACCCTGGACGATCAGCCGGTTGAAACGCCGCATGCCACCGACGATTCTGAAACCTCCGTCTTCCACCGGTTCATAGTGGGCGGCAGGTTCCCCATAGCCGAATTCCGGCGCTTGGTATTGCGATCTTCCCAGCAGCAGGCTTTGGTCTGCGCAGGGCGCTTCGGCCAGCGGCCTGAGTGGCGCGGGGACGAATTTCACCGCTGGATGCTCGATCTGAACTCCGGCAAGTAATCCGGCGTCCCGACGATCCATCGCCTTCTGGTCGGCAGGAAGTGGGGGTGGGGTTACGGATTGCTCGGAATGGTCACGGGAAACGAGCGTGGTGCTTTCGTCGGGGGGTGCAAGTTGCAGGGGGTTGGCTGCTGCGTTTGGCGAAGCCTTCGCCGGCATGGCGAGAATGGCCCGCTTGCCGCCGCCGGTGTTCGCGTCGTATTGCCCGGCGAAGCTGCCCTTCGGGTCTGCGCCGTGGGTGGACCACATTACGAGCATTCCTTCCTTCGTGAAGCAAACCGCCGGGTAAATGTTCTGCCGGTCTATGTTCGCAGCGCCTTCATCATCCACGATGACCGGTGCGCTCCATGTCTTGCCGGCATCGTCAGACACCGCGTAGCACAGCGGCGTGCGCGGGAAGAAAGCTCCGGTGCTGATGGGAGCGACAATTCGTCGTTTTTGAATCTAATTGGTGAAGGTAATCAGTACAAACATCCTTTAATGGACATCCAGAGAACTGGAAACCTTCTTATGTCGTTGGTATGGGGACTTAAGGATCAATACCGAGTGATACTTGCTCCACTCGGGGTTAAACCATTCTGTCTAATCTGTTTGCTTTTGGCAACTCGATATCCAGAGATCGATGTTTGGCGCGTCACAAGCGGCACGAAGGCAGGAACACCAAACAGGATCGCTTGTGGCCCAATGATTATTCTCAAAGCAGTTTTCGAAGGTAAGCGTCCAAAATTCGTCTCCCCGCCGCTGGCGCATCGGCGGGACATTTGTTAGGCGGCTGTCTGGGCCTCGGCACGGCGGGCTGCGGCAAAGCGGGCCGGGTCAACTCGGCGGCTTGTTCGGCGGTGGCATTGTGCGGTAGGCGCTTGATGGCAGCGAGACCAGCGGATCTCCGGGAGCGAGCGCGGAGAAGTGGCGGATGTTCAGCGTGTAAAGCGTGGTGCATCCGGCGGCGCGGGCACCGATGATATGCAGGGCGTCATAGATCGCTCCGCTAGCCAGACCTCTCGATGTTGTTAGTTCCAGCGCTTCTTCATATTCCGCTGGCCCTAACGGAATAATGACGAGGTGCGGCAGGAGGCTGTCCCGGATGATGCGCCGGACGTCGGAGGGATGGAGTCGGGGTTTGAGCGGAAGCGCGGTGAGCGTGGCGAAGAGTTCGGCAAGGCCATGGGTGGTCACATGACCTTGCACGCTTCCCTCGTGAACGCTCCGCAGGTGGGGAAACGCCGCCGCATGATGCGGATGTTGCTGCAAGAGGGCGGCGACCAAGACCGAGGTGTCGAAACAGATTTTCATCACTCAAAGTCCTCCGACCTCGCGACTGCGTTGTTCACGCTGCTCATCCATGAAAACCCCCAAATCCCAAAGCGAAGCCGGAACCTCACTCGCACAGACCAGAATTCCTTGTTCCATCGCCAAGGCTGACACGGGAGCCACCGGGCGCAGTCGAATGCCATCGGCTTCCAACGACACCTCCAGTTCGTCCCCAGGCTTGAGGGCGAAGCGCTCACGCAAGGGTTTTGGCACCACCAAGCGACTCATCTTGTCCAAAATCAATCTCATGGCTGGCAATTTGCCATTTGGCTTGGGATTTGTCAAACACCATTCCAATCGCAAGCCACACCCAGCAGCACGGGTTCTGGTGCTCATAAACAGACGATCCGTCCGTTCCCCCCTGATTTGCACAAGCCGCACCTCATTCACTCCGCGCCCCCCTCTGCGACCTCCGCTGCTCCGCGTTTCGATTGCTCTTCATCCTCATCAACGGACGGGCCGTCCGTTCCCCTCTAATTTGCACAAGCCGCACCTCATTCACTCCGCGAATCCCTCTGCGACCTCCGCTGCTCCGCGTTTCGATTTCACCTCATCCTTCTAAGTAAGTCATTTATCACAACTTCCTGGCTTCCGGCAGGGTGGCCATTTTCCGGTCGTGGGTCAGGGTGGTCAGTCCGTGGTGTTGGTATTCCCCGGCGATGAGCCGGTCTAACAATCCGCAACCCCCGGCGGACCGCAATGCATGGATCACCGGTGCGCCATTCAGGGGTGCGACGAGACCGCTGGACAGGACACTCAGCAGCGCCTCCCTGGTCGCCGCCTTTGAGACCCCGTAATGATGCTGCACGGCGATGTAGGCCTCGCCGATGACCTGATTGGAAACAAAGATCTCCGCATCAGGCTGGGTCCTGAGAATGGTCTCCATGGCCTTCACTGTTTTCTGATAGTCCTGCGGAGGATCGCCGGTGAGCAGGCGCACCAGAATGGAGGTGTCAATCCCGTAGCGAGGGTTCATGGACTTGTTTGCGGAATTCTATCAGATCGAACGAACCGGCCCCCTTCTTCAGGGATGCACGCAGTGGGGCCAGGCGAGTGTGGTCCACCCGCCGTGGGCGCAGCAGGAATCCCGCGGGTGAGTCAACGATCTCCAAACGATCCCCTGGACCCACCCCGAGCGCGTCGAGCACCACGGCGGGAAAGGTCACCTGGCGTTTGCTGGTGATTTTCGCGATCACGGGGGAACCTTGCACCACCTTACGATTTTTGTCAAATGGTAAGTTATCAATGCATCTCCGCCCATGCGCCGTCGGCGGCGTCGGAGCGCAGGCAGGCGTCGATGAAGGCCAGGCCGGTGCGACCGTCGTCGATGGTGGCGTAGGTTTCACCATCGCATTTCCATGGTTGGCCGTTCTTGTAGGCGCGCACGTCTTTTTCGAATTCGCGGTGGAGGCGGGCGAAGGCATCGTGGAAGGCTTCGCCATGGCCGGCGGGGATGGTCGGTTCGTTGAGAATCCATGCCGGGACATCGCCGAGGAAGCCGTCGTTGGCACTCACCGCGCCGCGCCAATAGACGCGGTCCGGCTGGCCCTTGAGGAACACGGTGACTTTTTCCGGTTCTTCCTGACTCCACTTGAGCAGGCCCTTGGTGCCGGCCACCACAAGCCCGAGGTCGTTCTTCTGGCCCACACAAATCTGCGAGGCGCGCACCAGGCACTTGCCTCCGTTAGAAAGTTCGCCATACGCCGTGAAGTGGTCGTCGATCGAACGACCCTGCACGAATTTCTCCAGATGCGCGGAAACCCGGTTGATTTGCAGACCCGTGACAAACAACATCTGCATCATCGCATGGATGCCGATGTCGCCGCCGCAGCCGCTGCCGCCCGCCTTGGACGGGTCGGTGCGCCACTCGGCCTGCATCTGCCCGGAGGCTTCCAGCTTGTCGGCCAGCCAGCCCTGCAGATAGTAGGCATCCACCCAGCGCACCTCGCCTAACAACCCGCTGCGGACGATGTGGCGGCAGAACCAGGAACTCCAGTGGCCCAGATAGGTGTGCGCCACGGCGAAGGGCAGGTTCTTCTCGCGGGCCTTGGCCACCAGCGCGTCGGCTTTTGTTAGATCGGTGGTGAGCGGTTTTTCGCACATCACCGGGATGCCCGCATCCATCGCCTTCATGGCCGGATCAAAGTGCACGAAATTCGGCGTCACGATCAGGATGTAATCCAGGCGTTCTGCTTCCGGCAGGTTCGCCTGGTCGGCGATCATGTCATCGTAGGATTCGTAGCCCTTGACCGGGTAAGGCCACCCGGCGGCCTCCTTCATCGCGATGACCGGGTCCGGATGCAAAGCCACCGCGTGAACGCGGCGCGTGCCGTCGAAGTGAATCGCCTTCTGGTGCGGGTTGGCGATGAAGGCTCCGCCGCCGCCGCCGATCATCCCTACTTTCAATGGTTGTGCTGACATGGTTTGATGTGATGTGTTGCCCGGTTTATGTTAGATCAGAAAACAGAACCGCAGATGAACGCGGATATACGCAGATAAAGAGGCATACGGTTGGCATTGACGATCATCTTTCGGGTCACATGAATTCTATCAATCCCTTTCTGAAATCCGTGTCCATCTGTGTCCATCTGCGGTTGAAATTCCATTCGCCTCGTCATTTCCCCTGCCACTCGCCGAAGTTGCGGAACTTGGCATAGCGTGCTTGCAACATGTCGTCAACGGGGAGGGCGGTGAGTTGTGCCAGATGGCGGAGGATCACCTCGCGGAATGAGTCAGCGGTGGCCTGGTGGTTGTGGTGCGCGCCACCCTTGGGTTCAACGATGAGGTCATCGATGAGTCCGAGTTTCATCAGATCCGGGGCGACGAGTTTCATGGCCGCGGCGGCTTCGGGGGCGTGTTTGATGGCCGCACAACCTTCGGGACTGATGACCGAATAATAGGCGTTTTCTAACAAAATAACGCGATCGGCCACGCCGATGCCGAGGGCGCCGCCGGAGCCACCCTCGCCGAGCACCACGGCGATGACGGGCACCTTGAGCAGCATCATTTCGCGCAGGTTGAAGGCGATGGCCTCGGCGATGTTGCGTTCCTCCGCGCCGATGCCGGGGAAGGCACCGGGGGTGTCGATGAGCGTGATGATGGGCAGGCCGAATTTTTCCGCCAGTTTCATAAGGCGCATTGCCTTGCGGTATCCTTCGGGATGGGCGCTGCCGAAATTGCGTTTGAGGTTTTCCTTGGTGTCCCTGCCCTTCTGGTGGCCGATGACCACCACGCGTTGCCCGCCGATGCGGGCGAAGCCGCCGGGCATGGCGGAATCGTCGCCGATATGGCGGTCGCCATGCAGCTCTTGGAAATCAGTGAATGCCAGGGCAACGTAGTCGAGCATGAACGGGCGGTTCGTATGGCGGGCGATCTGGACGCGCTGCCAGGGAGTCAGGTTCTCATAAATCCTCGCGCGGGTTTCCGCGAGATGAGTCTCCATCATGGCGATTTCATCCGACATGTCGATGTTTTGCGACGCCGATTTGCTCCGCAGTTTTTCGAGTTCGCGTTCGATCTCGACCGCGGGATTTTCGAATTCAAGCGTCTGCATGGGCAAAGTTTCGGCGGTTCGGCGGCCGGATGCAAGACAGGAGATGCCGGATCAATCCCCGAACGAAGTGCCCACCAGGCGGCCCGAGGCGATGAGCGGGTGGTTCATCGGCACCAGGCGTTTGCGACCTGCCACCTCGGAGATGGGCACCTGTTTCAAGGACGATCCCTGCAAGGCCAGCATCATGCCGTAGGTTTCCGCATGCAACGCAACCGCACATTCGGTGCCCAGCCAGGTCGCAAACACCCGGTCCGACGCCGAGGGCGTGCCACCCCGCTGCAAATGCCCGAGAATCGTCAGACGCGTTTCCTGCCCTGTGAGTATTTCCAGATCGCGCGTCAGGCGGATCGTGTGGCCCACGTGTTCGTCGTGAAATTGCCGCAGTTTTTCCGAAACCTCCGCCCTAACTTTTTTCGATTCCGCACGGTCGCGCTCGGCTAACAATTCATTCACCACCTGCGCGTCCTCGATGGACATCGCCCCCTCCGCCACGACCACAATGCTGAAACGCTTGCCGCTTTGCGTCCGACGACGAATGGCCTCGGCAATTTTTCTCACGTCGTAGGCGATCTCCGGCAGCAGGATCACATCCGCACCGCCGGCGATTCCCGCCTCAAGCGCCAGCCAGCCCGCACGATGCCCCATCACCTCCACCACGATGATGCGCTCGTGACTGGTCGCGGTGGAATGCAGGCGGTCAACCGCCTCGGTCGCGATCTGCAATGCGGTGTCGAAACCAAACGAGCGGTCTGTTAGAGCTATGTCGTTGTCGATGGTTTTCGGCAGGGTCACCACGTTCAGGCCCGCCTCCACCAGGCGCAGTGCGTTTTTCTGGGTTCCTCCGCCACCGAGACACACCAGGGCGTCCAGATGGTGGCGGTGATAGGTGCCGACCACGGCATCGGTCATGTCGAGCAGCTTGCCGCCGATGTTCATGCGGTGGGGCTTGTCACGGCTGGTGCCGAGGATGGTCCCACCGTCTGTTAGAATGCCCGAGAGCATCGCGCCGTCGAGTTCCATGGTTTGGTCCTGGGCCAAGCCGCGAAAGCCGTTGAGAAAGCCGATGACGCGCATCCCGAAATGCTCGCGGGCGGCCTTGGCCAGCCCGCGGATGGCGGCGTTGAGGCCGGGGCAGTCTCCGCCGCTGGTGAGAATTCCGATGTGATGTGCCATGGTGAGATATCCCTTATCCACGCCGATGCTAGCCCGACCCGAAGCGCCCCGGCAAGCCGGATTTGGAACAAGCCCTGAGCCCGTTCCGATCAAGACGGATTCTTTTTCTCCCCGGTGTTTTGTCTTCACCCCGGCGGATGGATCGCTAGAGCGGTCGCATTCAAGGATTGCCACCTCATGAATTCCGCCCTCACCCAACTCATCCGTGACGCCTTCACGGGTCATGCCAACGACGTGTTTTTCGTCGAAGGCGAACCGCCGCGCATCCGGCGCGACGGCGAGCTGGGCATCCTTCACCACGGGCCGGTCTCGCGCCAGGCGCTCGAGGAGTTCTGGGCTGATTGCGGCATGGATCGCGCGACCCACCCGGAAGCGGATGTTTCCTGGAAAATCCCCGAGGGCAACCGCCTGCGCGTCAATCTCTATCACACCCTGGGCCGCCTCGGCGCGGTGCTGCGGCCAATCCGCAGTCAGATCCCTCCCCTCGCGGAACTCGGCCTGCCCGCCGCCCTGCTGCACTCCTGGCTGCAACGCCGCTACGGGCTCATCCTCGTCACCGGTCCCACCGGTTCCGGCAAGTCCACCACCGTGGCGTCCTGCCTGGATTGGATCAATCACCACATCGCCCGCCACATCGTCACGCTCGAGGACCCCATCGAATATTTGTTTGAAAACGACCTCTCGTTTTTCTCCCAACGCGAGATCCGGCAGGATTCGCATACCTTCGCCACCGGCCTGCGCGCCGCACTCCGCCAAAGTCCGGACATTCTCTTCCTGGGTGAAATCCGCGATGCCGAAACCGCCATCACCGCCCTCCACGCGGCGGAAACCGGCCACCTCGTCATCTCCACCCTGCACAGCAGCAGCGTCA
>CAYWLC010000038.1:0-22080 GCA_964458895.1 uncultured Luteolibacter sp. | reverse complement strand
TCTCATCCAGCCATTTTTGATAGGGTTTGGCGGCATAGACCCGGTGTTTGACTTCGTCGTCCGGGATGATCCGGCCTTCGTTCATATCGACGAGGAACATCCGGCCGGGGCGCAGGCGGCCTTTTTCCACCACGGTGAGCGGATCGAGGTCGGGAATGACCCCCACTTCGGATGCCATGATGACGAGGTCGTCGCTGGTGACATAGTAGCGGCTGGGGCGCAGGCCGTTGCGGTCAAGCACGGCGCCGATCTGGCTGCCGTCCGAGAAAGTGATGGATGCCGGGCCGTCCCATGGTTCCATCATGCAGGCGTGGAATTCGTAAAAAGCTTTTTTGTCCTCATCCATCAGGGTGTGGCGTTCCCAGGGTTCGGGAATCATCATCATCATGGCATGGACGAGGTCGTAGCCGCCGTAATGCATGAATTCGAGGGCATTGTCGAAGCGTGCGGAGTCTGAGCCGTCTTCGTTAATGACCGGGAATATTCGCGAGATGTCGCCATGGAAATGGTCACTTTGGCAGAGGGCTTGTCGGGCCTTCATGAAGTTGGCGTTGCCCATGACGGTGTTGATTTCCCCGTTGTGGGCGATGAAGCGGTTCGGGTGGGCGCGGGACCAACTCGGGAAGGTATTGGTCGAAAAGCGCGTGTGCATCAGGGCCAGCGCGGACTCAAAATCCGGATCATGGAAATCCGGAAAATAATCCGCCAACTGACACGGCGTCAGCATGCCCTTGTAAATCATGGTGCGTGCCGAAAGGCCGGTCACGTAATGATAAGCCGCGCCGGGGAAGGAGTTGGACTTGTTGCCATGGACATCGCCGAATTTGTAGGGCATCTCGTTATGGCGGATCCAATAGGCCACGCGTTTGCGGATGACGTAGAGCTTGCGTTCGAAGGCCATCGGGTCGGTGAGGTCCGGGCTTCGCTCGATAAACACTTGTTTGATTTCCGGCTCGTAACGGCCGGAGGTTTTACCGAGGATTTTGCTGTGGGTGGGGACGGTGCGCCAACCGATGAATTTCTGGCCTTCCTCGCGGATGACGTGTTCGAAGACCTGCATGGCGGCCTCGCGTTCGCTGGTTTCCGGGGAGAAAAACACCAATCCCGAGCCATACGAGCCTTCCGGTGGCAGCTCGATGCCTTTTTTCGCCATTTCCTTGCGCAGGAATTTATCGGGCATCTGGATGAAGATGCCGGCACCATCGCCGGTATCCGGGTCCGATCCGCTGGCACCGCGGTGGTCCATCTGGGCATTCATCGTGAGGGTTTTGACGATGATGTCATGGGAGCGTTTGCCTTTGAGGTGGGCAATGAAGCCGACGCCGCAGGAGTCTTTTTCTTGAGAAGGGTGCCAAAGGCCTTGGGGTTGCGGCCAGCCGAGCGGGGTGTTCTGCAAAACGGACATGAGTTGGGGCGGTGGTGACTGAGGGTGGAAATTGAGGATTCTCGGGCCGATGGATAGGGAAAAAATAGAGCAGTTTGGGTGCCACGCCCCCCATAAAACCGGAGATGATACGCGAGGTGCGGGCCGAAACGCAGGGAATCTGCTTTCCCGTCGGGGGGGTGTCAAGACCTGCTCAACCCAATCCTCATCGAACCACTTCGGTACCCACTCCGCCATCGGTGAAAATTTCGAGCAAGAGCGCGTGGGCTTGGCGGCCATCGATGAAGTGGACTTTACGCACCCCCGCGTTCAGCGCGTCCACGGCACTGCGGATCTTGGGAATCATGCCACCGGAAATAGTGCCGTCGGCAATCAGCTCATACGCCTGCTGGCGGGTGACGGAATGAATCAGCGACGACGGGTCTTGCGGATCGGCCAGCAAGCCTGGCACGTCGGAGAGATAGACGAGTTTGGCGACGCGGAGTTCCTTGGCCAGCGCGGCGGCGGCGAGGTCGGCATTGATGTTAAGCGGGCGGGCGGTGTCCGCTTCGGCGGCCAGCGGTGAGATCACCGGCACGATGCCCGGATGGCGTTTGGCATCCAACCGATCTAACAAGCAAGCGGTCACTTCGCCGACGCGACCGATATCGACAAGGTGGCCCTCGGCATCGATGCCCTGGGTTTTCTCACCCACAAACACCTCGTTGCCGGGGATGCCGATGGCCTTGCCGCCCAGATCGCGGATCATGCGCACCAGCCCGGGATTGATTTCTTCGGATAGAACGCGGGCGACAATCTCGATGGCCTCATCGGTCGTGACGCGGAAGCCGCCAACGAATTCCGCCTTGAGTCCGGCCAGTTCCATGGCGGCCGAGATTGCCTTGCCGCCGCCGTGGACGACGATCGGGTTGATGCCCGCGATTTCGAGAAAGACGATGTCGCGCATGACCCGGGTGACCAGTTCGGCGTCCTCCATGGCGGAGCCGCCCATCTTGATGAGAAACGTTTTGCCACGGAAGGCCTGGAGGTAGGGCAGGGCTTCGATGAGGGTCTTGGCTTTGTCGGTCGCTTGCACACCGGGATCATGCACCGGAATGGGGGAATTGAAAACCAAATCCCCTACGATGATTGATCTAATTTAGTGCTTTGCATCATTTGCGATCAGGGAACAATTCGCCTGATTCAGCAGAGCTTCCGCCATGAAATATCCTTAAGGCTCCTGCCTCCTGATCGCAACCAACCCTGCCATGATCCTCAAGCCCATCCACATCAGCTTGTTTGCCTCGCTGGCGTTCTGCGCGTGTGCGCCCACCCCGCTGCCGCCTGCGGAAGGCTTGCATCGTTCCGCAGTCATCTCCCTCAAGCAGGCGGCGGTCAAATCACTGACCACCGAAGAAAGCGCCGCGCTCTATCTCGACGCCGCCCGCGAAGCTGCCGCGTTGCTGGATTCCCCCCACTCCGGCGAGGCTGCGCGCACGATCTACAATCAGGCCGCCGCCGATCTCACGGTGCTATTGCGCTCCGCCGACAACGGTCGGATGTGGAACCGTCCGCTCGCCCTCAAATCAGGGGGGCGCGTCTATCAACTGCGTTTTGCCGCAGGAACCCGCGACGGCATCTATCAGCCGGAATGGTTCACGTCCTTCATCCAGGCCGCGAAGGTGGGCATGAATTCTGTTAGAAACCGCCATCACCAGGACGGCCTCGGCGGTGCTCTGGTGGGCATGCACAAGACCCACCCGCTTGAACCCTTCATGCCGCCCCGCATCGGTGTCACCGCACCGGTCACCGCCACGCTCGAATTCAATGGCGGCGACGTGAAACTCTCGCTGCTCGATCCGACGGTGAAAACCAAGGGTCGCATCGCAGGCAAGGAGCGCACCCTTGATGCCGATTTTTCCGCGCCCCTTGCTCACTACCCACACGATTCCGAGCTATGGAACGGTTTGATGGGGGCGATCCATTCCGACCGGCGCATGAGCACCATGGGCCTCTATGAGCTACAGCCATACGCTCCAGACCGCATCCCGCTCATCTTCGTCCACGGCCTCATTTCCACACCGCGCATGTGGCGCAACGTGATTAACGAACTTGAAACCGATCCCGTGTTGCGCCGCCGCTTCCAGTGCCTGGTTTTCAGCTACCCCACCGGCAATCCTCCGGCCTACTCGGCTTTGCGCCTGCGCGAGGAATTGAAAAAGTTCCGCCATCTCCATCCGGAGTCGAAGGACATGGTGCTCGTCGGCCACAGCATGGGCGGGCTGCTCACCCACATGCAACTGACCCATATTGATCGCGAAGCATGGAACGTGATCGGCAAGGACAAGGCTGACCGCTTCTTCAAGAACATCAAACCCGGCGACCTCGTGGACCGCTGCACCCTCTATCAGGCCAATCCCCATATCGACCGCGCCATCTTCATCTGCACACCCCATCGCGGCAGCAAGATGGCCGTCGGCACCCTGGGTGAACTTGCCATCCGCCTGATCTCGTTGCCGGGTGACATTGTTTCCTCCGCCACAGTCTCGCTAGGAAGCTCGATCTCCATGATCACTGGAGATTCCAGCCGCATGCCCACCAGTATCGACGGTCTGTCTCCGTCCAATCCCTCATTTCAAATCATCAACTCACGGCGCCTCGAAGCGCCGCACCACTCGATCATCGGCGACCGCGGCAAGGGCAATACTCCTAACAGCTCGGACGGGGTGGTGGAATATTGGAGTTCCCATCTCGACTCCGCCGCGTCCGAAAAAATCGTCCCCGGCCCGCACGGCGCGTGTGAGAATCCCGAAACCATCGATGAGCTCCGCCGCATTCTCCATCTGCATCTCAAATCTAACTGATATTATCGCCAGCCAGCCCTGGCCCATCTAACCACCTTGCGTCATCTTTCCACTTGGCACCGTCCGCGCTCCCGGCGGTAGCATCCCCATGCCAACGGGGTGACATCCCAAAGCCCGCTTGTGCTATTTTTCAATCCGGGTGATTTTGAATCCATCCTTTTCCAGATGTGAGAGGATGCTGGGGTCTGTGCAGAAGTGCGCCGCACCGGCGGCGAAAAAGTGGATGGTGGCCGGTTCCTTTTTCAGGGTGGCGCTGATGGTGGTGGCCATGTTTTTGTCGCGGTCCGTGAGGAGGCGTCGCATGATCTTTTGGCCGAGTTCCTTGTGTTCGCCCTTGGCCATTTCCCGCAGGGATTGATCCATTTCGGCAGCCACTTTGGAAGGTTCTCCGGTGACATAGGCCGCAACGATCTCTTTGATAGGGTTTTTGCCGGCTTCGCGGTCCTTCCTGAGTTGTTTCATGGTTTCATCAAGAACGATCACCTGCTCTGGTTCTGTTAGTTCGGAGAGGCCCCGGATCTGATTTTGGGCGGTTTCCATTCCGGCGGTTTTTTTACCGGCGGCTGTGGCCTTTTCCCAAAGCATCAGATCGAGCGCCTTGTGGCCTTCCAACTGCACTGGCAGCATTTCGAGGATGACGGCCATGGCCCATGTGGCGAGGGGTTGAAAGGGTGCGGCGTCGAGTTGTGGGTTGATGAGTTTCAGTTCCTCATCCAACTGTTGGGTTAGATCCTTGCCCAGAGAGTCGTTGAGGGTTTTGCCATCGCTGCGCATCATGAGCGGCATCATGGCCATCTGGCTGGCTTCATCCATGGGGACCTCGGTGAACAGCGATTCCGCGCTGTCGAAGGCTTGTTGGGCGGCGGGGTGGAGGTTGCCGACCGGGGCCTTGCCGATGTGGATGGTTGCGAAAAGATAGGAAGGTTGGGTGAGGCCGTTTCCTTCGACTTTCCAGAGCAGGGGTTTCAATGGGTGCGCCTCTTGCGCCTCTTGCGCCCGTGCTGGAGCCAGCGCGGAGCAAATGGCAAAGGTGGCGAGGGCCAATGTTTTTAGAACCCATGGCAGGGTGGCGCTTGTCAATTTCATGAGTGTGCTGGTTTCCCCGACATGCTTCATGTCATTGGCCGCGCACCTGCAAGTCGTTGGTTTTCAAATGGTGCGCGCGATAGGACTCGAACCTACACAGGGTTGCCCCCACTAGAACCTGAATCTAGCGCGTCTACCAATTCCGCCACGCGCGCACATTGACCTTGCGGTCGGGGCGGGGAAAACAGCAGGTTCTCTGTCGGATTGCAATCCCGATTTTTCAAAGATCCGAGATAATTCTTTCATGAGGGGTGGCAGGACGAGACACCCCCTGGATGTTTTAGATGGTGCTTTCCTATTCCTCCTGGCCTAGATCCGGGTTTTCAGGATTGCCAAAACCATGCCGCATCAAGCACGCTGGCGGCCATGAAGAAAGCCACTCCGCTGATGCTCGTCCTGATCCTCGCCGTCACCGCGATGATCCTCGCCTTGCGGCCAAAGGAAGCTCCCGCACCTAGCCAGGCTCCGCTTGCCCCACCACCCCAAGTCGTGGAAAACCCGGTGCCCGCCAAACCCGCCCCGGTCGCCGAGACATCCGTGCCAACCGTGAAGGTCACGCCGCGACCCTGGCCGCAGGACGGCTCGGACATCGCGCCGGACCCGGCTGCCGTCTTCGGCACGCTGGACAATGGCATGCGCTACATCATCTATCCGAACAGCGAACCGCCCAAGCGCGTTTCGCTGCGCCTGCACATCGCTTCGGGCTCCCTGAGGGAAACCGAGGACCAGCGCGGACTCGCCCATTTCCTCGAGCACATGGTCTTCAACGGCAGCAAACATTTCTCCCCTGACGAACTCGTGCCCCGCATGCAGCGGCTGGGCATCGGCTTCGGCGCTCATGTGAACGCCTACACGTCGTTCGACGAAACGGTTTACATGCTCGATCTGCCGGATCTATCAGAAGACACGCTCGATCTCGGTTTCACCGTGATGCGAGACTTCGGCGATGGCGCGAATCTCGCCGTAGAGGAAATCGACAAGGAGCGCGGCGTGATATTGGCGGAAAAAATCAGCCGCGACAATGTGAGCATGCGGCTGATGGAACAACAGTTCAAGGAAATCCTGCCGGGTTCATTGATTCCACTGCGTTTACCCATCGGTAGCGAGGATGTGATCAAATCCGCGCCGCGCGGGCGATTTGTCGATTTCTACACCCGATATTACAGGCCGGAACTCATGACCTTCATCGTCGTGGGCGATGTGAAGCCCGCAGCATTTCGCGCGCGCATCGAAACCGTGTTCGCCTCCATGAAAAATCCGGCTGATCCCGGCGCCAATCAGGACATGGGCAAAATCCACCAACCCGAGGGCCTTGAAACCCATGTGTTCACCGACAAGGAAATCGCAACCACCGAGGTGTCCCTAACAGTTGTTAGACCCTTTGTTGAAAAACCCGACAGCACCGCCACCCGTGCGGATGACATGCCGCTCGACATCGCGAACTCGATCATCAGCCGTCGATTGGAGCGGATCTCCAAGGAGAAAAACTCGCCGGTGGCGCAAGGGGAAGCGTCCCACGAAGCGCTTTTCAACCATGCCGAACTCGCATCCATCAGCATCGTTGCGGCGGATGACCGCTGGCAGGAGGCGGTGCCCGTTCTCGAAAGGGAATTCCGCCGCGCGAACGAATACGGGTTCACTGAGACCGAACTCGCGGAGGCCAAGGCCAACCTGCTCAACACTTATGAACAGGAGGTCAAACAAAAGGTCTCGCGCAAATCCGATAGAATCGCCACCTCGCTGGCGAAGTCCATCAACCGCAAGCATGTTTTTTCCGACCCGGAAACCGACCTCGCCATCGCCAAACGCTGCCTTGACTCGATCCATGCGGAAACCTGCCACCAGGCGCTCCGGAAATTCTGGGAGGCCGCCGGCTATCATCTGGTCCTCACCACCAAACAAAAACCCGATAACGCCGAAAAAGATCTCGCCGCGATCTTCGAGGACTCACGTGGCAAACCCGTGGAGGCCCCCGCCGCCCGCGCCGTCCAGGTTTTCAGTTATAACGAATTCGGCAAACCCGGTAGCGTGGCCGCTCGCACGGAGGTCGCCGACCTCGGCATCACCCAACTGGTGTTATCTAACAAAACGAGGGTCAATTTGAAGCGCACCGATTTCGAAAAAGGCAAGGTAAGTCTGCTGGCACGCATCGGTTCGGGCAAGCTGGGCCAGCCAAAGAACATGCCCATGCTCGATGACTTCGCGCAGGCGGTCTTCGAAGGCGGTGGCCTCGGCAAGTACTCGAACGACGATCTCCAACAGATTCTCGCGGGCAGGAACGTGGAGTCCTCATTGGTGATCGGGGATGATGCCTTTGTTCTCGACGGCACTACCACACCGGCGGATTTCACCCTGCAGTGCCAATACATGTGCGCGTCCCTAACGGATCCCGGCTACCGCCAGGAAGCGCTCTGGCAGTTCCAGAAAACCGTCCCGATGCTTGAGCAGCAGCTCAAACACACGCCCGCCGGGCCGCAAAAGGAAATGGTGGGCTGGTTGCATGGCGGCGACGGGCGCTACGGCGTGGCACCGGAAGCCAAACTCATGTCCTACACCATCGACGATGCGAAAAAGTGGCTCACCCCTGAGCTCACCAAAGGTTATCTCGAACTCACCATCGTGGGGGATTTCGATCCCGAAAAAATTCTGCCGGATCTGTTAGCCACTTTCGGAGCGTTGCCTGACAGGGCCGCGTCCGCGCCGGTGATGGCGGACGCCCGCAAAGTGAAATTCCCCAACGCCCCGGCTGCCAAGGTGTTCACCTATGATTCCAAAATCGCCCAGGCCATCGCCTTCAGCATTTGGAAGACCGTGGGTTTCCGCGACAACCCGAAGGAATTCCGCCGTCTCAACATCCTGGCGGGAATTCTAACCGACCGTCTGCGTGAGGAAATCCGCGAGAAACTCGGCGCCTCATACAGCCCGAGCGCCGGGGCATCGGGGTCCGACGCGCTCGACGGATTCGGATTTGTCCTGAGCCAGAGTGTCGGCAAACCCGACGACCTTGAGAAACTGCTCACCACCATGCGTGAACAGGCGGACAACCTGGCCACCAAGGGAGCCACCGCCGATGAACTCGACCGCGCGCTCAAACCCACCCTCAGCCAGTTGGAGAAAAGCCTGCGCGACAACAAATACTGGCTCGCCACCGTCATGTGCCAGTCCCAGGCGGATCCCAAACGCCTGGAACTCGCCCGTACCCGCGACGCGGACTACCATTCGATCAATCTAACTGAGATCAACACGCTGGCCAAAAAATATCTAACAGCCGAAGGTGCCTTGTTTGTCTCCATCAAGCCGGGCGAACCGGGAAAGGTTGAGGAACCGAAGGCGGGCGCAACCGAACCGCCGCTGCCGGAACCGGGCGGTGAAGTCCAGCCGCCGAAAGACCCGAAACCGAAAAAAACCAAGCATGCGACCAAGAAGCGCTGATAGGTCTCTAGGCTCGTGCGAGGTGCTCCACATCCCACGTCGCCGCGCCGAGATCGGTGGCGATTTCATTGAACTCGGCGACTTCCGCAGGGGTGAAGAGCAGTCCTTCGGCCGCATCCGAACGTTTGCGGAAGCCCGCTTCGATCTGGCCAGGCAGCATGGCGCCTTCATTGCCGTGGCCGAGGATGTCATCCAAAACGGCCATGAGGTTTTCTCTCTGGCTGCGGCCGCAGGCGAAGTCATCGCAGGAAATCGCATCGGGATGGATCACTTGGAAATAGAAAACCGTGGTGTTTTTTTCCCGCGCGGACGGTATTTTCCGGCCTCTGATCGTGGGCAGTGAGCCGCCGATCAGGCCGCCGAAAATCTCGTTGAGCAGGCACATGCCGTATCCCTTGTGACCGCCGAAGGGCAGGAGGGCGGCCACGTTGTTAGGGTCGGTGGTGGGTTTTCCGTTAGAATCCACCGCGGCACCGGGAGGAAGGGATTTGCCTTCGCGTTTGAGCGCCTGCACGCGGCCCATCGCCACCATGGACGTGGCCCAATCCATCACGATCGGCATGCCCCCATCCTGGCAGGCGGGAATACCCCAGGAGTGCGGGTTGGTTCCCAAGGTTGGGAATTTCCCCCCGAAAGGAACGACTTCGGCCAGAGTTGAGGTGCAATTGGTATAGGCATAATACCCGCGCTCGGCGGCCTCCATCACATAACCGCCGCCCCACAGGTAATGGAATGAGTTGTCCACGGCGATCTGCGCGATACCATATTGGTCGGCCAATTCGATGGCGCGGTCGATCGCCCGGTATGCGACCGATTGGCCGAGTTTTTTGTTAGCATTCCAACGCTCGCTGGCCGGGAATCGCGAGGGCAGCACCTCGATTTCCGCGCCGGGAACACAACCGCCCGCGATGGATCCGAACAGGTGATCGAGGTGCAGCGCTTTGAGCGCATGATGGGTACGGATGCCATGGCGCGCGGCTTCAGCGGCGAGCTTGGCACCTTCCGCTGCTTCTTCTGCCGTGAATCCGCGGGCTTGATAGGCGTTGGAAACCAAGGTGTCGTGACTGGAACGGGGGATGACAATGAATTCGGACATTGGTGTGGCTGGGGTGCGGGCGCAAAGATTGCGGGCTGGGCGGCGAATTGTCCAGCTGGATGCTCATAGCTGGCTGCCTGCGGTGGCGGTCGATGAGCGTCGCGTGATAGTTTGCGCTGAGTTCCAACTGGCAAAAGCTGGGGACGGGCTCTAGGGTCGGTGCGTGCTTGCCTGGTTTGCCGACGGTCGATTCCCCTTGTATCTCGCGCCGATGGCGGGGGTGACGGACGTGATATTCCGTCAGATCTGCAAGGAACTTGGGGCGGATGTGATGGTTACGGAATTTGTATCCGCGGAGGGAATTATGCAGGCGGACGGGCGGACGCGGAAATACACCGAGTTCACCGAGGCGCAGCGGCCGGTGGGCGTGCAGTTGTTCGGTGGTGATGGCCTGAGGCTGGGAGAGGCGGCGAAAAAAATCATCGATTGGAAACGCCCGGATTTCATCGACATCAATTTCGGCTGCCCGGTGAACAAAGTGGTCGCGAAAAACGGCGGGTCTTCACTGCTCAAGGATTGCCCGCTTCTAACAAACGTCGCAAGCTGCGTCACCCGGGCCGTGGGCGATCAGGTGCCGGTGACCGCGAAGATGCGCATTGGCTGGGATGAAAAATCGGTGAATGCCGTGGAGGTGGCCAAAATCCTTGAAGACAGCGGCATCAGCGCGCTTGCGGTGCATGGGCGGACGCGTTCGCAAGGTTATGGTGGGGAGGCGGATTGGGGGGTGATCGATGCCGTGGCGCAGGCGGTTTCCATTCCGGTGGTCGGTAATGGCGACATCACCTGTGGTGCGGACGTCATGCGACGCAGGGCGCAAACGGCGGTGTCCGGTGTGATGATCGGCCGCGCTGCCATGCATCACCCGTGGGTCTTCCGCGAGGCGAAACATTTCCTCCTCACCGGGAATGCATTGCCTGCCATCAGCCTGGAGGAGCGATGGGAATTGGTCATTCGCCATTGCCGCCTTGCCGTGGACAGCGCGCGCCACGGCAATGAAAATCAAACGCTGACCACCATGCGCTCGCGCTTGATGGCGTATTGCAAGGGATTTCCCGGCGCAAAAGAACTCCGCCAGAGGCTTTGCCACGTCACTTCGGTGGGCGAGGTCGAGGACCTTGCGGCCTACTCGCTGGGGCGGGCGGAGATGGAGGACTTGTCTCAGGCTTGAACCGCCGATGGATGCGCATTTACGCAGATCATTCCTGTTATTTGCTGGAAACCGCTCTTGGCCTCGGTATATCTCGGCCATGCCAAGCATTCCCCTGACCCACCTGCGATTACTGATTTTCTGGTCCGCCACATGCGGCGCGGCATTGTCCGCAGACGGATGGACCCAACTCTTCAACGGCAAAGATGTGGACAACTGGGTCCAGCGGGGGGGCAAGGCGAAGTTCACGGTGGAAGACGGCTGCATTGTGGGCACCTCGGTTACCAATACGCCCAACTCGTTTCTTTGCACGCCCCGCGAATACGGCGACTTTATCCTGGAATACGATTTCAAGGTGGACCCGCGCTTGAACTCCGGCGTGCAGTTCCGCAGCGAGTGTTTCCCTAACATCGTGAAAATCGACTGGAAAGGCAAAATCATCCGGATTCCCGCCGGGTTGGTCCACGGCTATCAGATCGAAATCGACAATGATCCGAAACGCGACCGCTGGTGGTCGGGCGGCATTTACGACGAAAGCGCCCGCGACTGGTTGTTTCCCGGCGCGCTGGGTGGCGATGGGGAGGCCTTCACACAAGTGGGCCGCGACATCATTCGGCAAGGGGATTGGAACCATGTGCGTCTGGAAGCCTTCGGTCCTTCTATCAAAACCATCGTGAATCTAACACCCCGCGCGGATTTGAAGGACGACCGTGTTCCCATGGGCCTCATCGCGCTGCAGGTTCACAACCTCTACAACGAACCCGGCAAGGAAGGCTCCCAGGTCCGCTGGCGCGACATCAAAATTCAGGAAGTCGAGAACAACGCCGATTCCAATTCGCTGAGCAGGGAGGAGAAGGCCGCAGGTTGGAGCCTGCTGTGGGATGGCAAAACCGGCAACGGTTGGCGCGGTGTCCACTCGATGATATTCCCGCCCAAGGGATGGGAGTGCAGGCAGGGCATGCTGACATCCACCCGAACCACCGGTGCCGAAGCCGCGACTTCTAACGACATTATGACTTGTGACAAGTACTCTGATTTCGAACTGCGTCTGGAATTCAAGATGACTCAGGGATCTAACAGCGGAATCAAGATTTTCGTGGATCCCGACCTCAGCAAAGGCGAAGCGGGTGGTGTCGGCCCGGAATACCAGATCCTGGACGACGTCCGCCATCCGGATGCCAAACTCGGAGCCGCCGGCAACCACACCCTGGCATCGCTTTATGACATGATCGCCGCGCCCTTGGACAAGCACGTCAAGCCCATGGACGAGTGGAACCGCGCGCGCATCCTCTCACGCGGGAAGACCGTCACCTTCTGGCTCAATGACGTTAGAACCGTCTCCTTCGAGCGTGGATCCGATGCCTGGCGCGCCATGGTGAAGACCAGCAAGTACAATATCTATCCGGGGTTTGGCGAGCTGGTGGAAGGGCACATCCTGCTTCAGGACCACGGCACCCAGGTTTCATACCGCAATATCAAGATCCGCGTGCCGCATGAGTGATGGGCGCGCCGCTCACTGCATGATGTTGAGGTCGCGTTTGGCGCTTTTTTCATCCTCGCGGGCGAGCAATTCGAACACCGGTGCGGGCACGTAGCGGCGCACCGTGTCCTCCCATCCCTTGGGACCTATCAGACTTTTGATCATGTTGGATGAGACTTCCGCAATGTCGCGTGGCGGCATCAGGAACACCGTGGTGATTTCCGGGGCCATGTCGGCATTGATGTGGCGCATCACCCGTTCGTATTCGTAATCGTGCGGCGAGCGGATGCCGCGCAACACGTATTTGGCCCCCTTTTTCCGGGTGTAATCCACCAGATAACGATTGTCGAAATGGGCGATCTCCAAATGTTTGCAAGGCACCGTGGAGGCCCGCAGCAATTCGAAGCGCTCCTCGACCGTGAACGAGTAACGCTTTGACGCATTGTTGCCGATCGCCACGATCAGGTGGTCGAACATTTCCAGCCCCCGCTCGATCATCCAGAGGTGGCCGTTGGTGGGTGGGTCGAAGGATCCGGCGTAAACTGCGGTGCGCATGGCCGGATCATAACGCGCCAAGGCCCCGACGGAAACCCGAAATTCAACTTCGGGGGACACAATCGAGGATTTTTGAAGCGGATTTTGACACCCGACCGCCATCCTGCTAAACATTTCCCACCCGGCGCCCGTAGCTCAGATGGATAGAGCATCCGCCTTCTAAGCGGAATGTCACAGGTTCGAATCCTGTCGGGCGTGCTTCACGCCCATTTTTTTTCATCCGCCCGGAGGGCGCTCACCGGGATGGGCGATGGAGCCAATCCTGTCGGGCGTGCCTCATCCCGCATCCTCTTCCAGCCAGATGGCGGCTTGTTTGGCGAAGTAGGTGAGGATCATGGACGCGCCGGCGCGTTTGATCGAGAGCAGGGATTCGAGCACAATGGCGCGCTCATCGAGCCATCCGTCGGCTGCGGCGCTCTTGAGCATGAGATACTCACCGCTCACCTGATAGGCGGCCACCGGCAGGGTGGTGGTGTCACGGACTCTGGCGATCACGTCGAGGTAGAAACCGGCGGGTTTGACCATGAGCATGTCCGCTCCCTCGGCCTCGTCTAACAGGGTTTCGCGGACCGCCTCGCGGGAGTTGGCGGGGTCCATCTGATAGGTTTTCTTGTCGCCGTCCTTGGGTGCGGAATCGAGTGCACCACGGAATGGCCCGTAGAGGGCGGAGGCGTATTTGGCGGTGTAACTGAGGATGGAGACATCGCTGAAGTCCTCGTCATCAAGCGCATCGCGGATGGCGGCCACTCGCCCGTCCATCATGTCGGATGGGGCGACGATGTCCGCTCCCGCGCGGGCGTGGCTAAGAGCCTGTTGGCAGAGCACGCCCACGGTTTCATCATTGAGGATGGTCAATTGCCCGTGCGCATCGCGTTGCACGATGCCGTCGTGGCCGTCGGAGTTGTAGGGGTCGAGCGCGACGTCGGTGATGACGCACAGCGTCGGGTGGGCGGCCTTGAGCGCGCGGATGGCGCGGGGCACGAGGCCGTCGTCGTTGTAGGATTCTTCAGCCTCCGGGGATTTGAGGGTCTCCTCGATTTTAGGAAAAATCACCACCGCCGGGATGCCGAGCGCGTGGGCTTCCCCCGCCTCACGCACCAGGCTCTCTAACGACCAACGCGTGACTCCGGGCATCGAGGCGATGGGCGTGTCTTGTGGGTCCTCGTGCAGGAACATCGGCAGGATGAAATCCGCAGGACTGAGCGTGGTTTCACGGATCATCGCGCGGATGGCGGGCGTGCGGCGGTTGCGGCGGGGACGGAGCATGGAGGTGCTTGGATGTTAGATTTGGTATTTGGAATTTGAGATCACCCGGTGGCGATGGCGATGGCGTTGGCGGCGGCGTAGTCGCGGGCGTGGGTGAGGCTGATCTGGATTTCGGTGATGCCGTGTTGGTGGGAGAAAATCTCCGCCGCGCCGCTGAGGCGCAGTTTGGGAGCGCCTGATGCATCGCGGGTGATCTCCAAGTCGTGCAGGCCGGCATTGGCACCGATACCCGTGCCGAGTGCCTTGGCCACGGCCTCCTTGGCGGCAAAACGTGCGGCGTAGTGCATCGCGGGTATTTTCATGGACTCGCAGTATGCACGCTCGGCAGGGGTGAATAGTTTTGTTAGAAGCGGCTCGCCGTGGCGTTCGATGGCGGTGGCGATGCGCTCCACCTCCACGACGTCGATGCCGATGCCGAACACGCGCATGATCAGGCGGGGTAATTGGCCATGAGGCCCTTCATTTCTCTAACAGCAGAGGTCATGCCGGTGCGCAGGGCGCGGGAAACGATGCTGTGGCCGATGTTGAGTTCCGCGAGGTGGGGAAGGGTGAGTATGCGGGTGATGTTGGAGTAATTGATGCCATGGCCGGCATTGATCTGGAGTGCGGAGTCATGGCCTTCTTTGGCGGCGGCGACGAGGCGGGCGAGTTCCTTATCCGCAGCCTCGCCGGTGGCGTTGGCAAAACACCCGGTGTGGAGTTCGATGATTTCCGCGCAGGTTTCCCCGGCCGCTTCGATTTGTTTGAGGTCGGGGTCCACGAACAAACTGACCTTGATGCCGGCATCCTGCAGGCGCGCCACCACCATGCGGATTTTATCAAAGCTAGCGAGCACATCGAGGCCGCCTTCGGTGGTGAGTTCCATGCGGGATTCCGGCACGAGGCAGGCAAAAGCCGGTTTGAGTTTCAAGGCGATGCCCACCATTTCCTCGGTGACGCCCATTTCCAGATTCAAGGGCAGCGGCACCTCGGCGCGGATCCGGAACGCATCCGCATCCTGCATATGGCGGCGGTCGCTTCGCACGTGCAGGGTGATGGAATCCGCGCCCCCGGCGAGTGCGTCGTGCGCGGCATCCAGCGGGCTGGGTTCCGTATTCGGGCCATCCAGGGACCTCGCATAGCGGGCCTGGCGCAGGGTGGCGATGTGATCGATATTGACTCCAAGCAGCAACGGCATGGCGGTTTGTATGGGAAACCGAACTCAGGGGCAAGACTGCATTCGCACGCCCCATGCGCAGGGCCGCGTGGGGAGCGTGCATTTGCAACCCGCGCGCCTAGGGTGGTGCCAGCAGCGAAAACGGCCATGCGGGGATGTTGCGCAGCACCCAGAAGACCAGGATGATGCAGAGGATGACCCATGCACCGAGGCGGCCGAGGCGCAGCGAGAAGGGCGGGGGAGTTCCGCGCAGCCAGCCTGCCAGCTCCAGACTGATTCCTAACAAAGCGACGGGAAACAACACCATGCCCACCGGATTGAGGCGGAACGCCATGGCCATTCGCCCGTGAAGCGCCGCATGCGTGGCGCGCGTCATGCCGCAGCCGGGGCACCATAGTCTTGTTAGCTGGTGGAACATGCACTCCGGAAGCCACGGCGCGCTGGCTGCACCCTGATAGAACACGAAGACCAGAACGGCGGCCAGCGCCAGCGCACCGCCTAACAGAATTGCCCGTTCGGCGCGCATCGGTCGTCAGTGGCTGGCAAGCCCCGCCACGACCGCGATCACGATGTAAACCCCGATGAGGACGCCCCACGCAATCAACGAGATCACGCACCATTTTTTCGCGTTGGCGGAGGCTTCCATCGCGCCCGTGATGTTTCCGGCCGCTTTCAGGCCATCCACCTTCGCGGCGTAAACAATCGCCGGAATGCCCAGCGGCCAGCAGCATAAAATGGTCACGACGATCGCCTGCCAGAGGTAGTTAGGAATGTTGGCAAGCGGCTGTGCGTAGCCGCTGGCGCTTACCGGCGGGATGTAGGGGGAATTCAGTGACGCTCCCCCCGCTTGACCGGACGGCAGGATCTGCGGCGGGTTAGGCATCGCTGTCGAGAGTTCCGCAACATGGGCCACTGCGATCCAGTCCGGCATTCCCTCACGCCAGACCAAGTCGGTCCTCATGACCTCACCGGAGGCGAGTTTTTCCCGCAGTTCCGCATCCGAAACCGGGCCGAGTTGGGTGGAATTCTTTGAATAATACCATTGCATGGCGAATGAGTGGGTTTGTCCGCGGATTTCATGGCAGTGATCGGGGTCTCCTGTAAATCACAAAGTCCCTGATTCTTCCAAACACAAAAATGAGGGGCGCACAAATCGGGGTTGCCAGATTGAAATCTGCTATTAGCTTGCGCGCCACCATGGTAGTTCTCCCCAAAATTCGCGGTTTCATTTGCACCACCGCCCATCCGGACGGCTGTGCGAAGCATGTCGCGGAGCAAATCGCTGTCGTCATAAACCGTGGTCGCATTGTCAACGGACCGAAACGCGTCCTCGTGATCGGGGCATCCACCGGTTATGGCCTGGCATCGCGCATTGCCGCGGCCTTCGGTTCGGGGGCGGCCACCATCGGCGTGTTTTTCGAGAAATCCGGCGATACCGAGCGCAGCGCCACCGCCGGTTGGTACAATTCCGTGGCCTTTGAAAAGGAAGCCGCTGCCGCCGGCGTCTACGCCCGGTCATTCAACGGCGACGCATTTTCCGACGCGCTCAAGGCCGAGGTCATCGCCGCCATCCGGGCCGACCTCGGCCAGGTGGATTGCATCATTTACAGCCTTGCCTCGCCGCGCCGCACTCATCCGCGGACCGGTGAGGTCTTCAACTCCGTGCTCAAGCCGATCGGCAGGGCCTTTACTAACAAAAATCTAAACACCACCACCGCCGACGTCGAGGAAATCACCATCCTGCCGGCGGAGGGTGACGACGTCGCCCAGACCGTGGCCGTGATGGGCGGCGAAGACTGGGGCATGTGGATCGATGCGTTGTTAGAACATGATCTCCTGGCCCCCGGCGCCCGCACCGTCGCATACTCCTACATCGGCCCGCAACTCACGTGGCCGATCTATAAGAACGGCACCATTGGCAAGGCCAAGGAGGATCTCGAACACGCGCAGCGCCTGTTAGATTGCAGGCTCGCGCCGCTGGGCGGCAAGGCGTGGGTATCGGTGAACAAGGCGCTCGTCACGCAGGCGAGTTCCGCAATTCCGGTGGTGCCGCTCTACATCTCGCTGCTCTATCAAGTGATGAAGTCCGCAGGCACTCACGAAGACTGCATCGAGCAGGCGGATCGACTGTTTCGCGAGCGCCTCTACAACGGCGCGGATCCCCAGCCTGATGAGGCCGGGCGCATCCGTCTGGACGATTGGGAAATGGACTCGGCCGTGCAGGCGCAGGTGTTCGAACGATGGGACCGCGTGACCACCGAGAACCTCAATGAACTCGGGGATTGGGATGGCTACCAGAGCGCGTTTCTCCGCTTGTTCGGCTTCGGCCTGGAGGGAGTCGATTATGAAGCGGATACGGATACCGCCGTCCAGGTGCCGTCAATCCCGTGAGGATTTTTGCACTAATCGCTCAGTTCGTCGTCGAAATCCGAGGATTTTCCGGTTTGGTGGCCGACCATCCACAGTAGAATCCCGCCGGTGAGGAGGCCTGCGACAACGATCCCCCAGAACATGGTTTCCATGAAGGACGGGATTTTCACGTTCATGCCGAAGAGTCCGCCAAGGGCCACCAGCGGCAGGAAGAACCCGGCTAACAGATTCAGGCGGAAGGCAATCCGGTTCAAGCGGGCACCGGCGAGCGCCTGCTCTTCGGCCCGTTCAGCCCGCCAGAATTCCAGAGCCAGGCGGGCGTCGGCATTGAGCAAGTCCGCCGCACGCTCGATTTCCCGGGCGCGGTCGCGATAGTCGCGGATTTCATGGTCGTCTGGATCGATGATGAGCACTTGCTCCAATGCCTGCACCAGGTTTCTGGTGGTCCGAACCAGCGGTCCTGCATGGCGCAGGATGCCGAAAATCTCCTCGGCCGTATCCGCCTCGTCGATGTTTTCCTCGTGACTATCGATGGCTGCGGCGAAGCGATCGAGCAGGGCTCCAAGGTCGCTGAGTCCCACGCCGGACGCTTGCACCCATGTGCCGTCGTGGCGTTTCCAGAAAAACAGGGCATTGCGTTCGGGAACTTTCGGTTGCGGAACTTCGTGGACCACCAGCAACAACTCCCCGGCACCCTCGACGCAGCGCTGGTGTCCCGGACGGTTGCTCAATTGCTCGCGCAACTCGGGTTCAATTTGAAAATGATCCGGCAACTTCAGGACTTCCGTGACAGCCATGTGCGGGAACTTGGCAGATCGCGCTGGAAAAATAAAGCAGGAATCACGGGAAAAGGCCGTGGCACCACCCCGTGACCCCCCCCGGGATCAAGGTTTGAGGGCCGCATCCGCCCCGCCACCGCATCTAACAATAAATCCGCAGCCATTGGCGGGGATTTTCCCTTGCACGACCGCCTTACCACTCTTCACACTCCCGCAGCCAAGCACCAACCCAGCACTCCCTCGCGGGGATCTCCGCTCCCTTGGAGAATTTCAAATCTCAAATTTCAACTCCCAACTCCCAACTCCCAACTCCCAACTCCCAACTCCCCAGCATCCCACACCATGCCCGCCCCTGAATCCACTGCCACACTCCAGACCCTTCCTTCCGACCAGCTCCGGGCACTCCAATGGCGTTTCGCCGACCGCTTCGATCTCACCATGTTGATCCAGTCCGTGCGGCCCGTCGCCCGCGGTCCGGTGGCCCGACTCGTGGCCCAGGGCGGACGCAATACCCACGACTGGACGGCGGAAAAAAACTCTCTTCTGGCCATCTATGATGAATCCGGTATCACCGCCGCCTTCCTCGATCCCGAACACGGCGGATTCATCGATGGCCCCAAGAATCTCGCCCTCGCGCTGGTTGCCTTCGAACTCTCATGGGTCGATGCCGGCGCGGCCACGTGCAGTCTGGCCAGCAACCTCGGCATCGCCCCGATCCATGAACGCGGCACTCCTGAGCAGGTCGCCCATTACATGCCGCTGGTCTGCCCACCCGCCCCCGGGGACTCCCGCAAGGCCACCCGCGTCGCATTCGCTCTAACAGAACCTATCCCTTTCGTGGGCGTGGAGACCGGATTGTTAGGAGGCAAGATGCGCGTCGCCTCATGGGAGGACGGCCAGGAACCGATGCTCCATATCGACAAGCGCGGGCGTTTCATCACCAACATGGATTTTGCCAATGTGGTGACCGCCGCGGTGGATTCCGCCGACCCGCGCATCAAGGGCAGTTGCATCGTGATCCTGGAAAAAACCGACCCCGGCTTGTGGGATTCCGGCGTGCCCACCCGCAAGATGGTCCACCAGCTATCCTCCACCTGTGATCCGGTCTTCAACCAAACGGTTCCCGCCAACCGCATTGTCGGCGGCTATACCATCAAGGATGGCGTGATCATCCCCAACTACAGCCACAGTGAAGTCATCGAAGCCGTCTTCCGCCGCACCCGCGTCACCGTCGGCCTGATGACCTCGGCCAAACTTCTATCCGCCATCGAACCGGTCATCCGCTATCAACGCAGCCGTTTCCGCGGAGGCGAAACCGGCGCTCCCGGCTCCCCGCGTTTCGACCTCGGCCTCCAAACCAAACAGGATGTGCTCCACCGCCTCATCGATGTATGGGCCACCGGCGAGGCCGGCGCCTCGCTCGGCTTCGAAACCGCGCGTCTCTTCGATTTGTTAGATCCACTGGATCGTCAGAAGGACCGCATCTTCGCCGAACAAGGACTCAGCGGGCGCAGTGCCTTGAAAGCCATGGCAAAAATCCAACAGGATGCCACCGAATGCGTCAAACTCCGGAGCGAGCCAACCGCCACCCGTGACAACGCGCGGCTTGATGTGTTAGAGTCCGATCCGCTGGTGCAATACGCCATCCTGGATGCCCAGGCCAATGTCTTCTGTCCGGCCTGCAAACTCTGGAACACCGGCCATGGGGCCACCATCATGCGCGAGGCGATCAGCCTGATGGGCGGCTATGGCATCACCGAGGACTGCCCGGGATTCCTGCCGCACAAATGGATGGACGCCCAGTTGGAGGCCACCTACGAGGGGCCGGAGGCGGTGCAACGCCGCCAGCTATCGGTCACCATGACCAACGGTTTGTTCATCACCCAGTTCGAAGGCTGGATTCTCGATCTCAAAGCCATCGCGTCCGAATCGCGCGGCATCGGCGCGGCTGCCATCGCCACCGCCATGGAACTCTGGCTGTGGACGGTGCGTCACCTGCAGGAAGCCGCGGATGACAACGGGGCCAAACTCTTCAACTCCAACCGTCACGGCATCACCTTCCCTCTAGCAGACGCGCTGTGCTGGCTCATCGCCTCGCGGCAGCAAATCCTCGATGTCATCGATCTCGGGAAATCCGGAGCCAACGATCCATCGGTCGCGGAGGAACTTCCCGGAGCTCTAACGTTCTTCACCGACCTCTGTCTCGTGCAAGCCACGCGTGCCGCCGGTGAAACCGCCCGCATCTGCGGCGAACTTCTCTTCGGTTTTGTGCAACGTCCCGAGACCACCTTTGGTCCCGCGCTCGAATCCTTCCACAGCACGCGTGCCAAACTCGACACCAGCCTCCACGGTTACGGCCTTGCCAAGGACCGCGCCGCCAACGCCCTCACCACCGTCATGATCCCGGAAGCGCTGGATTACCCATGACAGACCGCCCCACCATGGAAGCAGACATCGTCTGCGTTGGCTTCGGCCCCGCATCCGGCGGCTTTCTAACAAAACTTGCCGCCGCCGCCTTCAACCCGGATGGCAGCCCGGCCTTGGAAAGCCCGTCGATGCCCGGCATGCCGCTCCAGGTGATGTGTTATGAACGCGCCGACGACATCGGTTTCGGCGTGTCCGGCGTGGTCACCAATGCAAGGGCCCTGCGCGAATCGTTCCCGGATCTCGATCCCGCGCAAATCTCCATGGCCGCTCCGGTCAAGGAGGAGAAAATCCTTTACTTGTTAGATCCGGCGGGAGCCAGCCGTCGTCCGCAGCTCATGCGCGCGGCCGACAAGGTGCTGCGCGCGGCGGGAGGATTGTTAGGTGTTAGACACGATGCCATGGAACTCCCGTGGACGCCGTCGTTTCTTCACAAGCACGGCGGCCTTGTGCTCTCCATGGGCCAGTTCACCCAGTGGGTCGGCTCACAGGTCATGGCCACCGGAGCCGTGCAAATCTGGCCCGGCAGCCCGGTCGCGGAAGCTCTCGTTGAAAACCAGACCGTCACCGGCGTGCGCCTCATGGACCAAGGGGTCGGCAAGGGCGGCAATCCCGCTGACGGCTACATGCCCGGCATGGACGTGCGCGCCGCCCTCACAGTGGTTGCCGACGGACCGGTCGGTGCCATCGGTCAGCAGCTGGACAAGGAATTCGGCGTGCCCGACGGCCACCACCTCCACGACTGGGCGCTCGGCATGAAATTCGTGGTCGATCTGCCTGAAAACTGTGAACTCACACCCGGCACGGTGCTCCACACGCTCGGTTACCCGGAACCTGAAATCTTCGGCTTCCTCTACGTGCATCCCGACAACGTGGCCTCCCTCGGCATCTTCGTTCCGTCGTGGTTCGACAGCCCCGCCCGCACCGCCTACCGCTATCTCCAACATTGGATGATGCACCCTTACCTCTGGCGGCACCTCAAAGGTGGTAGACTCCGCTCATGGGGTGCCAAATCCCTTCAGGAATCCGGCCGCCGCGGCGAACCCCACCTCACCGGCAACG
>CAYWLC010000037.1:19191-22180 GCA_964458895.1 uncultured Luteolibacter sp. | reverse complement strand
CATTGACAAGAATCTCGGAAAGCGAATATGTTCCCTTGTGTTCTTCAATCTTGCCATCCCGTTTCCACTTCCAGGCGACCCGCTTTTCTTTCTGGAAGGTAATCGAAATCCACTCAATTGCTCCCAACATTGAATCCTTGTGAGGACCTGCGAACTGAGCGTGCCATACTCCACGCAGGTCTGAATCCGAAAGTGTGTCCGCATAAGAGAGCGCAGGGACGCAGACAGAGAGAATGGCTATGAGTAGGAGGCGCATATTTTTGTCGAACGTTTGATGTGCGCCCACCGGCGCGGTTGAAAGGATGTTGAGATGAAATTGAAATGCTTATGGTCGGTTGGTGCGCCACGAATTGTTAGGCAATTCTTCAATTTTCTTCAGGTGGATATGCTTTGTATTCTCCTTCTGCAAGCTTGCCGAGCTTGATTAACTTGCGCTGAACACCGCCGATACCCCGATTGAGTGTTCTCGCAAGTTCCGGGATGGTAGTCTGTGCCTCAAATCCATCAACAAGTTGCTGTAATTCCGTGGGCGACCAAGGCGGCTGGGCTTGCTGAGCTGGTGGTTTTGGCACAATACCATTGGTCGGTTGGACTGATTTCTCTGTTGAAGTAGTCGTCTGAGGCTTTGCGACAGCGAGCTTTGGTTGTTTGGGAAATTCGGTCGGCTTAGTCTGCTGCTGGTTTGCGAAGTAGGGGATGAGAAGCTCGATTTCGTTACAAAGGCGTTCAAAGTCTGATGGAACGTCGTCAGCATCGAATCCGTCTGGGTGTGCGGCTGCGTTACGGGCTATTGCGATAATCCGAATTGTGCGTGCCAACACCGCTGGCAAAGTGTCCGAGAGATCGTCAATTGCCTTATGGAGTCCGCGACCAGTTAATTTGTAATGTGTTCGAAGCTGCTTCTCGATGGCGTGCGACCGAGTGATAACCTTGCCAATGATTGTGTGAATGTCTGCTTCTTTGGAGCTCATGTTGCTGGGTATCCTAGGATACGGGTATTTTTGCCTAACATTGTTAATGAACCACAGGTTGTATTTGCGGTGCAAAAGCAACCGGTTGTATAACCACTGCAAAAGCAACCCGGAAGGATACATCTCTGCGGAATCCATTCATGGGAGGCATTTAAACCGCCAAGGGGGACTTGCCAAGTTCAAAGAGGGTGGAAGGGGGGTAAACGCTGAAAAACTGAAATGTTGGAGAGTTGCACGCGGGTGCTGGGGCAAGCATTTGCCCGGGTTCCGGGGGTTTTTGGATGCCAGCAGGCAGTATGCGCCATGGAACAAGGAAGACAGCCGTCACGCGAGAAGTTTCAAGTTTCAAGAGGGAAGATTGGTGGCGTGACGCCTCCAACACGGCTTGCGGCGGGACGCCGCAGCTATGGGCGCGCATGGATCTAGCAGAATATCGAATTCTTTTCCTGCTTTCCTGCTTTCCTTATTCGAATTTTCTTCTCTTGGTGTTTCGATTCCAATCTAACAGACTAACGGACGGGACGTCCGTTCCCCTTTTTGGTCACCAGTCATCTCTCATTCACTCCGCGCCCCCCTCTGCGGCCTCTGCGGCTCCGCGTTTTGATTGATCACAGGGAAAAGGCCGCCTGAACGTGGAACTCCGAGCGCGCGACGGGAAGACGGGGCGCCAAAACGGCGGACCTTTGGGGGTCCGCCGCAGTGGATTGTTAGATAGCGGGGGACGCCCGCGCTCCCTTGAGGGTTTACTTGAGCACCTTCATTTTGTGGACGCCGAAGACGGCGTCATCGCCGAGTTCCTCCTCGATGCGGAGGAGTTGGTTGTATTTCGCGATTCTATCAGAGCGGCTCATGGAACCGGTCTTGATCTGGCCGCAGTTGGTGGCCACGGCGATATCGGCGATGGTGCTGTCTTCGGTTTCGCCGGAGCGGTGGCTGAGGACTGAGGTGTAGCCGTTTTCCTTGGCCATTTCCACGGCGTCGAACGTTTCGGTGAGCGAGCCGATCTGGTTGACCTTGACGAGGATGGAGTTGGCGACCCCAAGTTTGATCCCCTTGGCGAGGAACTCGGTGTTGGTGACAAACAGGTCGTCGCCGACGATCTGGGTGTTTTGGCCGAGCTTGTCTGTTAGAACCTTCCAGCCCGCCCAGTCGTTTTCATCACAGCCGTCTTCGATGGAGATGATGGGATATTTTTTCTGGAGTTTGGCGTAGTAGGCGACGAGTTCCTCGGCGGATTTCACCGACTTGTCGGATTTCTTGAAGACATAGGCTTTCTTTTTCTTGTCGAAGAACTCGGAGCTGGCCGCGTCGAGGGCGATGGCGATGTCGGTGCCGACCTTGTACCCTGCGAGTTCGATGGCCTTGCAGATGGTGGCCAGGGCATCGTCGGCATCCTTGAGGACGGGAGCAAAGCCGCCTTCGTCGCCGACGGCGGTTGATAGACCGCGGTCATGGAGGACTTTCTTGAGCGAGTGGAACACTTCGGCGCCGTAACGGACCGCCTCGCGGAAAGTGGGTGCGCCGATGGGCATGACCATGAATTCCTGGAAGTCGATGGGTGCGTCCGAATGGGCGCCACCGTTGATGATATTCATCATCGGCACGGGCAGAACCTTGGCGTTCGGGCCACCGAGGTATTTGTAGAGCGGGATGCCGAGTTGGGACGCGGCGGCTTTGGCCACGGCCATCGAAACGCCCAGGATGGCATTGGCACCGAGCAATTTTTTGGTGGGTGTGCCGTCGAGTGCGAGCATGGCGGCGTCGATGGCGGCCTGTTCGGTGGCGCAATAGCCGAGGATGGCCGGAGCGATCTTGGCATTGACGTTTTCGACGGCATTGAGCACGCCCTTGCCGAGGAAGCGTTTTTTATCGCCATCGCGGAGTTCGACAGCTTCGTTTTCGCCGGTGGATGCGCCGGAGGGCACCGATGCGCGGCCGATGGCGCCGCCTTCGAGATGCACGTCAACTTCGACGGTGGGGTTGCCGCGCGAGTCGATCACTTCGCGGCCGCGGATTTC
>CAYWLC010000037.1:2772-19181 GCA_964458895.1 uncultured Luteolibacter sp. | reverse complement strand
AACAATGGTGGTATAGTCCATAATAATAGGTGTGGGGTGGGAGATGGGAGATGGGACCGCAGACTTGTAGACTCAAGAGAAGAGGTGGAAATGATGAGGAATTGGCAATATCCGCCTTGTCTGGAGATGCTGACTGGAGGCTTTCGCTTCTTATCTTGCGTCTTGTGTCTATCCGGTCAGGGATTGTAGGGTTTGATGGATTGAACGGTGAGTGTTTGGAAGGCTTCGGTGGTTTCATCACGGACCTGCACGGTCTCGCCGGGAACGCGTCCGACCAGGGCCTTGCCAACTTCTGATAGATAGGAGACGAGTTTATGTTCCGGGTCCGAGTCCCATGCGCCGAGCACGGTCATGGTGATCTCGGTGCCGGCGGCATCCGTGAGGGTCACGATGGTGCCGATGTTGACCTTGGAGGAGTCCGAGCCCTTGAAATCAGTGCCGCGGGCGCGCGTGATGTCGCGCTCGAGTTCGTGTTTCCGGTGCATCAGGTATTTCTGGAGGTCCTTGGCCGACTTGTATTCGAAGTTCTCGCGGAGGTCGCCGTAGGAGCGCGCGATGGAAATATCCCGGGTGTTCTGCGGGATGCGGACGCGGATGAGTTCGTCGAGTTCGTTTTTTTTGCGTTCCAGGCTTTCCCATGAGACCAGCAGGGCTTCCTCGCGGCGCTTGGCGTTGGTGCCATTGACCAGTTCCGCGGTTTCCGGGCGCGCCTTGATGATGCGGGCCATCAGGGATTTTTTCTCGAGATCGCCGAAGACCGGACAGTCTAACAAACGGCGGGCGAAGTTGCGCGCTTCGTTGCCATCCATGATGCCGACGAGGTCGGTGAGCAGACGCTTGTCGTCGCCTAACAAGGTTTGCAGGCGCGAGGTTTTGCGCGGGCCGTCCGAGAGGTGGTCGTTTTCTAGCAGATTGAGGATGGCGGCGCCGACATCCGCGCTGAAAACCTCCATCGAGGAGGTTTTGCGCTCGCGACAGACCCAGATCAGGGCGTCCGATCCGAGGTCGCGGCGTGCGATGGCGGAACGCAGGTGGCTGACGAGCGAGGGCAGCTCGCCGCGGTCTAACAGAATACGGGCGATTTCCGTGACACCGCGCGCGCCGACGCGGTCGAAGACGCGCACGATTTTTTCGACCCAAACAGGGCCGAAGGCATCGGGGAAGGCTTCGTAAACGGCGCGTTGGCGGCCGGACGGGAGAGTTCCCGCCTCCTCGGCGAGTTTCACGGGTTCGGCGGAGAGCAGCAGATCGGATAGACGGACGGCGGTGGGGTCGAGTTCCAGGGTTTTGGAGGAACCGATCACCTCATCGCGTGCGGCGACGAGTTGGAGGGCCTGGCCGAGTTGCACGCGGGCGGCTTTTTTCGCGCCTTCATCGATATCACCTAACAGCCGTTTGAGGGCCTCGGTGTCGTTATCGAACGCGCCGATGTCGGCGGCGATGGCTTCGAGGGCGCGGATCATGCCCTTGATGTCGCGTGCGGCTTCGAAGTCGGCGACGAGTGCCTGTGCGGGGCTGCGGTCGCCGGTGCGCAGGACGATGGGGTCGGTGCGTTTTTGTGGGACGACGGCGAGGCGGGATTCACGCAGGGACTTTTTGTTAGAGTCCCACCATTTTTTGAAGGAGGGTTCCGGGATGACGGTGCCGCAGAGTTCCTTTTCCAGGGCATCACCGGTCATGCTGCCGCCATGGCTTTGGAGCAGATGGAGGATGAGGGCGATGGGGTCGCTTTTGGCGAGGGATCGGAGTTCTTCGACTTCCTCGATTTTGCGTGCGCGGAAATCGTCGTTGGGGATCCACTCGGTTTTTTGGAACGCGAACTGGAGTTCCATGGCTTGGCCGGTGGATTTTTCGAAGTCGATGACGACTTTTTTTCCGGGCAAATCCCAATCGATCACCTTGCCGGCGCCGAAGGATTTGTGGACACAGAAATTTCCGGGAGCCAATTGGGAAAGGCGCTCGCCGAGCGGTTTGGGAATGCGGCCGGCCTCAACCAGCTTCGCCACGTCAGGATGCATGGCGGCGAAGATGATAAACCATGGGGAAAAACGCAAGGCATTCCCGTCGGAAAACTTTCAAATCCTCTGGAATCAGGGGTTGGTGGTGGGTGGAGGGACGACCCGGGGGCGCGGTTGGCGGGCAGATAACATGCGTCCATCGAGTGAGAGATCGAGGCCGCGGCGCAGTGCGCGGATACGGTGTTTCCATGGGTCGGGGATTTGATCGGTGTTTCCCTCCGCGAGGAGGTCGCCCTGGTAAATCAATTCATCCTTGGGGCCTTGGATTTTGATTTTGTAAATATTGCCGTCCTTGCGGACTTCCGCGCGGCCCTCGTCGGTGGAAAAGGTGGCGAGTTTTTCCGCCACATTGATGACGCGCATCGGCCCACCGCAGACTCCTGGAAGGATCGTGGAATCGAGGAAATCACGGGGCATGAGACGTTTGGAGAGCGGAGCTTCGCCGAGTTTCAGTTTCACATTGATCGCTTGGCCTGCACGGAAGCCTGACAGAGTGATATCATCGCCGGGTTTCGACAGGCGCAGCAAGGCAGCCAACTGCCCCTCATTGACGAGCATTTGATCTCCGAGTTTCCACAAGACATCGGACTTTTGGAGGCCTGCGGCTTGGGCTGGACCACCGTCTTGGACCGACTGGACGAGAAATCCGATGCCCTGCGGCAGCGCGGGGAGTTGAGCGGTGATGGATTCGTCAGGTTTTGTCACATCGAGGCCGAGCCAGGCGCGCGGGGCCTGTGGCACCGGGATTGGCACGGGAGCGGGATTCAGCTCCTCACGTTCCGCAGCCGTGACCAGCACCCGGCTGATCAGGAAAGTCATGACAAGAATTTTTTTCATATCAGAACGTGCTGATGGGCATGAGAACCATTTCCTCACGGGGTTCCGAGATTTTCATTTCGATGCCGCTTTGGTTATCGCGCAAGGTGTTTTCTTCGACCACGCTGAGGCGCATGGCCTGCATGGTGCTGCCATCGGAGTCCTCCTGCCAGCCCTCGTCGGTCATGGATTCGACGCGGTCAGACTCACCCACCAGGACGAATTCAGGGAGTGCTTCGAGGGCGGAAATTTTCGCCAGCAAGGGTGACTTCGGGACCATCATGAAAAAAGTAAGAATGGCTGCGGCTCCGGATGCGGCGAGGCCACCGGCAATGATGCGGAGTTTGAAGCGCTTGTGCGCGGTGGCCGGGGCATGATCCATTGCAGATGCGGCGGCCAGTTCATCGAGCATGGCATTGATGTCGTGCTGGCCGGCCACGCTGAGTGCGGGCGGGATCAGGCGGGCGAGAATGGTTTCGACTGGATCAGGCTTGAGCATGGCGGACCTCCTTCATGCGGCGCAGTTCATGGGCGAGTTGTTCCAACGCATAACGGTAACGGGATGCGGCGGTGTTGGGTGAAACGGCGAGAGTTTCCGAAATCTGGGAAAATGTCAGACCACCCCAGAATTTCATGATCACCACATCACGGAGTTTGGGGCTGAGTTTCTGGACCGCGTCACGCAGGATCGCCGCCTCCTCATCATTTTCTAACAATGGATCGAGCCAGACATCCTGAAAGTCGTTCAGATAGATGATGGACTCCTCGCGTTTGTGGCGGCGGGTCTCGCTGCGGTGGTGGTTGAGTCCGCAAAAACGGATGGTGGAGAACACCAAGGGCAGATCCGGCGGGCCGCCGCCCTTATCCTCCTGATGGTGCCACATTCGGAGGATGGCCTCCTGCACAAGGTCCTCGGCATCCTCGCGGGAGTTGCTCCACCCGCGGGCGAAAAGCAGCAATCGCGGGCCGTTTGCGGCCAGCCACTGTTTCCATGTGTTTGCGGGAGATTCCATTGTCTGGATGGTGAATGCCCCATGGCGGGGTTTTTGTCTTCAAATCGTCAAGACATGGCCGATTGGCCGATCTTATCCGAGGAAACGGGTTTTCCCTGGCGAGGGGAGGTGTTCGAGAGCGGTGACTTCGTGGGGATGGTGGGAGCAGGCTGAGTGGAGCGGGACGTCTGGAGCGGAATCGTCCGCCTGGATGTATCGGTGGGGGTTCATGGGGGTGGATTGCAAGAACATGAATAAGCTCCGCACCTCGATATAGCAAGCAAAGCCGCTGGTGCGGCAGTCCGACTCTCGCTTCAGAAGAAATTCAACAGCAGATGAACAGGGATTGACGCGAGATGGCGACATGCCGCTGCGTAACTTCCACGTAACTTTTGATTTGTACCTTTTTTTATGACACCCAATCCTAAAGAAAACCCAATGCCGCGCCGAAGCTCGAAAACATCAAGGTGGCCATCATCGGTGTGGGAGCCCGGGGATCGGGTCATGAACTCGCCAGGTGGCATGGATTGTCTCATGCTCTTCCGCATCATCGAGTGCCTGCGCAAGGGCGAGCCGCTCGACCAGAATGTCTATGAAGGTTGCACATGGTCGGCCGTCGGCCCGCTCAGCGAAAAATCCGTGGCCGGGGATGGTGCCCCCCAGGGGTTCCCGGACTTCACCCGCAGCAACTGGAAAACCACCAAACTGTTAGGCATCATCTCCTAGCCTCCGGCACCGCGCGCGGAGTTCCGTGTTCGGAGTTCCGCGTTCACGCGGCATTACTGTTAGATGCGGGCAGGACGGAATTCACCGCCAAGCTCGCCAAGGGATTCGAATGAGCGCAAAGACAAAGCATGGAGTGCGGTGGCAGAGTGAGGCACGAACGGCGACACCGCTTTGGATCAACCCTTCCCGCTCCGCAGGCCATGGGAGGGGCTTGCCGTCTTGCACAGCGCAAGGAATGAACGTCGAAGCTTGGTGACGGACCGGAGCTGGGTTGGGTGGCAGGGTGTCGCGGGGTGCAGCCAAAGCGGTGTGGCGCTGCGCTTCCCACCGCACTCCATGCATGCGCAGCCCTCCCTCAGGAAAGAATTCCTTCGCGCCTTCGCGTGAGTCGTGTTCTTTTTGGCTAGATGAGAGTGGTTTTTTCATGTGAAGCCGTGAGCATATCGGGCCGCATGGGGGAGGCCAGCGATTACTCGACAGCGATGACTTGAGACGTGAAGGTACGAAAACGCGGCGGCATCTGGTTAGATGCCGCCGCGCGGAGTTGTTGGTGCTAGCCGGATCAGACCTTGCCGTAGAGCGGGCCGTAATTCGAGCAGGCGCGGAAATCCGCACCTTCCAGATCGGCGGTGCCGAAAGTGCGCCAAGCGCTCGGGCGGAACACGCGGTCTTCACCGACGTTGTGCATGTAAACGGGAATGCGCAGCATCGATGCGATCGTGAGATACAAGTGGCCGATGTGGCCGCAGGTCATCACGCAGTGGTTAGCACCCCAGTGGTTCATCACCTCATAGGCGCTGACAAAGGGTCCTTTTCCTGTTAGAACCGGTGCGAACCAAGTGGTCGGCCAGGTCGGGTTGGTGCGTTGATCGAGGGCGTCATGCACATCATCGGGGAGGTCGATGGTGTAGCCTTCGGCCACTTGCAGGGCGGGCCCGAGGCCATCGACAAGGTTGAGGCGGATCATGGTGGCTGGCATGCCACCCTTGGTGCGGTAGCGGGTGCTCCATCCGCCGCCGGGGAAGTATTCGGTGATCGACGGGTGCCACGTGGTGGCCTTGAGGCATTTTTCCACTTCGGCATCCGAGACTTCCCAGAAGGGTTTCATGGTCGGTTTGCCATCGGCGCCGGTTTGTTCGCCGGTGCCGTCGAGGGCGGCCGGGCCGGAGTTGATCAGGTGGAGGATGCCATCACCTACGAGCGGATGTTTCACTTTTTTGCCGCTGGCGGTTTCGATGGCCTCGAGGCTCCAGTAGGTGCGCAGGTCGGCGAAGATCTGGGCGCTGTTGGTGAGCAGGTTGCCTAACAACATGCCCGCACCATTGAGCGCGTCGTTTTCAGTGGCCACAATGTAGGGGGCACGTTTGCCATTCCAGTCGAAGGTGGAGTTGAGGATGGCTTCGAGGAAGTCGCCATTGGGGAAGTGGTCGGTCCATTGGCGCTGGCCCTGGAAACCGGCGGCGATGGCGTTGTGGCCTTGGGCTTGCTCGCCGAGACCCATTTCCTTGAGTACCGGATTGCCAACCATCAGGTCGCGGGCGATGAGGGCGGTTTTCACGCTGTCTTCCCATTCGGTGTCGAGTTGCTCGCGGCTGCGGGTGGTGGTCGGCGAGTTGTAGTCCTTGCCTTCCGGGCAGTTCTTTTTCACCCAGGCGAGGGCCTTCTGGTATTCCTTCTGATCGAACTGGCCCTTGCGCATGCGGCCCGCGAATTCGGATAGATCGATGCACTCGACGCGCATGCCGAACCATTTTTCCCAGAGTTTGCTGTCCACGACCGAGCCGGCGATGCCCATCGAGGTGCCGCCCATCGAGAGATAGGACTTGCCGCGCATGAGGGCCACGGCCAGTCCGCACTGGGCGAAGCTGAGGAGTTTTTCTCTAACATCCGCCGGGATTTCCGTGTCGCTGGAGGATTGCACATCCTTGCCGTATATGCCGAATGCGGGGAGGCCCTTCTGGGTGTGGCCTGCGAGCACGGCTGCCAGATAGACCGCGCCGGGGCGCTCGGTGCCGTTGAAACCCCACACGGCTTTCGGCGTGTGCGGGTCCATGTCCATGGTTTCCGAACCGTAACACCAGCATGGTGTGACGGATAGTGAGACACCCACGTTGGAGAGTTTGAATTTGTCCGCGCAGTCCGCGGCTTCTTTCACGCCGCCGATGCAGGTGTCGGCAATCACGCATTCGACCGGCGAGCCATCGGGGTAACGCAGCTCTGAGGCGAACAGTGCGGCCACGGCCTTGGCCTGCTGCATGGTGCGTTCTTCGAGGGACTCGCGGACGCCGCCGAGGCGCCCATCGATGGTGGGACGTATGCCGATTTTTGGGTAAGATGGTTTTTTCATAATCAGGTGTGGGAGACGAATCTTCGCGGACGAAACGTGGCAGGTGGGTTGGGTTTGTCAGCCTGTTTTTTCAAGAAAATCCGCTTTCCACTCGCCAGCAATGGCGATGTCTGGCAATGTTCGTTTCATGAAATCGCTGATCCGCGCTCGGTGCGTCGGGCGTTTCCTGTGGGCTGCCACGCAAGCCATCCCCATCGCGGGGGTTCCGGGGTCGCATGGATCCCACGTTTTGTCTTTTCAACACCGGCCCATATCCGCTTTCATCTGTCAGCCCCGCCAAGCATGACCCCCAATCCCAAAGATCCCCGCCCGTTCAAACGCGCCATCCTCAAACTCAGCGGGGAGGCGCTCCGCGGGACGGGTTCGCGCGACAATATCTCACCGGAAATCGTGGACCGCATCGCCGTGGAAATCCGCGAGGCGATGGACTGCGGGCTGCAGCTCGGTATCGTCGTCGGTGGCGGGAATTTCTGGCGCGGTGCCAGTGCCTCCGCTCGCGGCATGGATCGCGCCACTGCGGATTACGTCGGCATGCTTGCCACCGTGATGAATGCCCTGGCCCTCGAAGGCGCGCTCGAACACCACGGCGTGAGTTGTGTCGTGCAATCCGCCATCGAAATGAAAAATGTGGCGGAAACCTTCATCCGCCGCAGGGCGCAACGCCAACTCGACGAAGGCACCGTGGTCATCTTCGCCGCAGGCACCGGCAATCCTTTCTTTTCCACGGACACCACCGCTGCCCTGCGTGCCAGCGAAATGGGTGCCGAAGTCATCCTCAAAGCCACCCAGGTGGATGGAGTTTATGACTCCGATCCGCGCCTCAATCCGGATGCGATCCGTTATGAAACGGTCACCTTCCACGAGTGCATCTCCCAGCGCCTCAACGTGATGGACTCCACCTCGTTCAGCCTCTGCATGGACAACCACATCCCCATCATCATTTTCGATCTCGCTCCTCACGGCAACCTGTCCCACGCGCTGCGCGGCCTGCCCATCGGAACCCTCGTGCACGGCGAATAAATCCGAAATCTTAAAATCTCAAATTTCAAATCTCAGCCCCCCATTATCTAACAAACCACCCCCATGAACCCGGACGAAGCCATCCTCGAAGTTGAAGACGCGATGATCAAATGCCTTGATTACCTGCTGCATGAATTCACCGGCGTGCGCACTGGCAAGGCCAGCCCCGCGCTGATCGAAAACCTCGACGTGCATGTCCATGCCTACGGCGGCGTGAGCAAACTCAAAAGCCTGGCCGTCATCACCTCGCCGGAGCCGCGCATGTTGATGGTCCAGCCCTTCGATCCCGCCACCACGCGCGACATCGAGCGCGCCATCCGCGAGAGCAAGCTCTCGCTCAATCCCGCGGCCGCCGAACGCTCGTTGCGTGTGCCCATCCCCGAACTCTCCGAGGAACGCCGCCGCGAAATGGTGAAACTCATCAAACAACTCGCCGAAGAAGCGAAGGTCCGCCTCCGCGCCGTGCGCAAGGAAGGCATGGATGTCGCCAAGAAAATGAAGGCCTCCAACGAGATGACCGAGGACGGCCAGAAGGACTTTGAAGACGAGGTCCAGACGCTCACTAACAAATACACCAAAAAGGTGGAGGAACACGCCGTCGCCAAGGAAGCGGAACTCATGAAGGTGTGACTCCCGCCATGGCCGATCTTTCTGAAATCGTGGCGTTTCTCGACCGCGAGTTGGGAACCTCCCGGGTGATGGATTACCCGGGGGCCATGAACGGCCTGCAACTGGCCAATGACGGGCCGGTGGCGCGGGTGCTTGCAGCCGTGGACGCGTCGTTGCCGGTCATCGAGGCGGCAGCCCATGGTGGACCCGGCCTGCTGCTCGTCCATCACGGAATGTTCTGGCAAGGCGCACAACCCGTGACGGGCGCCTGGTATCGCAAACTGAAAACCGCGATGTATGCGGGTCTGGCGGTGTATTCCAGCCACCTGCCCCTGGATGTGCATCCGGTCTGGGGAAACAATATTCTGTTAGCAAAAGCGGTGGGACTGGAAAACCCGGAGCTCTTTTTCGAAGACAAGGGTCTTCTGTTAGGAATCCGGGGCTCGTGGCATGGCACGGCGCAGGAGCTAGCAGAACGCCTGCGCAAGGTGTTGGGAACTGCTGTCCACGTTTGCCCGGCGGGGCCGGATCATCCCAAATCCGTAGGCATCATCACCGGCGGCGCAGGCAGTGAAGTGGTGAAAGTGGCGGCTACGGGCGTGGACACCTTCATCACCGGAGAGGGGCCGCACTGGACTTATCCATTGGCCGAGGAACTTGGCATCAATCTTTTCTACGGCGGTCACTACGCCACCGAAACCTCAGGCGTGCAAGCCATCGCCCAGGCGCTCTCCGACAAGTTCGGCCTGCCATGGGAATTCATCGATCATCCCACCGGCCTCTGAGCAGGTTCCTTAAGGACAATGCCTTAAGGAGGACGGACGTCTCGTCCGTCATGCCCAGTGGTCTCGCTGGGGCAGAATGTTCAATGGGATGTCACCACGTCATTGCGGTGGCTAGAAGCGGCGAATCCTTGATAAATGAAGGATGATCGCGATTCCAAGGTGGTACGGGTGACGGGAATCGAACCCGTGCCTCAGGCTTGGGAAGCTCACGTTCTACCATTGAACTACACCCGCGAATCTCCTGCGGCGCGAAACTCCACAATAATGCGGATTGAATCAAGGCAATTTCTCCATCCCCAAGCCCGCGGGACTCTTGACCCTGAATTTCAAGATAATAACCACAAAAAGCACGAAACTTCACTAAAAATCAAAGAGTGTGTGACATTGCATCATCCCATCCTGAAAGTGAGAGGAACCAAGCCCCCAATCCATTGGGCTTTCGTGCCTTTTCGTGGTTTCAATTTTCCTATCGATGTTGACCAGTCCGCCCTTGCTAAACACAATCCCGCGCCCCTGCCCATTCGCATCCCATGAACTTTAAAACACGTACCTTGGCAGCACTCCACGCGGCCAGCGACCGCCAGCCCGCAATGTCCGCGCTTGTCGGCCTGGATGGATTTGTCGATACCATCGTCACTCCGGTGGGCCAGCGCAGTGCCCAAGGGGATGCGTTCACGCCGATCGCCACCATCGCGGACTTCGCCCAACGCATCGCCGGTGCCGCAGGAAAAAGCACCAACCTCGAGTTCTATCCGCTGATGGACAAACTCGGTGGCAACGGACCGATCATGGCCAGCGCCCTGCTCGCCGCGGGCACCCGACTGACCTGCATCGGCGCATTCGGACGACCGTCGCCGCACCCGGTTTTCCGCAACCTCGCCAGCCGCGCGGAACTTGTTTCACTCTGTGAGCCGGCCACCACCATCGCAGTCGAGTTCAACGATGGCAAACTCATGTTAGGCCAGCTCCGCAGCTTGGACTCCATCACCCTGGAAACCATCGATGCGGTGATGGGCGCGGACCGCTTCCGTTCCTCTCTCACATCATCGGACCTCGTCGCGCTGGTGAACTGGACGATGATTCCCAACATGACCGGCATCCTGCGCGCCCTTGCCGACGACGTGCTGCCCGCGCTGCCGCCGCGCCCGGACCGCATCTTTTTCTTCGATCTGGCAGATCCGGAAAAACGCCCGCGCGAAGATCTGTTAGACGTGCTGCGCGTCATGGGCCGCTTCGGGGCCTTTGGTCGCGTCACCCTGGGTCTCAACCTGAAGGAAGCCCAGCGAGTGCATGCCGAACTCGGGTTTGCAGCCTGCGGCGAATCTGAGTCAGACCTGCGCGCCATGGCCGCCGACATCCGCCGCAACATGGATCTCGCATGCGTGGTCGTGCACCCATGCGCCAGCGCCGTGTGCGCCACCACGGAAGGCACGTGGTGGGTGCCCGGCCCCTACATCGAAAAACCGCTCATCACCACCGGCGCGGGCGACCACTTCAACGCCGGCTTCACCCTGGGGCTGTTGTTAGATCTCGATCCCGAAGCCTGCCTCTGCCTGGGCGTCTGCACCAGTGGCTGCTACGTGCGCAGCGGCCACAGCCCGGACCCTGGCGAATTGGAGAAGTTCCTCCGGGAGTGGGGACGCGAATGATGATGATAGATCGTTTGCCGGGAATTCATTAAGGGTCAACATCATAAACGGCTGTTATTCTTGGAATTCGATATCATCAGTTCACAGGCTGGCGAAAAATCCTTGGCATGACAGTCGGGATGGCTACTCTGGCTGAAGGCTGCAACAAGGCCGTGAGTTTTGTCATGAAAAGGTCCATCAAAATAAGCGATTTGGTATTTTCATCCGGTGCGCAATGCGGATTACTCGGCCCCACAGCAAGATGCCGCTGGACGTTTTCTGACAAAATAGACAATGCCCCGGACCTCACGCCACGTCTGCGCACGCAGGTCAAACAGTTATGGCCGCACGGGGTCATGCACGGCTCCGACGCTATCGACTGGCCGCAGGGATTTGTCAGGTCATCACCCGCAGCTCCGGAGATTGCACTGTGGGCGGTCGCGCTCAGCGTGGCCATCCAGCATCTGGCGGGGGACCCCGTGGGTGGAGGGCGGGTGATTCAAAGCGGCCCGGACCATTTTGTCACAGCGCTGCCATGGCATCGCAAAGACGTGTTAGGCGAGGGCATGAAATTCGCGGCAAGGCATTTGATGTTATGGCTGCAATCGCCCGTGTCCGCGGCACAAGCAGACGAACTCCTGGCCGATTTTCAGACATGGCTGGGGCTCGTGCAACCCGGCGGACTGGCACCCAACACGTTCCGTTTCGCCATGGCCGCGCGCCGGCGGGGTCTGCCGGTTAATGTTAGAACACGAATTCTTCAGTTAGGTTGGGGATGCAACATGGAATGGATGGATAGCAGTTTCACCGGCCGTACCGGCTGCTTGGCCACCAACATCGCCCGCAACAAACCCTGCGCCAGCCAATGGCTGCGGGAAGGGGGCGTCCCCGTGCCACCCGCGGGCATTGCCTCGCAGGCGTCGGATGCCCTGAAGCTGGCGCGAAAGCTGGGTTGGCCGGTGGTGGTCAAACCATCTAACAGAGATCAGGGGGAGGGTGTCGTGCCGGGCATTCGTGATGAACCATCGCTGCAACTCGCCTATGAGGCCGCGGCAAAATTGAGCCCCGGTTCCGTGATCGTGGAAAAACATATCCCGGGCGACGACCACCGCATGCTGGTGGTGGGCGGGCGCTTGCTGGCGGCGACCCGCCGGATCCCGGGTGGCGTCACGGGCGACGGCAAATCCACTCTGACCCAATTGCTTGATGAGGTGAATGCGGACCCGCGCCGCGGCACCGACAAACGCAGCCTGCTGATCGCCTTGGCATTGGATCAAGAGGCCATGTCATGTCTAACCGAACAAGGGTTGACAGCTTCAAGCATCCCTGAAGCGGGATGTTTCGTGCCGCTGCGGCGCACCGCCAATATCAGCAGGGGTGGCACCGCCGTCGATGTGACCGACCAGGTGCATCCGGACAACCGCCTGATCGCGCTGCGCGCGGCCCGGTTGGTGGGGCTCGACATCGCAGGCGTTGATTTCCTCTGTCCTGACATCTCACGCTCGTGGCGCGAGGTGGGGGGCGCCGTGTGCGAGGTCAACGCCCAACCGGGATTCCGCCCGCATTGGCTGGCCCAACCGGAACGTGACATCAATGGGGAAATCATCGACGGCTTGTTTCGCTCCAAGCCCGCGCGCATCCCCACGGCGGCCATCACCGGCACCAATGGCAAAAGCACCACCGCTCGCATGCTTCATCACATCTGGAGGGTCGCGGGAAAAAATGCCGGCGTCTGCACCAGTCACGGAGTGTGGGTGGGTGATGACAGGATCAATGATGAAAATCTATCAGGATACCCGGGTGGTAACATCCTGTTAGGCGATCCATCCGTGGAATCCGCCATCATCGAGATGCCGCGCAAGGGGTTGATGGTTTTCGGACATCCCTGTGATCGTTACGACGTTGCCGCCCTGCTCAACGTGCAGAACGATCACGTCGGGAGAGACGGCATCCAGTCGCTTGAACAAATGGCACGCCTCAAGGCCGAGGTGCTGGAACGCGCCACTCATGCCATCGTGGTGAATGCCGAAGACCCGCTGTGCCTGGCCATGCGCTCCCGGACAAGGGCCAAACATCACATTCTGGTGGCCACGGATGCCCGCACTCCTGCACTGATAGAGCATCTGGAAAAAGGCGGGTCGGGCGTGTTTGAGGATTCGTACGAAGGGGCATCCTGGATCATTCTGGCGGAAGGCACAAGGCGCGACCCTCTGATGCCGCTGGCTGAAATCCCAGCCACCATGAACGGATTGCTGCGCTTCAATGAAATCAACGCCCTGTTCGCCTCGGCCCTGGCATGGGCGCAGGGGATCGCACCCGCGACCATACGCCGCGCATTGTCATCGTTCACAAACTCCTGCAAACATAACCCCGGAAGATATAACTTCATCGAGGGTTTTTCATACCAAATACTGTTAGACTATGCCCACAATCTGCCGGGTCTAAGCGAACTCTGCAAAGTCGTGGACAGGCTGCCCGTCCAGGGGCAACGCCGTCTGACATTCCTGAAACTGGGTAACCGCCAGCAAGCGCATATCGATGAAGTGAATGAAATGGCGGCCTGCATTGCGCGGACATTTGATCACATCATCGTGGGGGCCAATCCAGAGTTGATCCGCAGAAGCTCCGACTGGAGCGGGGAGGATCCCGTCGCACAGATGCAGGCGTATTGGTTGAAATGCCTGCTGGATCACGGGGTGCCCGAACGAGCGATTGCTTTGGAGCCCGACGAGAAAAAAGCCGTTTCCCTTGGCCTGGCGAGCGCGCAAGCGGGTGACCTGCTGGTGCTGATCGCAGGACCGTGGCAGGTACTGCCTGTCCTCGGCAGGTGAGCTTGAGCCATGCCCCCTTGAGCCTCACGCCGTCCATCGCGTCACGCTCACGGGGGCATACGTCATTGCGTAATGGCAAGGGCCTCGGGATTTCGCTATGTTTTCCATGTTACTGAACGGCCAGACCCTTGAATCCCCGGTTGAAAGACTTGGAATATGCAGGCAAACCAAGCAAAACCATGAAACCGACCCCAACCCCGGCCACCACGCCCAACCCCGGCATCACCTTGCTTGAATTGACGGTCGTCATCCTCGTGTTGCTGTCCCTTGTCACGATCCTCTTCATCGGCGCCCGCGCTTGGAAAAAGGGCTCCGACCGCTCCGCCAACATCCTCAACATCCGTAACGTGCAACAGGCCATGCGCTCGCACGCCAATCTCCGCGGCCTCCCCGACGGCGCGACCCTCTATTCCTCCGACATCGTGGGCACCGGAAAGTATCTCGAAAACGTGAAGGCCCCTAACCCCGACATCACGTATGCCTACGGCTCCACCGTTCCGAGCGTTGGCACTCTCTACCTGACGGCCGCCTACGCCAGCGGCACTTCCATCGACTTCGAGCCGCCCGCCAGCACCTACGCAGGATGGTGATCTCCCACGTTTCAGGGATGAGGCAAGTCATCCACTTCAGCGCATGACATACCATGCGATGGCCGTGCTAACGGAAACGAGGGACAGGCAGAGGCGGTAGTCGCGGACCCAGCGGGTTTCAGGGGCCACCATTTCGTCGTTGGCCATGGCTTGGGCCTCGGTGCCCCAGAGGCTGGCGACCATGGGACTTCGATTCATTTTCCGCCACGGGCTTTACATTGGGGTCGGGATGGACGATGAATCCACATCCTCTTGCCACCCACCCACCTGCCACCCACCCACCCCATGCCACCTAGAATTGCCTTGCTGGCCTGCACGGTCTTCGAGCGTGAGATCGCGATGTTCGCCACCGAAGCGCCGCACATCGTGGAAACACGGTATTATGAAATCGCCCTGCACGACCAACCGGACACCTTGCGTGCCAAACTCCAGGCGGAACTGGATGAACTCGACACCCGTGACGACATCGACGTGGTGGTGCTCGCCTACGGTCTGTGCGGCCGGGGCACGGCAGGGCTGCGGGCCGGGCGGCACCCGTTCGTGATCCCGCGGGCGCACGATTGCATCACCGTCTTCATGGGAAGCAAGGAGGCTTATGCTGGCCACCAGCGCCGCTGCCCAACCTGTTACTATTACACGCCGGGCTGGAATCAGGCGCGGCGTGTTCCGGGACCGGACCGGACCGCGGCCATGCGTGAGGAGTATGCGAAAAAATTCGACGAGGATGCCGTGGATTTTCTAATCGAGACCGAAGAGGAAACCTGGGCGATGCACGACACCGCGACATATATCGACCTCGGCACCGCGGACGCCCAGAGCGAGGCGGATTATGCCAAACGCTGCGCTGATTCGTTAGGATGGAAATTCGAACACATCCACGGCGATCCAGTGCTGCTGCGGGATCTGTTATGGGGAAACTGGGACGACGAGCGCTTTCAAACCATCACCCCGGGAACCATGCTCGGTCAATCCCCGGATGCACGGGTGATGCGCGCCGATCCCGCCCCTGTCAGTATTCCTAACAACTTAGCCCCATGAGCCGCCACAGCACTGTTATCCTCGAGCCCGAACACGGCGAACACGCGGAATTCCTTGTGGAAACCGGCTCGCGCGTATTGTCGGATGTGCTTGCCGCGCACGGCTATCCACTCAACACCCGTTGCGGCCAGCGCGGACTTTGCCGTGGTTGTGAAATCCAACTCCGTGAGGGCTCGCTTCAGCGGGATGGGGAGCGCGTCGCCGCACCCGCCACCCTGCGCGCCTGCAAAGCGCACCTTGACGGCCCGGTCACACTCGGTCTGCCCGCGCGCTCGCGCATTGAACACAAACCCCAGGTCGGCGAGACGTTTGAAATCGCAGTGCCCTGCGGCCACGACCCGCTCTTCCCGGCACATGGTGTTAGAGACACCGCGTTCGCCATCGACATCGGCACCACCACCGTGGTTGTTTTGTTAGTTGATCTGGTCACAGGCGAGTCCCTCTCCCGCGCCGGCGGATTCAATGAACAGATCCGCTTTGGCGACAACGTGCTGACGCGCATCGATGCGGCACGCACGCCTGCGGCCATTGCCGCCATGCAGCATGCCATCGTCCGGGAAACGCTCTTGCCCTTGTTGCTGGACGCCTGCGCGCGCGCGGGCCGCGGGCCGGAGCGCATTGCCGGCGGGTCGATCGCGGGCAACACCACCATGCTTCATTTGTTAGTCGCGGAGGACCCCACATCGCTCGGCATCGCGCCCTTCACCGCGCGTTTTCTCGAGGGCAGAATGATCACCGCGGGGGAGATCGGACTAACAGAATGCGTGCGTGTGGCGGCCAATCACAACGCGGCATCCCTGGGCGAGGTGGCGGGGAGCGGTGGCAATGATGGCGGCGGGCAGCATGCCCGCGCCACCGTGGCCCGGGCATGCTGCCCGGAGCCTGAAACCATTCCAAGCGACACGCCGATCCAGTTGCTGCCGGGCATCGGTGCATACATCGGCGCGGACATCACGGCCGGGATCTACGCCACGGGCATGGCGTTCGACACCGAGCCCAGCCTGCTGGG
>CAYWLC010000037.1:0-2762 GCA_964458895.1 uncultured Luteolibacter sp. | reverse complement strand
CTGGTGGATATTGGCACCAACGGCGAGATCGTGTTGCAGAGCGGCGGGGAACTAACAGCATGCGCCACCGCGGCCGGTCCCGCGTTCGAGGGTTGCGGCCTGCGCAGCGGCACCCGCGCCCGCGATGGGGCGGTGAGCGACCTGTGCCTCACGCTCGATCCGTTCAAGCTGGTGGCGGAAACCATCGGCAATGTTCCGTTAAACCGAGCCAACGGCATGTGTGGTTCCGCCTACATCGATTTCCTGGCCAGCGCCCGCGCGTGCGGTTTGTTAGGTGTGACCGGGCGTTTCCAGGCCGCGGCATGGGCGGGGCTTCCGGAAAAGCACCGCTGCATGGACGACGACGAGCGCGCGTTGTTGTTGGCGGGAACCGGCGCACCAGGCGAACCCTCTGTCAGCGAGGTGGACGTCGCCGTGCTACTCCAGGCCAAGGCGGCCATCGGCGCCGGCATTGAAACCCTGCTCAAGACCGCTGGCATCCATGCTGCGCAAATCGCGCACGTCTATCTGGCCGGCGGCTTTGGCATGCACCTCAATGTGCCCAACGCCATCGCCATCGGCCTGCTGCCCGAGTTCCGACCGGATCAAGTACGGGTGGTTGGCAACACCTCGCTTGCGGGGGCCTTGCTGGCGCTCATCGACCGCAGCACACTGGATGAAATGGAGGGCATCCGCGGGCGTACACATGTGATCGAACTCAACCTTGCCGCGGACTTCGAGGACCGCTATGTCGAGCACCTAATGCTGCCATGAACGATTTTCCCGCTGTTCCCTTGGGCGACCACCGGCCATACGACCGGATTAGAGAGTTCTATCTCTATCAGGAGCCGATGCTCATTGCCGCGATGCGGCGCGGCGACCGCGGCGATGCGATGCGCATCATCAACCATGTGCTCGTCCATATCTACAGCGCCGGCGAGGAACGCAGCGACCTGCTCAAGGGCCTGCTCTTGGAACTGGTGGTGATGATCTCGCGCGCGGCCATTGAGGCGGGTGCCAGCCAGTCCGAGGTGCTGGGCACCAACTTCAGGATTCTAACAGACCTGGCGGCTATCGACGACGACGAACAACTGGCGGCGTGGCTGCGGCAGGCCTTCGACCATTTGTTCTCGGCCATCCAGCGGCAGGAGAACTTCACGCCACCGCTGTTGATCGGCAAGGCGTTGGATTACATGAGGGGGAACCTGCACCGGGACATCACGCGCGACAGCACCGCGCAACATGCGGGCATTTCGCCCGGTCATTTCTCGTATCTGCTCAAGGAGCGAACCGGCCGTTCGTTCACCGAACTGCTGCGCCAGTGCCGCGTGGACATGGCCTGTGAGTTGTTAGCACACAGCGAAAACACCCTGGCGGACATCGCTGACCGTTGTGGGTTCTGCGACCAGAGTTATTTCACACGGGTGTTCCGCGATGTGAAAGGCGTTACGCCGCGGCAATTCCGCGAACAACAGTGAGGCTTGTTCACCTGAAGGCGGCGAGCAGCGGGCGGTGGTCCGAGGCTTGATCACACAGGGGATCATCGATGATGTGGCAGGCGCGGTAGTTGACATCCGGCTTCATGATGTTAGATACGCAGACGAAGTCGATCCGCGCATAGATGTCCTGGTTTTTCCAGTGATGGGTCCATGCCTCGCCGTGTGAATCCTTGAAATAGATGGGAATCATGCGTTGCAATGGATCCGGGCTGGCGGTGATCGCCCTGACCGCCTTGCTTGGATAGGTGTCGTTGAAATCGCCATAGACAATCAGGCGGGCGGCGGGTTCGGTCTGGAAGATGGCATCCAAATGGCGGCGCAGGAGGTGGGCTTCATGGATGCGCATTTCATTCTGGTCGCCATCATCGACCTCGCGTTTGGATTTGAGATGTACGCCGATGAAGCGATAGCTCTTGCCGCGGGCCGGAATGGTGACATCGAGGATGCCGCGGTTGATGCCGAAGGTTCTGCCGTTCATTTGATACTCGGTCGCTGCGGGTTTGGCCGTCGAGGTGATGGGATAGCGCGACAAAAGCCCGAGGTGGCGCACCGCATCGGTGCCACCGGTGTATTGCGAATGGGGAAGATTGAGACCCGCGGCTTTGAGGGTTTGCTGAATTTCGGCGAGGTCGCTGGCCTGGCCGATTTCACAGAGGCCGACGACGTCAGGGTTGTTAGATATCAGGATGCGGATGACGGCGTTTTTTTCACTCTCCGGCTTCGGTCGGCTCCGCAGCAGCTTGTTGTCGATGCTGCGGTCCATCGTCAGCCAGTTTTCGACATTGTAGGTGATGAAGCGCAGGCATCCTGGCTTGGCATCGGTGTCTGGGTCGGGTTGGGTTTCCGGCGTCGCATCGCCGGTCTGGGGCGGGTAGGCGGCAAGGGGATTCGGGCGGGATTGTTGCGCTGCGCCAGACTTGGACGTGTCGCTTGCGTGCTCCGCAGGAACCGAGGGTTTGGAACCCGGTGTATCCCAGTCGGGAGTGCCGCCTTTTTTATTGCATGCCGACAGGCCAAGCGAGATGACCGCGCACAAAACGGCCCAGAAAACATCCGGGGCGGGTTTGGGAAAAGGCAGGGAAATTCGACGCAGACCCATGGATGTCAGGACTCTTTGGGCTCATTTCCTGGAGCGTCCTTCACCCGGGCATCGGTTTCCGAGCGGGTGATTTCCCGTTCAAAATCATCGCGCGCTTTTTTGCATTCCCCCATGCTTTTGCCAATGCCACGGGCGAGTTGCGGCAATTTTTTGGCCCCGAAGAGCAACAGTATCACGACGAAAAT
>CAYWLC010000036.1:0-23499 GCA_964458895.1 uncultured Luteolibacter sp. | reverse complement strand
GTGTTGGCGGTGTACATGCCGCCGCAGGACCCGGCACCCGGGATGGCGCAGGACTCCACGGTTTCCAACTCCGCATCGGAATACTCCCCGCTGGCGTGTTTGCCGACCGCCTCGAACACCGAAACAATATCGAGATCCTTTTGCTCACCCTTGATCGTGGCACAGCCGGGAAGAATCGTGCCGCCATAGACAAACACGGCCGGCCGGTTCATGCGTGCCATGGCCATCAGGCAGCCGGGCATGTTTTTATCGCAGCCGCCGATGGCCACAAAGCCGTCCATGCCTTCGCAACCGACCACGGTTTCGACAGAATCCGCAATGACCTCGCGGGAAACGAGCGAGTATTTCATGCCCTCGGTGCCCATCGAGATCCCATCCGAGACGGTGATGGTATTAAAAATCAAGCCCTTGCCACCGGCGGCATCCGCACCCTTGCGGCATTCCAGCGCGAGTTTGTCGATGTGGACGTTGCAGGGCGTGACCTCGCTCCAGGTCGAGGCGATGCCGATCTGCGGCTTGGAGAAATCCTCCTTGTTGAATCCGACGGCGTAGAGCAGGGCGCGGCTCGGAGCGCGGTCCGGGCCATCGAGCATCGGACTGGAAAATGGGCGTGGGGTGTCGTTCATCGCGCCCCCAACATCCCGCCGGATTGGGGGCGGCGTCAAGCCGGAGTGCGATGTGGGGCGTTGATTGGCACTGCGCTTCCCACGGCACTCCATGCAGTAGCAAGGCCTAAGCATGGAGTGCGGTGGCAGAGTGAGGCACGAACGACGACACCGCTTTGGATCGACCCTTCCCGCTTCGCAGGCCATGGGAGGGGCTTGCCGTCTCGATCGCAGAAGATTGTGGATCGTGGATCGTGGATTTCACCGACAAGACGGCAAGCGCGCCAAGGGAAGAGGATTGCCGAGTGCTGATTGTTGAAGTGAGGCGCAGTCTCTTATCCACGATCTTCTATCCACTATCTCTTCGAGGATTTGGTGACGGACCGGACCTGAGTTGAGTGGCCGTGCGCCATAAGGTGCAGCCAAAGCGGTGTGGCGCTGCGCTTCCCACCGCACTCCATGCGGTGGCCGAGTGAGGCGCCGAGGATCCGCATATCACAAACCCTGCTGACGCGGAGCCCACAGACCTGCAGGCTTGAGATCGAGTGTTTCGATGGCATCGAACCAGCGGGAGTGGTCTTTGGTTTTGTTGTCGAAATTGTCAGTCCCGAAGGAGAATTTGGCACCCATGGATTTGGCGAGTTTGAGGAAGGCGGATTTGGGAAAGTCCGAGCCGGCCGGGATTTCGAGGGCGATGCCGTGGGCGACCGCCTTGGCGATGACCTGGCGCATGGCAGGGCATGTTAACGGGCGGTCCGGCACCGAAGTATCATCGGATCGCGGAGAATTGGCAAATTGGCCTTGCGGGGAGGGCGGCGTGATTTAGGCTGCCCCCCGTGACGAGGTTTTCGCAATGGTTTGCGTTGATATTGGCGGCCCTATGGCTGCCGATGGCGATGGATTGCATGGCATTGCCGTCCGCATGTGCGGATGTCAGCGCGTGTTGCGGCGAGACCTGCCGCAAGGATTGTTACTGCGAGTTGGTCGATTGCCACGGCAAGACCCATGAATGCAAGGTTGTTAGAGAAAGCCCGTGCCTACGTGTTTCACGGGTTGTGGCACCGGCGCGTTCCCACGCCGCCGGAAATATTGCGGCGGAGTTCTTGTTGAATTGCAGGGCTCTAGCACCGGTGGTACGGGTGATTTCCGTGCCGCCTAGGTGCGGACCGGGGCGCATGGCGGAGCCATGGCAGTTTGTGTTACGCGCCGCGCCCCTGGCGCGCGCGCCTTCGGCGCTTGGCTGATGCGTTTTCCGCGGGCGTGTTGCCCGTGTGACCGATCATTCCGACCATGGCGCGTGATGCCATGAGGGCTGTCGTTAGAAGACGGCGCCGACATCCCCACGAAATTGCCTTTCATGAAACCATATCTAACAATCAATCAACTGTGTTGCCTGATCACCGTGCTTGCGGTTCTGCCGTGCGTAGTCAGCGGGGAACCCCGGAAAAGCGTGGGGAAGCCATGTGCCGCCGGCCGGGACCCAAGCCAAGCCGGCCCGCTCACACTGCAACACGCGCTGGGTTTGGCCATGAAACACAACCCCGGCCTGCAAGCCAGCGGTGCGCGCAAGGAGGCGGCACAGGGGCGCAGCCAGCAAGCGCACACCTGGCAGAACCCGGAGTTGGAACTTTCAGCAGAAGACATCCCGGTGGGTTCCTCCCGGATATCGCAGGGCAAACACATGGTGGGCATCAGCCAGACCGTGCCGTTTCCCGGAAAAAAACGTTTGGACGGGGAGATTGGCGATGCGGATGTGATGTCGGGTGATGCGCAGTGGCGGCTCCACCGCGCGGAGTTGGCGCGGGAGGTCAAAATCTGTTATTTCCAGGTTCTGGCCGCGGAGCGTTCCGCGCAGGTGGCTGCGGATCTCGTCCGACTGGCGGAGTCCTCGGCCGAGGCGGCACGCAAGCGCACGGATGCCGGGGACACGTCGGTGCAGGAACAACTTCGGGCGGAAATCCAGATGGAACAGGCGCGGACCGGACAAGCGGATGCGCAGAAGGAGGTGATAGAGGCGCGGCAGGATCTGGTGGTTTTGTTAGGGGTGCCCGCCATGCGCGCGGTGGTCCTGTCGGGCATTCCGGATGAAGCGGCGGAACCCGCGGTTTTGTCGCAAGGGCCGGACGTGTGGCTGGCCAGGCATCCGGCCATGGTGGTGGCGCGGGCGAAATGCAAACTTGCGGAGTCCACCGCGCGGCGGGCGGGGCTTGAGGCCTACGCCGATCCCAAGATCGGCGTCTCGGGAGGTAGGGATGAGACGACGGATGAAAACCTCATGGAGCTGCGGCTGAGCATTCCCCTGCCGTTCTTCGACCGCGGCAAGGGGCGCATCCGGGAGGGCAAGGCGCTTGTTAGAGAGGCGGAGGCGGAGCTCGATGCCACGGAGCAAAAGTTGTTAGGTTGTTGGCGCGCCGCAGTGGCCCGCTTCAGGACTGCGGCCGCCCAGGTGAAGGCGCAGCGCGAGCGCGTCCTGCCCAAGAGCGAGGAGGCGCTGCGCCTCGTGCGCGCCGGATTCGAACAGGGGAAATTCGGATTCATCGACCTGTTGGACACCCAGCGCATGGCCGCTGAGGTCCGCCTGATCCATCAGAAAAAGTTGCTGGATCTGAACTTGGCGCGCGCCGACCTCGAGGCGTTCGCAGACCCCTCGGGTTTCACCAACGAATAGAAAAACCAACCCATCTTGAAGTCTCGGAAATCATGAAAACATTCATCATATCGTTCAAAGGACCGGCCATCGCGGCCGCGATGGTGCTGGGTGCCTGCAACAAGGCACCGGTCGCCCACGAAGCCGGGCACGAACACGGCGGCGGCGAACTCGCGACGGGCATCTGCCCGGAACACGACCTGCCCGCCGGGGAATGCGGCATTTGCCGGCCCGAGAAAATCCCGGGTCTCAAGGTGGGTGAATCACTCAAGCTGCGGCTGGCCTCCGACGAATCCGCCGCCATGGCCGACATCGGAACCGTGAAAGCCTCGCAGGGTGGCGCGGCGGAGGGAATCGATTGTTATGCGGAACTGGGATTTGCCGGGAACCGCTACGCGCGCATTTCCGCACCGGTCGGCGGGGTGGTCCGTGAGGTGCTGGTGGAGCCCGGCGGCAAGGTGGCGGCCGGCCAGGCCGTCGCACGCATCTGGTCGGCCGGGGTGGCCGAAGCGGTGGCCAAGGCTGTTCTAACACACCAGACCCTGGGGCGGGAAAGAAAATTGCGTGATCAACGGGTGACATCCGAGAAGGACCTGCAGGAAGCGGAGGCGTCACACCGAGCGGCCTGCCAGGCGATGCGCACGCTGGGTTTCACCGAAGCGCGGATCGATGAACTCGCGGCAAGGCCGGAGGATGTGATATTGTTAGATGCGCGCGCGCCGTTTGCCGGGGAAATCACCGCCGGCACGGCGGTGCGCGGGGCGATGGTCGAGGCGGGCGCGCCGATGTTCACACTGGCAGACCGCGCGGTGATGTGGGCGGATCTCGCGCTGCCGGAAAATTCGTTAGAACTGCTGCGCATGGGGCAGGATGTCGAGTTGCGCATCGAGTCGCTGCCGGACCGCGCGTTCACCGGCAAGCTCACCTGGATCAGTGCGGAACTGGACGAACGCACACGGATGGTTAGAGCCCGCGCCGAGATGCCCAATCCCGACGGACTTCTCAAGGCGCGCATGTTCGCGCGGGCGCGGGTGATCACCCGGATGGACGCCAGCGCGGTGCTGGTGCCGACGGCGGCCATCCAGCGCATCGATGGCAAACCCTTCTTGTTTGTTAGAGAAGGCGTGGATTTGTTCGATGCCCGGGCGGTGCTTCCGGGGGCTGCATCCGGCGACCATACGATCATCGCCGAAGGGCTGAAGGCGGGTGAGGAAGTGGCTGTGCGACACGCCTTCGCCTTGAGATCGCAGTTGTTGATCTCGCGTCTTGGCGCGGGTTGCGCGGACGATTGAAATCCCGGACCACCCACCCTCATGTTGAATCATCTGATATCATTTTGCATCAAGAACAGACTGTTGGTCTGTGTGTTCTCGTGTTTGCTCATCCTCTATGGGGGACGGGCCTTGTTGAGCCTGCCGGTGGACGCGTTTCCGGACACCACCCCGGTGCAGGTGCAGATCAACACCACCGCACCAGCGCTCAATCCGCAGGAAGCCGAACAGCAGATCACCATGCTCATCGAGCAGGCGGTCAGCGGCCTGCCCGGGTTGGCGAATTTGCGCTCGGTTTCCAAGTTCGGCTTGTCGCAGGTGGTGGCCACCTTCGAGGAAGGCACCAGCATCTATCTGGCGCGCCAGCTCATCTCCGAGCGCCTGCAGGGGGTGGAACTGCCGGAGGGCATCGCGCGTCCCGAGATGGGGCCGATTTCCACCGGGCTGGGCGAGGTGTTCCATTATGTGGTGCGTTCGGACAACCCGCAACGCTCTCTAACAGAATTGCGCGAGTTGCAGGATTGGGTCGTCAAGCCGCAGTTGCGCAAGGTGCGCGGTGTGGCGGAGGTCAACACGTGGGGCGGGTTGGAAAAGCAGTTTCACGTGGTGGTGGAGCCGTCGCTGTTGATCAAGCACGGCATCACCTTCGGGCAATTGTTCGAGGCTTTGGAAAAAAACAACCAGAACGTGGGCGGCGGCCAGGTGGTGCGCGGCGGCGAGTCGTTGTTAGTTCACGGGATCGGACTGGCGACGGACGTGAAGGAGCTCGGCAACATCGTGATCACCGCGCACGACGGCGCACCGGTGCGGGTGCGGGACGTGGCCGCGGTGAAGGTGGACCATGAGATCCGGCGCGGCGCTGTGACGGGCGGCGGCAAGGGCGAGATTGTGTTAGGCCTGGGGTTCATGCTGATGGGAGAAAACAGCGCCGAGGTCACGCGGGCGCTCAAGGACAAGTTGATGGAGGTGGGCAAATCATTGCCGGAGGACGTGCGCGTGGAAGTGCTTTATGACCGCACCGAGCTGGTGGACAAGGTGATCCAAACGGTGGAACACAACCTGCTGGCGGGAGCCTTGCTGGTCATTGTGGTGTTGTTCGGGTTTCTCGGCAACCTGCGGGCCGGGCTGATCGTGGCCTCGGCCATTCCGCTGTCGATGTTGTTTGCGGGCGACCTGATGATCCAGTCGGGCATTGCCGCCAGCCTGTTGAGCCTGGGCGCGGTGGATTTCGGGCTGATCGTCGATGGTTCGGTGGTGATGGTGGAGAACTCGATGCGGCGGCTGGCCGAGAAACAACACAAGCTTGGGCGCGATCTAACCAAAGACGAGCGCGAGCACGTGTTGCATCTGGCATCGCTGGAGGTGGCGCGGCCGGTCGCCTTCGGTGTGGGCATCATTCTCATCGTGTTCCTGCCGGTGCTGGCGTTGGAGGGGGTGGAGGGCAAGTTGTTCAAGCCGATGGCGCTCACGATGATCTTCGCGTTGGCGGGTTCCTTGTTGCTGGCCCTGACGCTGGTGCCGGTGCTGGGCGTGATGTTGCTGCCCAAAAGAGTGCGGGAGTCCGAGCCGTGGCTGGTGCGCCTGGCCAACTGGATCTACGCGCCGGTGTTGGACGTCGCGTTGCGTTTCCGCTGGCTGACGCTCGCAGCCGCGCTGGCCACGGTGGCGGGAGCCGTTTTTCTATCAGAAAAAATCGGCGGGGAATTCCTGCCCAAGCTCGGCGAGCAGGCGATCGTGGGCACCAGTGTGCGCCTCGCCGGGGTCTCGGTGGAGGAAGCCGTCGCCCAGAACGACCGCCTGGAGAAAATTTTGTTAGAATCCTATCCCGACGAGATCGCCAACATCTGGACGCGCCTGGGCACGGCGGAAGTGGCCACCGATCCGATGGGCATCGAACTCTCGGATTTTTTCCTCGCCCTCAAACCCCGCGAGCAGTGGAAAAAGGCGCGGACGCAGGCCGAGTTGGTCGGCAAGATGCGCGAAACCTTCGCGAAAATGCCGGGCCTGACCGTGGCCTTCAGCCAGCCCATCGAGATGCGCATGAACGAATTGATCGCGGGCATCCGCTCGGACATTGGCATCAAGGTTTATGGTGACGACCTCAAGACGCTGAGTTTGTTAGGTGGGCGGGTGCAGGCGGCGCTGGGGGAGATTCCGGGTGCCAGCGAGGTGACGGTCGAGCAGTTGACAGGCCAGCCGGTGTTACAGGTGAAGGCGGATTCCGACGCGCTCGCGCGTCTTGGCGTGCCGGTGGGTGAAGTGTTGGAAGTGGTGCAAATGGTGGGCACCCGCAAGGTGGGCGAGGTGCGGGAAGGGCAGCGAAGGTTTCCCCTGGTGGTGCGCCTGCCAGACGAGCAACGCAAAAATCCCGACGCTCTCGGTGCCACTCTCATCCCCACATCGGGTGGCCCGGTCCTGTCATTGAGCCAGGTTGCAAGGATCAGCGAGATCGAAGGACCGGCGGCGATCAACCGCGAGTGGGGGAAACGCCGCATCACCGTGCAATGCAACGTCAGCGGGCGCGACGTCGCCGGTTTCGTGGCCGAGGCCAAAGCCAAACTCGCCACCGCGGTGGCGATGCCGGAAGGCTATCACATCGAGTGGGGCGGCCAGTTCGAAAACATGGAGCGCGCCAACCGCAAGCTCTCGTTTGTGGTGCCTCTGGCGCTGTGTCTCATCCTCGTGCTGCTCTATTTCAGCCTCCGTTCACTGCGCGATGTATGGATTGTGGCGACAGGAATTCCGTTAGGCGCGGTGGGCGGCATCCTGGCCTTGTGGCTGCGGGACATGCCCTTCACCGTAAGTGCGGGTGTGGGCTTCATCGCGTTGAGTGGCGTGGCCATCCTCAACGGGCTGGTGCTGGTGACTTTCATCAAACAACGCATCGAGTCGGGCGTAGCGCGCGCGGATGCGGTTAGAGAAGGCTGCCGGGCCCGCCTCAGACCCGTGCTCATGACCGCACTGGTGGCCGCCGTGGGTTTCATCCCGATGGCTTTCAACGTTGGCGTCGGCGGCGAGGTCCAACGCCCGCTGGCCACCGTGGTCATCGGCGGCATCGTCAGCAACACCCTGCTCACCCTGGTCGTGCTGCCCGTCCTCTACAGCCTCGGCGGCTCCAAACGCCGGGACGAGGAAATATCAGTTAGCGGCGTCCCGTGAGCATGGGCAAGGCAGGGACCGTTCCAAGGCAGGGACCGATGTTTGTGAATGAATCCGATGCTGGCTCATGTTAGTGTGCCTGAATTGCCCCCCAAGCGGATCAACCGACCATCTCCTTCTTGCCCTTGGAGGCGAATATGCTTTGATCCCCGCATCGCCCATCCCATGACGCATCACCTCGACACCATCGCCCGCGAAACGGGCATTTCGCTTTCCTCCGTTTCCGCCACCGCCAAATTGCTCGCCGAAGGCGGCACCGTGCCCTTCATCTCGCGTTACCGCAAGGAACAAACCGGCTCGCTCGACGAAGTCCAGATCACCACCATCCGCGACCGCATGCTGCAACTCGCCGAGCTGGACACCCGCCGCGCCGCAATCCTAAAATCGTTAGATGAACGCTCGCTGCTCACGCCCGAATTGCGGGAAAAAATCGATGCCGCCACCACTTTGACCCTCCTTGAGGACATCTTCGCGCCGTTCCGCCCGAAGCGCCAGACACGCGCCACCAAGGCCATCGAACGCGGACTCACCCCTCTAGCAGATTGGTTGTTAGAAAACCAGCACGCCGACCCCGCCTCCGAGGCCGCGAAATTTGTGGATGCGGGAAAAGAGGTCGGCAGCGCCTCGGACGCGTTGACCGGCGCGCGCGACATCATCGCCGAACGCGTGGCCGACGGTGCCACCCTGCGCGGACGGGTGCGCAAACTCTACGAGGAGGAGGCCGTGGTTTCCTCCAAAATCATGTATGGCAAGGATGAGGAGGCCGACGCGCAGAAATTCCGCGATTACTTCGAATGGAGCGAGCCGTTCAAATCCATCCCGTCCCACCGCATGCTCGCCATCCGGCGCGGCGAGAAAGAGGGCTTCCTGCTGATGCGCGTCGATGTTCCGTTAGAACGGGTGAGCCAACTCGCTCTGCCGGATTGGGTGAATGCCAAGGGCGAGGCCGGCCGGCACGTCGCCCAGGCCGTCGAGGACGGCTGCAAACGCCTGCTCATGCCATCCATGGAAACCGAGGCCCGCCTGATGGCGAAAAAACGCGCCGACGAAACCGCCATCCGCGTGTTCGCCGACAACCTGCGCGAACTTCTGTTAGCCTCGCCGCTTGGCGAGAAGCGCCTGCTCGCCATCGACCCCGGCTTCCGCACCGGTTGCAAGACCGTGGTGCTGGACCGCTCGGGGAAACTTCTCCACCACACCGTGCTGCACGCCACCGCCGGATCTAACAACCAGCTCTATGAAGCTGCGGTGGAACTCACCACCCTGGTCAAAAAACATGACATCGAGGCCATCGCCATCGGCAATGGCACCGCCTCCCGCGAGACCGAGGCCTTTGTCAAAAAACTCAAACTCCCGGCGGCCATCCCGGTGGTGATGGTCAATGAAAGCGGTGCCTCGATCTATTCGGCCTCGGAGGTGGCGCGCGAGGAATTCCCTAACGAGGATGTCACGGTGCGCGGCGCCGTTTCCATCGGCCGCAGGCTCATGGACCCGCTGGCGGAATTGGTCAAGATCGACGCCAAATCCATCGGCGTGGGCCAATACCAACACGATGTGGACCAGCGCGCGCTTAAAGTGAGCCTCGATGACACCGTGGTTTCCTGCGTCAACGCCGTGGGCGTCGAAGTCAACACCGCCTCCAAACAATTGTTGTCCTATGTCTCCGGCCTCAACGCGACCCTCGCCGAAAACATCGTCGCATGGCGCAATGAAAACGGCGCGTTCCAGTCCCGCGACCAACTCAGGAAAGTCCCGCGGCTCGGCGAAAAAGCCTTCGAACAGGCCGCCGGATTCCTGCGCGTGCGCGGAGGTAAAAATCCGTTAGACTCCTCCGCCGTCCATCCGGAACGCTACGCGCTCGTCCAACAAATGGCCGTCGACGCCGGCTGCAAGGTGGAGGACCTGCTCGCCCGCGACGATGCCCGCGCGAAAATTGAATTGAAAAATTATGTTAGAGGCGATGTCGGTCTGCCGACCTTGCGTGACATCCTCGGTGAGCTGGCCAAGCCCGGCCGCGATCCGCGCAAACAATTCTAGGTGTTCGCATTCCAGGACGGGGTGGAAAAGCCATCTGATCTGTTAGCCGGGATGAAACTCCCGGGCATCGTCACCAACGTCACCGCGTTCGGTGCCTTTGTCGATGTCGGCATCCATCAGGACGGCCTGGTCCATGTCAGCCAGCTTGCCGATCACTTCGTCAAGGATGCGGCGGAGGTCGTGAAGGTCGGCCAGAAAGTACAGGTGACGGTGGTCGAGGTGGACCTCAAGCGCAACCGCATCGCGCTCTCGATGAAATCCAAGCCGGACATGGAAAACCGCCGTGCGGCGCCTGGAGATCGCGGATCACAGCCCTCGCCGCCCCCCCGCGGGCAACGGCCCCCGGGACCTTCCACGAATGCCGCAGCAGCCACCGACGACTGGTTTTCCCAAGCGATGCAAAAGGCGCGCAAGGGATGATGCCAAGCACGGACATCCTCAATCCGCGGAATCCACGTTTTCGCCGTAAAAACTCTTGATATAACCGAATTCCACCAGCGTGTCCTGCCACGGTGCCAGGGTGTTGGCATCCTGGAAGATCCGTCCGGCCCTCGCCAGCCACTCCTCCGCCTTGATCAGATCCTTGTCGTCATAGGCCAGTGCCGCCTGGGCATAATAATAATACGGCGAGTCATCCAGAAAATCATACTTCTCCGCCATCGCCTTCGCTTCTGCGGTTTTCCCGAGTTTCTTTTTGCACAAGAGGAGCTTGAATTCCACCAAGCGCCCGAGCGCGATGTTTTCCTTGGGCAGCCGCTTGATGACTTTTTCTAGCACATCACTCGCTTTCTGCCATTCCTTGGTGACAAAATAGATCTCACCCACATTGAACTCGATGCTGGGATCGTCCTTCGTCAACGCCAGCGCCTTCTTGTACACCACCAGCGCCTTGTCAAACGCGCGCATCTCCACAAAACACGCACCGCGCAGATTGAGAATCTCCGGGCTGTCGCTGAAAATCTTCTCGGCCTTGTCGAGCTCATCAATCGTTTCAAAAATACGCCTCTGCTGGTATAAACGGCCGGCCTCGCCAACGTGTTTGATGAATTGCTTGCGGCTTTCCTCAGGCAGGTTCAGGAAGGCCTGCTGGTGGGGCTGCAATTCCTGCTTCGCCGCTTCGGGCTTGTTTTGAGTAGCAGGGGTGGGCGCGTTCTGCGCCATCAACGGTGACAGCAAAACGAGCAGACTGAGGAGGGAAATGGCTTTCATGGTGAGCGAATACAGGCCTCACTGTAGCGGAATCCGCCCAAACTGCAAGCCGTCGTTCACACGGATTTTTCTTCTGAAACCTGCGCTTGCATCATGCGCATTGTCGTCCAGCCTCGGCGGCGATGCGCCGCACGGGAATCATCCACACCCGCCACCAATCGCTGGAACTCTGGAAATCGGCTCTGGCCACCGAATTCCGGGTGGCCGGGGCGGTGCATGCGTCGTTCCACCGGCGGCGGTTTCTAACGGGATTGGCGTGGGACCTGATCGCCGCCGCCGCCTTGTTGGGAACCAACGAGCGGCCGCGTTCGGTATTGATGCTCGGACTGGCGGGCGGGACCTCCTTCCGCATCCTCCGCCACCTGCTGCCCCACTGCCAACTCACCGCCATTGATATCGACCCGGAAATCGTCGCCCTCGCCCGCCAGCACATGGATCTCGACACCCTCGGCATCGAGGTGGTCATCGGCGACGCCTACCCATGGCTGGCGAAAAACCGGCGCACCTTCGATGTCGTGATCGACGATATCTATCTGGCGGGCAAAACGGACGTGTTCCGCCCGCGGGCGTGGGACCATGGATTGTTGGAAAACCTCCGGCGTGCGCTCGCGCCCGGCGGCGTGCTGGCCGTGAACCTCGTCACCGGCGAAGGCCACCGCACGATGCAATCGCTCACCCGCCGCGTCCTGCGTGGGGCCTTCCCCGTGGTTAGATCGCTCAACTCCGCCGCCGCGATGAACGAGGTGCTGGTGGCCGGGGATTTCATCGCCACCCGCCGCCGCTTGGCCGCCTACGGCGATGCCTTCACCGACTGGCGGGACCGGGAGTATTGGCAGCGCATCGCCGTGCGCGGGATTTCCTAACAACAACGCGGGTCATGTCGGACGCCCTCCATGAGCTTTACTCGTCCCGTCTCTATCCGGCGATGAGCCACCCGCTCTCGGACCCGGCGGTCAGCGCGGTGGCTGCGGTGATGGCCGGGCTGCGCGTCCCGCATCCCTCGACGGCCAGTATCCTGGAAATCGGTTGCGGCTCGGGCCACAACCTCATCCCGCTGGCCATGCGCTGGCCGCAAGGCCGCTTCATTGGAATCGATCTATCAGAAAACGCCATCGACCTCGCGCGCGATCTCGCCGTGGCCGCGCGGGCGGACAACATCACATTCCACACCGCGGATCTGCGGGATTTCGAACCATCTAACAACAAATGGGACTACATCATCGCCCACGGGTTTTTCTCATGGGTGCCCGACGAGGTGAAGACCGCCTTGTTCGCCTTCTGCCACAGGAACCTGACGACCGCAGGCATCGCCACCATCAGTTTCAATCTCGAATGCGGCTGGCTGCCGCGCTTCCCGGTCATCGAAAAAGCCCGCGCGATCCAACTGGCAGGCGCGCAGGACATCATGGCCGCCCTCGCCATCCTGCGCACGGTCACGGCCCCGGACTCGCCGGAGATCGCCATCATCGACGACATGCTGGCCAAGGGCCCGGACATTCTCCCGTTTGATGATTTTGCGCCCATCAACGATCCGTGGCCGCTGGACCCATTCATCCGCACGGCTGCCGCCATCGGCCTGTGCTGTCTCGGTGAATCCGACCCCGGCCACAACCTGCCCCAACAACTCGACGCAGCGGTGATCGAAAACCTGCGCCGCCATGCCACCGACCCCCTTGCGTTCCAAATGGCCGCCGATGCCGCGGCCCAGCGCAGCTTCCGATCCCTCGTCTTGTGCCGCATGGATGCCCCACTCGAACACCTCGGTCCCTCGCAGCAGGTGTCGGAATTCTCTGTTAGACGCAACCCGGAGAACCCCATTCCTGATCATGCGGAAACCCCGCGACGCCTCCTGCCCGCCACCCATGCCTGTATTCCAGCCAACGAATTGTTAGACGCGCCGCCACACGACCCGGATGACGCGGCGCGCCGGATTCTCGAGGGCATCCGGCAAAGATGGATTCTTCCCCGGATCGAGCCGGTGTGCTTCGCGCCCAATTCCCCGGACTTTCCCCGACTCAACCCATTCCGTCTGGAATGTGCGCGGCGCGGGCTGCCCTTGGTCGATGTCTGGCACCGCCCCTGCGCGTTTCCAGCCCGGCACTATCAGATTCTAGCAAGCATGGACGGTTCCCGCAGCCGATCCGAACTGGCAGGGTTTGCGGCCAGGCATTCGCCGGAGTTGGCCTTCGAGCCATGGCTCCGCCACCTCGCGGGGCGCGGAATGTTCGCCTGATCCCAACGGCGGGGGGCCTATTTCCCCGAATCAATCACCATGCCATGTGAGGACTGGTGCGGCGTACAGCGGGCCGAGGGTTGCATCGTCATCGGATCAATGGGCGGCACCGCCCGTAGGCAGCAACTGGTGAATAGAACGATTCCAAGTGCGTGGAGCAGCAGCAGTGTTTTCATGGGTTGCGTGGGTGATCAGTCGTCCGATCCTACCCAATTGGCTTGATTGCGCAAGCCTATAGTCGGCCCATCGGCGAGTCCGCTCATCCTACTCCGGCCCTGACGCGGTTCCTCACATCGCTCAAATGCCATCAACACTTATCTGTCCATGACCGCCGCTCCTCCCGCTTACCCGGATATTCCGCGGGTTCTATCGGGTCATGGGAGCGCTGTTCATCGCCGGAGGTGTCGCCAACCTCCTGCGCCGACCTGAACTCGTCGAAGGGCCAAGTCCCATAAGCCTGGAAACCACAGATGAACCGGATTTACACAGATAAAGAATTGATGGGATAAGCCCTATTCTTCTCTTCTCAATTCACCATTCAAAATTCTTTCTCTCACCCCGCGAACGCGTTGGAGGGCAGGCCGTGGACCTTGAGTCCGCGGATGGCGAAGAGGCGGCCGGCGTGTTCCTCATTGGCCGACTGGCGGATGCCGGTGGTGACGAAAAGATCTGCTAGATCGGGGCCGCCGAAGGCACAGGCGGTGGTTTCCAGACAGGGTAGGGCGATGCGGTGGAGTTCGTTGCCGTTAGACGGATCGAAACACGAGACGCAGCCGCCATGGCAGAAGGCGATCCAGAGGTGGCCGTTGGCATCGATGGCCATGCCGTCGGGCGAGGCGTCGATGTGGCCGGTGGCGATCACGCTGCGCAGGTTGTGCAGGTGGCCGTCCTCGTAATAATCGAAGGCGAGCACCTCGCGGCGCGGGGTGTCGATGTAAAACACGGTTTTGCCATCGGCGGACCAAACGATGCCATTGGAGGTGGTGACCGGGCCGAACGCTTCATGGAGCGAGAGGTCGGGATCGAGGCGGTAGAGTTTGGCGTCGCCGGTTTTTTTTGTGAGGCTGATGGTTCCGGCGAAAAACCGGCCATCGGGTGAGCATTTGCCGTCGTTGAAGCGGTTGTCGGGTTTGTCCGCCTCCGGGTTGGCGATGGGGGTCAGGGCACCGGTTTCCTCGTCGAGGAAGAGGAATCCTTGATCACCTGCGATGACCAGACCGCCGCTCTCGCGCGGGACGACGGTGCCGACGCGCTGACCGACATCCCATGAGCGTTCGGAGCCATCGGCTGGATCAAAGCGGTGAACCCGATGGCCTGCGATATCGACAAAATAGAGGGCTCCCCGCCACCAGATCGGGGATTCGCCCCATTGGCTGCGGATGTGACCAACCGGTTCGGTTCGGATCATGGACGGAGCGTAACAACCCGACCCGGCTGGCCACAATGAAAAACTCAAGCGCGGGCTTTCCATTGAGTTAGGGGTTTGGCAGGGTGTTTTCCATGCGCAACGAGGCACGCGGCGATGTTTGGAAGGTCTGGCTGTATGCCGTCGCTTCGGTGGTGCTCGGTGCCTGGATGGCACCGTTTCTTTACAATGCCGGCAAGGCATTGGCGGAAATCTCAGCAGACAAGTCGATGAACCGCCCGCTGAAGTGGCTGGCCGGCTATTGTCAGACGGCGGATTTCGCAGGCTTTTTCAAAGCGGGCCTGGTGCTGGTGGCGGGCCTCTTGTTGTTCCCGTGGCTGGAGTGGCTCCACGTGCGTCGGCACCATGCGTGGCTGGCAGCGCCTCATGGAAGACACCGGATCAGCACATGGTGGGGACCTTGGCAGACTGCTGCGGGGTTTCTTTTGACGAGTGGACTCGTGCTCGCTCCAGGCATGATTCTGGACTTATGGAATAGGGGTTTCATGCAGCGCATGTCTGTGGGCGGCATGGGCCTGCAATTGGGTGGGGCTTTGCTGGCTGCCATGTTGATGGAGGGTTTTTTCCGTGGGCTCGTACTGGGGGTCTTCCTGCGCGCCATGCGCCCGGCGGCCGCGCTCGCAATGTCGGCGGTGTTATTCGCGCTGGTGCTTTCCGTGATTGCGGCGGCGGGACTGAATGCCGCCGATCCCGAGGTGTCGGGCGCGGGGTTTGGATTGTTAGATGGGCTGGCAGCTCACTTCGCGGATTGGAACCACGGGTGTGCGATCTCACTGCCCTTGTTGGCGCTCGGTGGCGTGCTGGCCTACGCGCGCTGGCGAACGGCCTCGCTATGGCTGCCCGTCGGCTTGCAATGCGGCTGGCTGTTTTCAATTCCCCTGCGCTCCGGGCCCGGCGACCACCCGCCGTTTCTAACAAACAATCCGTTGCCGCTGGCAGGGGTCGATCTAACATCAATCCTCCTCTCCGGGGTGCTGCTGCATTATCTAACAGTAAACCCCAACCATGCCGATGCCGGGCGCTCCTGATCCATCCGCATGGAAACGACTGGGCACCCGGATCCTCGACTGGATCTATCCACCGGTCTGCGCGCTTTGTGGCACCAATCTAACGAATGGCCGAGCGCTTTGCGACGCCTGCCGCAGTGATCTGCCGCAGCTGGCGGAGCCGTTCTGTGAGTCATGCGGGGAGATGTTCCATGGCAGGATTGACGGCCCCTTCGCCTGCCCGAACTGTCAGGATCTGACATTTTCCTTCGAGTTCGCACGACCGGCCCTCACGCGCGACGCCCGGACGCTCGAATTGATCCACCGTCTGAAATACGGCAGGGAAATCCATCTGGCCCGTGAACTCGGGCGGCTGGCTGGCGAGGCCTTCGCGGACCCGCGCCTTGCCCCGGCGCTGGAGGAGAAATGGGCCTTGGTGCCCGTGCCACTCCACCGCGCGCGCCAGCGGCACCGCCATTTCAACCAAGCAGCCGAAATCTCGCGTGTCCTGGCCACCCACACCGGATTGCCCGTACTCAACGCCCTGCGCCGGACCCGCCGCACCGATACCCAGACCCTGCTCAACCGCAAACAACGCATGGCCAATCTTCGCGGCGCGTTTGTCATCACCCGCCATGGTCAGCGCGGTGTCGAATCCGCCCCCGGTGGCGCGGTGTTGGTCGATGACGTTCTAACCACCGGCTCTACCGTGAATGAATGCGCCAAAGTCCTCCGTGGCGCGGGTTTCCGTCAGGTGGTGGTCGTCACCGTGATGCGCGGTTAGATCAATTGCCAGAACCGTTTCCGTTAGTTCTTACCTCTTCCGACAGCGTCTGAGTCCGCCCCTCGTTGCTGGAGATGCCGCAGGACAAAATGGCAGATCACGGCGGTCACCCCGAGCGTGAGCAGCGGCAGCAGTCCGGAACGCAGGTTTTCACCCACACCCCATGGACTCAGCGGGTTGCCCGGCACATTCTGATGGAGGAGTTGGAACATCTTGAATGACAGGATCCAGCCGGCGTGCAGACCGATGGAAAACCACAGTGCGCCAGTGCGCACCCGCGCCCACGCCAGAATCAGGCCTATCCCGAACAGTGTGGCGAAGTCCGTCACCAGAAACAGCGGATTGGTGAAATGCAGCAGGATGTTCCCTAACAGCTCAAAGCCCGCGGACGCGGCACCGGGGTCCGCAACGGCCCGCCCGTCGGGCGGCTTGAGGAAATGCAGGAATGCGAACAACAGCGAGATTCCCACACAGGCCGAGCGCGGGCGCGAGGACCGCAGCCACATGCCTAACAAAACACCACGGAACAACCATTCTTCTAACAATGCAACCACCGCCGCCGCGGCCAGGATGCCGGGCAGCAGTTTCCCAATGGCGGGTGCTTTGTGCCGTGGCGTGAACGCCCCCAGCCATTCAAGCAGCGCCCCGACACCCCACAACAAGCCACCCGCGATGACACAGCCGGTGACGATCTGGACGGCGGCGGATTTCCAGCAAAACCGCCGGACAAGGGTGCTGGCATCCGCCTCACAGGGGACCCGCAGCTTTCTGACCCTGTGCAACAGCAGAGGCAGCAGCAGCAAGGCCGAAAACAACAGCGAGCGGTCGAAGAACCTCCCGACGTCCGCCCGCCCGCACGCATCGCCCAACCATGCCAGCACTTTGGGCAACTCCTTCGCGTCGGCCATCGCCGAGAGCCAATGTCCTCCTTGATAGATCCACGGCGAAATCACGGCAGCCAGCACCAGCGTGCCAAGCACCCATGCCACCGCCGCGCCGATCTCGGATTGAATGAATCGTCTCAAGAATCGGGAGTTGAGACGCGATTGCCGCCCTTGTCGAGAACCGGTTATGAGGCTTTGAAAAATTCAAAACGCTTCACTGCACCATGAGACGAGACTCCATCCACCCCCAATGAGAACCCTGTGTGAGAGATCCGCGCTTGCCCTGGAGTATTGCCACAACGAACAAAACGCCTTCTGGTCCTGCACCATGGTCAACATGGCCATCACCGCCCACCGCCTCCACAAGAACCTCAAGTTCGACTCCAAAACCCTCAAGTTCGACGATCCCGCGGCCAACGCGCTCATCAACCAACCGATGCGCGAACCATGGAAGATCGAGGCCTGAGGCCAGTGATAGATTAAGCCATGAGCAGCGCATACACCCACCAATCATCGACCTTGACAGCATTCCCATGAAACTCTATCCCTTCCGTCAAACCCCGCCCCCATAGTTGAATTTGGCAACTTTGTGGTCGCATTCTTGGGTCTTCCTCAATCCGATAGAAAATGCAACAAAACCGCCTCCCCTTCCTCATCTCCTGTGTCTTGGCGCTGGTTGCCATTTCCCGCGCCGATGAAACCGACGATGCGGCGAAGATTCCTGCAGGATCCAAGCTGGATGCAATCACAAACAGCAAATCCACGGTCCTGCCGGCGCCGGTATTTGAGGGCGGAACGAAGGCCATCACCCTGTCGCCGGTCATCGGCACGCCGCGACGGAAATACGCCGAGCGGTATATCCCTGACGAAGAGAAGATTGAGGACGGTGAAATACGCGTGACGGTGCTCGGAAGCGGAAATCCCTGGGTGACGCGCGCCCAGGCTTCGGCCAGCGTCCTCGTCGAAGTCGGTAACGCCGAGCGGGAACTCCTGATTTTCGACCTCGGGAGCGGCTCTCTGGCAAATTTTGCAAGTCTGAAGCTGCCGGTCAACAAGCTCAACAAGGTGTTTCTAACTCACCTGCACGCCGACCACATGGGCGACCTGCTCACACTCGTGGGCAGCTATGCGAAGGTGGGGCGGGCGGACGGACCCATTTACTTGTGGGGGCCCAGCGGGACGGAGCCACGCCTGGGCACGCGTCACTTCGGTGAAGCGATCGAGGAAGCGCTCGCGTGGGACACCGAAGCCGGGCGCGGCCCCATCAATCCGGACAGCATGAGGCTCGTGGTGTCCGAGTTCGATTTCAGCAAGACCCAGATGGTTTACGAAAAGAATGGTGTGAAGGTGACGTCGTTTCCTGTCATCCATGCATTGAGCGGTGCCGTCGGCTATCGCCTCGACTTTGCCGGCCTGTCGTTCGTTTTTTCAGGCGACGCACGCCCATCCTGGCCGCTCGTGCGTGCCTGCGAAGGTGGTGTTGACCTGCTCATCCACGAATGTTTCCCGCCCGCGGCGGCGCTAGCGGCCGCGTCGGGCCTTTCCATCGAGCGGGCGACGATCGCGCTGAATGCGGCTCACACGTCGCCGAAGGCCGCTGGCAAGGTGTTCAAGCTCACGAAGCCGCGCATGGCTGGCCTCTGGCACACGCCGCTCCTGTCGCCCCAGGTGATTCCCTTGGTCTTTTCGGAGCTTGGCACAGTTTATGAGGGTCCTGTTGTCCAAACCCAGGACCTGACGGTGTTCAACATCACGAAGGATGCCATCGTCGTTCGTCAGGCGAAGGTGTTAGATGAGTTGCCTCCCATACCAGGTGTGCCGCGTGAGGAATACATGCCCGTCCAGATGAAGCCGCCATCCTGGTGGGCAGAGGCTCTCGTTCCGGTCGACTGAAATCCGATATCGGGCACTTGTGACATCACCAGGAACCCACCCTCATCTTCCCCAACAGCCAATCCGATCCATCCCTGCCACTAACACTCTAACCACAAACACCAGCACATCATGAAACGCAAAACCGCATCCATCGCCGCTTGCCTCATCCCCGCCGCGCTCTGCGCCGCGCCGCTGCTCGCCAGCGCCGGACAAACCGCCGCCGAGACCGTCATCACCCCTCCGGCGCCCGACCCATGGGAATTCCGGATCACCCCCCTCTACGCCTGGCTCACCGCGCTGAGCGGCACCACAGGCCCGGATGGCTATGCCACCAGCGTGAATGAGAGCACCGCTGAGGTCCTCGACGTGGTCAAAATGTATGCATCCCTCCAATTGGAAGCCCGCTACAACCGCTGGGGCTTCCTCGCCGACGGTTTCTATGCCTGCCTGGGCGACTCTGGACAATCCACCCTGCCCTTGCGCGAAAATGTAAACCTGAACCTCAAACAATTCCTCGGGGAATTCGAGGTTCTCTACCGGGTTTCGGAAACGCCCACACACTTCCTCGATGTGTATGCGGGTGCGCGCTATAATTCGCTCAAACTCAATCTCGATGTCTCAGGGAAATTCAGCCGCTCGATATCACCTGAAAAGTGCTGGACCGATCCCATCGTCGGTCTCCGTGGCCAGTGGAATATCAATGACCGCTGGTATCTCGCCGGCAAGGGGGACATTGGAGGCCTCGGAGTCAACTCGGATTACACCTGGAACCTTCAGGCAAGCGTCGGCTACAACTTCACCAAGAGTTTCTCCACCGAAATCGGCTATCGCTACTTTGATACCAACTACGACAAGGATGGATTCATCTATGACATGGCCGAGAAAGGAGTCGTGATGAACTTCATTTTCAAGTTCTAACCATTCCTATATAGATTCGGAAACCACGGCACCTCCCCGATCGTCCGGCGGAAGCCCGTGGTTTTTCCTTTCCATACCGGATTGACCGGCTGATCACCACTGCCCCAACCGTCACCCGGTGCCGGGCTTGCAACGGTCCGGACCAGGCTGAAAGCCTACGGCTCCGAGTCCACACCCAATTCCCTGCTTGGCAGGAGCGCGAATCCGGGTGATGGATGCGCTGTCACGATGAACTACCGCGAAGCCATCGACTGGTTGTTTTCCACCCAGATGTTCGGGATCAAGCTCGGGCTTGATGGCCCGCGCCACTTGCTCAAGGAGTTTCTGGCCTATCCCGCCTACGGCACACGGGTGATCCATGTGGCCGGCACCAACGGCAAGGGCAGCACCTGCGCGATGATGGAAAGCATCGCCCGCGCCTGCGGCATGCGCACCGGTTTGTTCACCTCGCCCCATCTAATCGATTACCGCGAGCGTATCAAAGTATCCGGCGAGGAAATCCCTGAGGAAACCTGCGCCACCCTGCTCACCACGCTGCGGGAAATTTGTGAGAGCATGGACCCGCATCCCACTTTTTTTGAAATCACTCTGGTCTTGGCAATGCGCTGGTTCCGCGAGCGCGAATGCGAACTCATCATTCTGGAAACCGGCATGGGCGGCAGGTTCGATGCCACCACCGCCGTGCCTGCGGATGTCTGCGTGATCACTCCCATCGGCATGGATCACATGCAATATCTTGGCGGCACGCTCGCGGAGATCGCCGCGGAAAAAGCCGGGATCTTCGTGGCCGGCAAACCGGCGATTTGTGCGCCACAGGAACCTGCGGCGACATTCGTCATCGAAAAGGAGGCGAACGAAATCCGCGCACCGCTGGAGTTCATCAAGGAACCTTTGTTAGGCTATCCGATCACGCTCGCCGGAGAACACCAGCAGTGGAACGCCGCGCTTGCCGTGGCCGCGCTCCATCGTGCCGGACTGCCACTCAACTCTGACAGCGTCCGTCACGGCTTGTCTAACATTTCTTGGCCCGGTCGCTTCGAGGAAATCCGCCCCGGCGTGGTCCTCGACGGCGCCCACAACCCGCACGCCGCCAAGGTCCTCGCGGACACATGGAACTCCACGTTCCCCGGACAAAAAGCCGCGCTCGTCTTCAGCGCGGTGGCCGCCAAGGACACCGCCGGAATTCTAACAATCCTCGCACCGCTCGCGTCGCGCGTTTTCCTCTGCCCGGTCAACACGCCGCGGGCCGTGCCGTCACAGGATCTGGCGGACTGCCTGCCTGCGGACGCCCCGCCACACGAGACCTTCGATGATTTCCAGGCGGCTTATGCGGCAGCCCTGCTCCACGGCGCGCCGGTCCTCGTGGCCGGCTCGCTCTTCCTCGTCGGCGAGGCCCGCGCATTTCTAACTGGCAAGACCTTCATGCCTTGCACCCAGTGAGGTTATCTGCTAGTCTGCTTGCCAAAGAAAAGTGCTGGAAGTTCCGACCGATCCGACTGATTCGACTGATCCGACTGATCTAATTCCACCGCTCACCTGCCATCCAGCAGCGCATCCATCAGATAACGCGTCGGACGGAAGTTCTCGATGATGATCTCCTCCTGCGCCCCGCGCTTCATGCGCACCTGCCGGATGTTGAAATTAGGTGTCTTGTGGGGTGCGAAGAGGATGTCATCGTGGGTCGAGTTCTCGTGTTTTTTAAACATCGCCGGCAGGATGTCGCCGCCCAGATGGTCGTCGCGTCCCGTGGCCAGGTGGCAGGTGCCTAACACCTTTTCATCCTGGATGTCCGCACCGGAAACCGGCAGCACCTGTGTGCCCAGCCCGAGTTCCCCGAGGGTGCCGGTCATCGGGTCGTCGCGCAGGCGCTGGTTGTGCGTGTCGATGGTTGACTGGTTGCCGGCAAGGAGCGTGGAGCGCACGATGCAGCGCTTCTCCACATCTAACAAACCAAGGGTGCCGTCCTCGTATTTCATCGGGAACTGCCCGCGCGCGTCACGGGGCACGAAGTAAACCTCGCCCGCCGGCAGGTTGGCGATGTCCGGCGTCCTCCCGAGGCAGAGACCGTGGGATTTCTGCGCCTCCTGTCCGCCCAGCCCCAGCCATGCGGTGAGCACGCGCCCGTCCTCGAGTGCGAAATCGATTTCCACCGAGTCGGCTTTGGTTAGAGCCAGCCGCAGGCGTTCGGCGTCGGCCGAGACCTCCTGATAGTCCACAGCGAGGCCTGAGTTGAGGATGATGTCGTTGAGGCCGTGCAGGGTGGCGCCGCGGAAGCCGTATTCCCTGCACTTGGCCGTCAGCGGAGCGGTGGCGGAGAATGTCGAAATGCACAGGATGATGTCATAATTCGGATAGATATCATCATCGAGCGAGAGCCGCCTGCCATCGGTGTCCCAAACATCATCCTCAAGATCGAGATTGGAACCATGGGTGCAGCGGAAGGCATACATCTCACCGCCGGTCATGCCAAGCGCTTCGAGCGCGCCATCCTGCAGGCCGAGGTGAAAATGCTTGTGCGCCCTTTTCTGCACCGGATAACCCTCCCGCTCCAGAAAGGCGAAGTCCTTGATGAGCCCGGCAGGCTCGTCGAAGTCCACCAGAATGCAGACCTTGCAGCCGCAGGTGGGGGCGAACACCGTGCCTAACAACCTAACAATATCGAACGGCGGGAACACGCGGTTTTCCGGATGCAGCACGATTTCCTCGCACAGATAATCGGGGGGTGATATTACGGGGGATGGGTCCATAGCGCGACAGACTAACTCCGAAACACGATTCCGCAAGCCGCCAATTCGTGCGGAAATCCGTGGAATGGTCAGGTCCCCGGGTTTTCCTCACCGGCGTCCTTGCGCATTTCCTCAAGCGCCCCCGACATGTCCTCCAGCCGGTCCCAGAGCCCGCGCACGACGTAAAGCGGGGAGCCGCAACGCACCACCAAGGCCAGACAGTCCGATGGCCTCGCGTCCAACTCGACGATCTTGCGCTCCATGATCTCGTTTTCCGCCTCCAAAATCAGCCGGGCATAGTAGATTTCGTTCTCCATCTGCACGATGACCGCACGTGAGATCTTGGCCCCAAAGGCTTCCAAGGTCAGCAGATAAAGGTCATGCGTCAACGGCCGTGGCGGCAACTGATGGCTCACGGAAGCATTGATCGAGGCCCCCACCGAAGGGTCGATGTAAAAGACAATGGCCTTTTTTCCGTCCCCCAAAAACACGGCACACCCCGCCTGCGTTGGCAGCAGTGCAATGAGTTCGACTCGGACAAGGTCAGACATTTGCGGCATTATCCACCTCAACCGCCCGTTTTCCAAGGTCAAAATCACCCCTCTGTGCGGCTGTCGGTTGTTTTTGAGGATTGCTCGTCTAAACCCCTGGTTTCCGACGAAATGTGGAAGGGTATCCATAAAAATCCCCGAGGAAAACCGAGGTTTGCGGGAGGCGGAGAAAAATTAGTGAAAAATTT